>JBQGCI010000555.1:0-3001 GCA_052038405.1 Acinetobacter pittii
GTTTTTCATCATGTCGCGCATTTGCTCGAACTGCTTCATAAAGGCATTTACTTCTGCAATGTCTTTGCCACTGCCCAGGGCAATACGTTTACGGCGACTGCCATTGATCAGATCTGGATTGCCGCGTTCTTCGGGCGTCATCGAATCAATAATGGCTTCGATTCCTTTAAAACTGTCGTCGCTGATATCCAGGTCTTTAATTTGTTTGCCTACACCGGGGATCATACCTAACAGGTCTTTCATATTCCCCATTTTCTTGATCATTTCCAGCTGGGCCTTGAAATCTGCAAAGTCGAATTTGTTTTTACGGATCTTGCTCTCAATTTTTTTAGCCTGCTCTTCGTCAAACTGTTGCTGGGCACGCTCTACGAGCGAGGTAATATCCCCCATCCCCAATATACGCTGCGCCATCCTTTCGGGGTAAAACACATCCAGGGCATCCATCTTTTCACCATTGCTTACAAACTTAATAGGCTTGTTTACGGTGTATTGGATGGAAATGGCTGCACCCCCTCGGGTATCGCCATCTAATTTGGTGAGCACCACGCCGCTGAAGTCCAGGCGTTCATTAAAAGCTTTGGCTGTATTCACGGCATCCTGACCGGTCATACTATCTACCACAAAAAGAATTTCCTGTGGAGTAACCGCATTTTTAATATGGGCTACCTCGGTCATCATTTGCTCATCAATAGCTAAACGACCGGCCGTATCAATAATAACTACGTTTTTATTTTTGCTTTTGGCGCTGGCAACAGCAGTTTGTGCAATACTTACCGCATCTTTATTTTCCGGTTCCAGGTGTACCTCAACACCAATCTGCTCTCCCAATACCCGAAGCTGTTCCATCGCTGCCGGGCGGTAAATATCGGCAGCCACCAGCAAAGGGTTAAGCCCCTTCTTGGTTTTCAGGAAATTAGCCAGTTTACCGCTGAAAGTAGTTTTACCGCTACCCTGTAAACCTGCGATCAGTATGACAGCCGGATTACCTTTGGCATTGAAAGGAGCCTCTTCACCGCCCATCAGCTCGGTTAATTCATCCTTTACAATTTTTACCATTAACTGGCCGGGGCTAACCGCGTTGATCACTTTTTCACCAACAGCCTTATCCTTGATTTTGTCAGTAAAATCTTTAGCTATTTTATAGTTTACATCGGCATCAACTAACGCACGGCGAATTTCCTTTACAGTCGATGCTACGTTAAGTTCCGTGATCCGGCCCTGTCCCTTCAGGTTCTTAAAGGCGGTATCTAATTTATCCTGTAGATTATTGAACATAAGAATATAAAAATAATTCTACCCTGTAGAATGATTATATAATGAAAAATGGATGCAAATATATTGCTTTTAGACGTTTTCGACGATAGGGGCACTCCTGCAAAAGTGTGCAGCCCCCGCCTGCACCGAGCGCCCGCCCCTTCGGGTACCAACGGGGGCAGGCAAGAGCATCCGGTAGTGGCGCTGCAGCCTGCTGAATAAAAATAAATTTTGTTTGTTTGATAAATTTTATATAATTGCGACTTATTGAGTAATAATATCGTGACGATGAGTAAACAGAAGTTCACCTTGGAGTATCCCGTTCGCTGCTCCCCAACTATATTGTATGAGTTTTTAGCTACCTCTAACGGCTTGGGAGAATGGTTTGCCGAGCACGTAGATGAACGTGACGGGAAGTTTTATTTCGGCTGGAACGGGACCTACGAGGAAGCGGTGGTTCTGGAGCAGGAAGAAGAAAGCTTTATCCGTTTTAAATGGGCGGCTTCGCCCAAAGACGAATATTTTGAATTTAAAATAGATAAGTCTGAAATAACTAACCAAACCATTCTGGTGATCACAGATTTCGCTGAAAAGCGGGAAATAAAAGATCAGAGCCAGCTTTGGGACTACCAGGTGAAAGACCTTTTTCACAGGTTGGGCAACTAGCTTGTAATCCATTAAGTGGACAGGTGACAGTAATTATTAGCTGTCATCTCCCAGTATATTAACCAAAAACTCAAACTGCTGCATCAGGATTTCCATTGAGTTTTCGATGTTTTCAATGCTGGTATACGCGGCAATTTTTACGAAAGGGGCTTCCTGTATTATTTTTTCGAAATCTTTTTGATCAATGGCGCTTAAAAAAATATAAGTGTCACTATTGATGTCATGCACCCATTCGTTGCCGCTGTAGCATAACTTCAAAGATCTCTTTTGCAGGCTTTCGAAGGCATTTACCAGTTGCTGCCCTTTTTTTTGTTGCCATACACCCGACAAATGCAGCGTGGTACTGAAAAACCGGCCCCACCAGAATAAGGTTCTTACTGCAAAAATATTTTCCTTTATAAAATGACGGGGATGGTCTAAAACAATCCAGGGTAAGCCCAGGTAATTTTCGCCGCGTGATATTTTCCCTCCCGGTTTTAGCACATCGTCAGGTAGTGCATGCGATTGCAGGGTAAACTGCTGCCAGTTATAAAGCTCTTCAAATGCCGTTTTAATATGCAGCAGAATTTCATTCTTTGTTAAAATCCAGTCGGCATTGGTAACAAGCTTTATATGCTGGGATGAAAGACGTATTTTTGCTGATTGCATCAGGTAAAGATATACTATTAAGCAGGTGAAGAAGTTAGATAAACTCATTATAAAAGCTTTTATTGGCCCTTTTGTGGCCACTTTTTTCATTACGCTGTTTGTATTGATCATGCAGTTCTTTTGGCTGTGGATCGATGATTTCGTGGGAAAGGGGCTGGATGCCGCCACTATCTTGAAATTTATCTGGTATCAAAGTGCCGTATTAATTCCACTGGCCTTACCCTTATCTGTTTTACTTTCTTCGCTGATGACCTTTGGTAATCTTGGGGAGAGCTTTGAGCTGGTCGCCATTAAATCAGCCGGTATTTCGCTGATGCGTTTCATGCGGCCACTGTTTGTTGTGGCCGGTTGTATTGCTTTGGGCGCTTTTCTTTTTTCCAATTACATTATACCGGTAGCCAACCTGAAATCGAGAACCTTATTGGCCGATATT
>JBQGCI010000556.1:0-1745 GCA_052038405.1 Acinetobacter pittii
GGTATCGGGCAACGTGGACCCGGCCAACCAGATACAGACCGGGAAATACGACCTGATGCAGGGGGGCAGTAAAATAACTTTCAATGGCCTGGATACCAGGAGCAGTTCGATAGAAGACTGGAACGGCAGTCGTACAGGCTATTATGTACGGAAATTTACAGATCCCGACCCTAAAATTGCGGAAGCCAATACCAAACAATTAATTCCCTGGCCCTTCATCAGGTATACAGAAGTAATATTTAACTTCATAGAAGCCAGCCTGGAACTTGGAGATGAGGCTACTGCCAAAACCTGGCTGAACAGGATCCGGTTTCGCTCAGGTATGCCTGCTATTCCTGCAACTGAAACAGGACAGGCACTCAAAAACCGGTATCGCCATGAAAAGCGAATAGAAATGAACTTTGAGGAGCAACGGTACCATGATGCGCGACGTTGGCTGATCGCTCCCGAAACGCTGGGCAGGAAGGTGACGTTCATCAATATCACAGGTACATTTAAAACCGGCAAACAACAATCGAGCCCTTACAAACACGATGAAGAGGTGTACAATTATACCTATACACCCGTAACGGACGAGGCGCATGAGAACAGAAAATGGGTGAACAAGATGTATTTTGCGCCTATTTCCCGCGATGAAATGAATAAAAACACAGCACTGGTACAAAATCCGGGATACTAAGCCTATCCGGCTTTCGACCGCATCATACTATTGAAAAGGTTCGCCTGACAAGTTTTTTTGTTGGGCGGACCTTTTTTATATATAGAGCGGCATATTCCCGTTAAAACGCTGCTAGTAACGCGTACAGCACGTAGTTGATCCATTTTTTCCACAACAGTTACCCCATCCAACAAATCAGGCTGCAATACGTTACTTTTGTCACGAGGAGTAATCATGGATAAATTTATTGTTTCAGCACGCAAGTACCGGCCCCAGAATTTTGATACCGTTGTAGGTCAGGGGCATATCACCACCACGTTAAAGAATGCGATAAAGCAAAACCAGCTGGCGCATGCTTTTTTGTTTTGCGGTCCGCGCGGTGTAGGTAAAACCACCTGTGCCCGTATCCTGGCTAAAACCATCAACTGCGAAAATGCTACAGCCGACGGCGAAGCCTGCAATGAGTGTAACTCCTGTGTTTCTTTCAATCATGGCAGCTCGCTGAATATTCATGAGTTAGATGCGGCAAGCAACAACTCGGTAGACGATATTCGAACCCTGGTAGAACAGGTACGTTTTGCCCCACAGGCAGGTAAATATAAGGTGTATATTATAGATGAGGTACACATGTTGAGTTCGGCGGCTTTCAATGCTTTTCTGAAAACACTGGAAGAGCCTCCCTCCTATGCTATTTTTATATTAGCTACTACCGAAAAACATAAAATCCTTCCAACCATATTAAGCCGATGCCAGATATTCGACTTCAAACGCATTACCACTAACGATACAGTAGAGCACCTGGAAGGCATTTGTGGCAAAGAGCACGTAAAAGCTGATAAAGCCTCTTTACAACTCATTGCCCAAAAAAGCGAAGGTTGCATGCGCGATGCCCTGAGTATCATGGATAAAATAGTAAGCTTCAGCAATGGCGAAGTAAGCTACAACAGCACCCTGGAGCATTTGAACATACTGGATGAAGACTATTATTTCCGGTTAATGGACTATATGCAGCAACAAGACCTGGCCAGCGCCATGCTTTTGTTTGATGATATTAACCGCAAAGGTTTCGAGGGTGACCTGGTATTGA
>JBQGCI010000557.1:0-7760 GCA_052038405.1 Acinetobacter pittii
GGGGAACAGTAACGTAAAGATAAAGAAGAGTGCTCTTTCTGATATCCGCAAGGAGTTGATCCGTAAAAAACAGGAAGTGATCAAAAACTACAGGCCCGATAAAGCTTGCGAAGAAAAGGCCGTTGCTAACCGAACAACAATTGACGACTGCCGGCAGAAAGATCTGACGATTCTCATCAAACCAACCCATGAAGCCAGTTATAACACCATAGTTGCTATGCTGGATGAAATGACGATCAATAAAATTGCCCGCTATGTGGTAACAGAACCTGACGCCAGAGATCTGGCACTGATCCGGTCTGCAAGGTAAACAGCTCAACTTTCACGTTCTGAAAATTAAACCCGGTTGGGTAGTGGGAGCGATATGCAATCCATAAAGACATAAACACCTTAGAAAATATTTTAACTCACAATTTTAAATCAACAATTATGGAAACAGCAGCTATTTTACAGGCAGATATGCTCGACATCGTTTTCGATGGAAGAAATAAAAATTACGGCGCTTATGAGCTCCGGCGGAATTATCACCAGCGCATGACAAAGGCGCTCTTAATAACGGCGGGCATTTGTATAGCCATAGGTGGGGGAGCATGGCTAACCCATACATTTGCCAAAACTATAGATGAGGGCCTGGTAAAGATAAGCCCTGCGCTTACGATATCGGCAATAGCGCCCATAGAAGAGAAAATACCGGAGCCACCGCCACCTCGGCCTGCACCAAAAGTTGAAGTGCCCAAGATACAAACGATTGCTTTTACCACACCGGTTATCACAGACAAGGATATTGTGGATCCTCCCCCCACGCAGGATCAGTTAGCGGATACCAGGATCAGCAGTATATCCCAGGATGGGGTTAAAGATATGGGACTTGTTGTAACGCCGCCGTCGGACGGTGATGGAAAGGGGCTGATAACCGAAAAACCCAAAGAAGAGATCGATTACAATAAGACTTTCATCAAAGTTGAAATTGACGCTTCCTACATGGGCGACTGGAAGCGGTTTTTAGAACGGAACCTGGTGGGGGAGGTGCCGGTAGACAATGGAGCGGCTCCCGGCACCTATACAGTTATTATCCAGTTTATTGTAGATGCCGGTGGAAATGTCAGCGATATCAGGCCGCTAACCAATTACGGTTACGGTATGGAGCAGGAAGCCGTTCGTGTTGTTAAAAAATCGGGGAAATGGAAGCCGGCTATACAAAATGGCAGGGAGGTAAAAGCTTATCGCAGACAACCCGTTAGTTTCAGGGTTTTGGACTCACAATAAAATGATTAACTCGTTCTTCTTTCTTTCTTAAAGGCTGCGGGCGCGCAAATAGTTTATTTGTGCGTTCGTGGCCATCTGTTTAGGCAATAAGCTGTAATTTCGCAGCACAAAAAATAATCGTACATGACGCTTCATCGAGAGGGAAAAGGCTCTATTGCCATCGCAGTTATCTTATTCCTGCTGATCAACTTTGTTGGTTACAACTATTTATTCGTTGCTTATCCTGCCATTTTCTATTTGCTATTATTAGTCACTTTTGTGTTGCTGCTGCTGGTAGTGTCTTTTTTTCGAATTCCCACCAGAAGCTTTAGCTTGGGTACAGATACGGTTCTGGCACCTTGTGATGGCAAAGTAGTGGTGATTGAAGAAGTAGAAGCCGATGAGTATTTTAAAGACAGGAGGATACAGGTGTCCATATTTATGAGCCCTTTAAACGTACACGTTAACCGCAACCCGGTAAGCGGCGAAGTGGTATATAATCAGTATCACAAAGGTAAATACCTGGTGGCCTGGCATCCTAAATCGTCCACAGAGAATGAGCGCCATACCAATGTGTTTAAGGCAGCTAACGGTAAAGAAGTATTAACCAAACAGATAGCTGGTGCATTAGCCAAACGCATTGTCAATTATTTGTCGGTAGGTAGCCAGGTTGAGCAGGCCGGGGAAATGGGATTTATTAAATTTGGTTCCCGTGTAGATTTATTGCTGCCTCTTGATGCAGATATTAAGGTAAAGATTGGCGATATTGCCGTAGGTGGCATTACTGAAGTAGCCCGTTGGTAACAGAGCGCTGACTGAACCATTAAAATGAATAAAATGAAGCATATCTTTTTACTGGCCACATTGGCTTTTTGTATGACTGCCGAGGCGCAGCGCAGCTATGAAGAACAGGTTCAGAAAACCGTAACCCAGTTTGTGAAAGCCCTGGAAGATAGCGATCTGAAATCTTTGAATAGTCTTACCGTGTCCAAATTAACTTATGGGCATTCCAGCGGGAAAATAGAAACGAAAGAGCAGTTTCTCCAGACTTTTAAAACCGGCGCTTCTGATTTTGTAAAGATCAATATCACCGATCAAACGATAGATATTGCCGGAACCACGGCAATTGTAAGGCATGTTTTTGACGCAGACACCAATGATAACAATAAGCCAGGACATGTTACGCTGAAAGTAATGACTGTTTGGCAAAAGCAGGGCGCCAAATGGGTTTTATTGGCCCGGCAGGCGGTTAAACCTCCGGTGCAATAAGGGCGATTTATGTGCAATAAAAAGAGTGCCTGCCAGCACTCTTTTTACGTTACCAGTCTTTTCCTACACTGCCTCCAAATTGAGTTTTCTTGTTCGAAACCTTATTCTGTGTGTTTTTTTCTTTTTGTTCCAACCTGTCCAGCTGTTGCTGTGCCTGGCTGGAATTAAGTTTGGATGGCGATTGTTGCGGTTTGGCATCACCACCGCCTCCTCCGCCACTTTTCTTCAGCTCCGATAAGGCTTTTTGCAAATTTTCCCTCGCATTATTATCCTGGCTATTTAAACGAAGTGCTTTTTTATAGGCCTCTATGCTTTCTTCCAGCTTATTTTGATTACTATATACAACCCCTTCATTATAATAGGCGCCAGACTTTAATAAATGGGTTGCATTAGGCGAAAGACTTACCTGCTTGTAAGCTTTTAATGCGTCATCCATCTTTTTTTGTTTGTACAATGCAGTGCCTTTATTTAAAAGGGCAGTGTACCTGTACGGTTCTTCGGTTACCTTATTATAACTGGCTACCGCCTCGGCCAGTTGACCCTTTTTAAAGAAATCGTTTCCTTCTTTAATAAAACTTTGCTGGTTTTGTGCCTGTACGGAAAACATAACCAGAAGAAACGGTATGGATTGAATAGCTCTTCGCATGTTGGATGTTTTAATGCGCTCACTCCGGGTTTACCGGGTGGCGGGCCTTTTTCCTTCTGGCAATAATTGTTCTCCGATCAACAGTACAATCATTACCGCTACAAATACCCAGAAATAGTAAGAGAAGCTCATAAGGCTGGTATCACCGGTTACCTTCTTATCTATTTGTGAAAGATTTGCCGATATCTGTTTTACTGCAGCATCACTGTTTTCCAAATGCACATATACGCCGTTGGTGTTAGCCGCAATCTGTTTTAACTCCTGCTCATTAAGCTTTGAAACAATTTCGATGCCCGTTTCTTCATCAATTTTATGTCCTCTGGTAGAGTCATCGGGGATAAAACTACCCGTGGGCGAGCCAATACCTACCGTGTTGACCATTAATCCACGTTTAGATAGCTCTTTGGAGAGATCAAGCGCTTCCTCATCATGATCTTCCCCATCTGATATTAAAACAACAGCCCGGTATTTAGTGTCCCTGTCTCCAAAAGCTTTCAGGCTTTCCTGCAATGCGTCGCTGATAACCGTTCCCTTCATGGGTACCGCATCGGGCGAAGCTTCATTTACAAACATTTGAGCCGCCCCGTGATCTGCACTAAGCGGCATCTGCACATAGGCTTTTCCCGCAAAAAGTATCAGGCCTACACGGCTGTCAGGCATCGCATCCATCATTTTACTGATGAACTGTTTTGCACGATCGAGCCGGTTGGGTTCAATATCTTCGGCCAGCATGCTGCGGCTTACATCCAGGGCAAAAACCACATCAATGCCCCTTCGGGTAATACCATCGCTACCCCCTGGTTTGCGCAGGTTCATGACCGCCGGTACTCCCAAAGCAAAAGCGATACAAACTATTATGAATTTTAATGTAAAGCGCTTGGGGCTATACCGGTATATAAGTGATTTAACAAGCGATGGGTCGCCAATATTTTTAACCACACGCCTCTTCCATTTTTTTACGCCCCAGAAAAGAAGCATAAAAATGAATAACACTGCAAACAGCCAAACGAAACTGGTATATTGAAATTGAAAGCCCAATATATACGGGTTTATCCCAACGGTTCAACTTTCCTGCCAATTACACAGGTTGTACAAAATTAAGAAACAGGGTATTACATAGCGCCCTCGAAAAAGCCGTATTCTTTTAAAATATCCTTAAGAATTTTGAGCCTTACATCCTTCATATTATAGTTTGGATCGGGAGACTCTACATTCAGCACAAAGAAATAAGGATGTTTGTTTTCTTCAATCCATCCTACAATCCAGCCCAGCGCATGGCCATTGTCGGTAGTACCCCAGCCCGTTTTATATCCCAGCCTGTAATTAGAGTTATCTTCGAACAGCATGGCCTGTTTTACTTTTTGCTGGTATACCTTAAAAAAGGGCAGCTCATCAAAATATAGTTTTTTAACGATCCCTAAATTTTGATCGGGTGTTATTTTAACGGAATTGTCCAGCCAAAAGGTATCAATTTTTGAAATCTTATACGTTTTCTTGTCCTTACCTGCACCATATTTTAAAGAATCCAGCCAGAACTGCATGGTATCCTTGCCAATCCGGCGGGCCACCTCCTGGTAATAGGGTACGGCCGAAACTCTGAATGCCTGGTACATATTCAGGTCCTTGTTCCATTCGGGTATATTGCGGGCAATGCCATCCCATGGAATGATCATGCTGTCGCTGGAAATTTTGCCTGTTTGCAGGCCGATTAATGAATTGATGATCTTAAAAGTGGAGGCAGGTAAATAAGCGCTGTCCCGGTAGCGTTTCAGGTTGTAAACAGTAAATAATCCGGTACCATTATTATATAAAGCAAAACAACCATTCAACTGATGCGCATCAAAATACTTTTTAGGGATATCGTCTTCCTTCACATTATTCTGGGTGCATGAAGCTATCAGCAGTACCAGTGCTAACCATATGAATGAGCATGAGAAATGGTTTCTCTTTAGAATATCTTTTTTATCCGGGCCGTTGTAATTCTTCTGACTGTTCATAATTGCTGCAAAAATAGGTTTAGCAACGGTTTGGCTTATGATTTTAGTATTTTTTTAATTGACAGATGGCATAAGTATTGTTATATCAATATGTATAAGTAATTATGCAGGAATTAATAACCACATATAACCCCTTAAACGATTACCGGCTGATTATTGATCCTGCGCCTGCAGTTAAGAAAAAAATTGCCGAGGTAAAAACGTTGTTTGATGAACAGTATAAGGGGATGGTGATTGCTGGCGGACCAGCCTTTATTTATCTGGCCGAGTTTAGCGACCATGAGGCCAACGAGCAGGCAGTAGCTGACCAGATTAACAGGATTGCCCTGGGATTCATGCCTTTTAAATTGCACCTCAAAAACTTTGGCGAACACGAACAAAGGGAAATTTATATAGGAATCGAGAATCTGATACCGCTCCGGCTTCTATCCGATCAGATTGAGACCGCTCTTTCAACGGTTCCACAGGTTCGGATCAATCAAAAACCCCGTGTGACTGTTGCTAAAGGACTCCAGGCTTTTCAATTTATTAAAGGGTGGGAGGCGTATGAGAACAAGGGCTTTTCGGCTACTTTCATTGCAAACGAAATGTTACTGCTGAAACGCATGGACGGATTCAGCAGCTGGCAGATCTTAAGAAGAATGACTTTTCAGAACCTCGTTATGACCTACTAAACCTTTATATAAATCTTCTTTTTATCCAGCCACCAGCAAACCGCCCACATAAAAGCGATAACGGTTAGCGCATACAACAAAGACCCTAATTTAGGATCACCTGGCATATTGATAAAGATCTTCCTATAAAGAAAGTTCCAGAAATTAACGCCGTCGGCAGAGGTGAAAAGTCCCGCAGTTTTGGGTAAAAACGCGCTCAGGGAAAAAATAAACAAAGCATTTTTGCCAAACACTTCGAAAAAACGGGTAGGGAAGCCCTTATAGTTTTTCACTTCAATCAAATAGATCATAGTGCCTAGCGTGATTATAGCGAGCCCAACGGTATACACCGTATAGGAGCTGGTCCATATTTTTTTATTAATGGGGAAAACCATATCCCAGCAAAACCCGGTAAGCAGTAATGCCACTCCTGCAACAAACAAGCCGGTTAGCATTTTATAAACAGACGAAGGTTCTGTTGTGCTTGCTGTATTCTTAATATACGACCCCACAAAAAAGCCGAAAATTACTTCAACAATAGCGGGTATCGTGCTTAGCAATCCCTCAGGATCAAAAGCCACACCTTCTCCTTTATACATGTGTGCAATGCCCAGAATGGCTTTATCTATGTTCGTGCCCAGCCAACCTTCCAGGCTGTAGGGGTCTGCCGGGTTGCCCAGCAGGCAAAAAGCCCAGTACGCCAATAAAAGGGCCAGCGCCAAAAAACAGGCTGCTTTGGGCTTCAGGTAAAAAACAATAACCGAAGCAAATAAATAACATACAGCAATGCGTTGTAAAACCCCGAAGATACGAACGCCCTTTTCATTATCGTGCGGGTTCACCCAGCCAATCCATTCCAGGCTGCCCTCATGCCACCTTACAAATGGATACCAGTTTAAAAAAAGACCGATAACGAAAATAAGGACCGAGCGTTTCATTACCTTTCTCCAGAATATGTTCGGACCTTGCTCTTTTAGCCGGGGCAATACAAATGCCATGGCATTTCCAACTGCAAAAAGGAAAAAAGGGAAGACCAGGTCTGTAGGCGTAAGGCCATGCCAGGAAGCGTGTTTTAGCGGATCGTAAATATGTGACCAGCTACCCGGATTATTTACCAGAATCATGAGGCACACGGTTGCCCCTCTGAAAATGTCTAAGGATCGGTAGCGTATTTTCATCATTTAATGATAAGAGCCATAAATATACTATTTAAAAGGAGGTATTCTAACAAAACGGATGATCGATAGCATCGAAATATGAATTTTATCGTAACCTGTCATACTGCTATATTTGCAAACTGTTTGGCTTTCATAAAAAAATATTTAAATCTATGGCTAAAAAGACCATTGTTATTACCGGCGGAGCCGGCTTTATCGGCTCGCACGTAGTAAGGTTATTTGTAAACAGGTATCCTGATTATAAAATTGTGAATCTGGATGCCCTCACTTATGCCGGTAACCTGGAGAATTTAAAAGATATTCAGGATCAGCCAAACTATATTTTCGAAAAGGCAAATATCGTGGATGCGGATGCCGTAAAAGCCGTTTTTGAAAAGCATAACCCTGATGGCGTTATTCACCTGGCCGCAGAAAGTCATGTAGACCGGTCCATTACTTCTCCATTAGATTTTGTATACACGAATGTAATAGGTACCGTAAACCTGTTGAATGCCGCCAAAGAGCTTTGGAAAAATAATTACGAGGGCAAGAGATTTCATCATGTATCAACAGATGAGGTGTATGGTGCTTTAGGAGACACCGGTTTTTTTACAGAAGAAACTTCTTACGATCCTCATTCCCCGTATTCTGCATCTAAAGCGTCTTCCGATCATTTTGTATATGCCTATGCTGATACTTACGGTCTCCCCGTGGTTTTAACCAACTGTTCTAATAATTACGGACCCAATCATTTTCCCGAGAAGCTGATTCCGCTCATGATCCACAATATCAT
>JBQGCI010000558.1:0-10943 GCA_052038405.1 Acinetobacter pittii
GTTTTCTTAAACAAAGTTGACCTGGTTGACGATCCTGAACTTTTAGACTTAGTTGAAATGGAAGTTCGTGATGAGTTAAGCAAGCGCGGCTTTGACGGTGATAACACTCCAATCATTAAAGGTTCTGCAACCGGCGCATTAGCTGGCGACGAAAAATGGGTTGGCGCTATCACTGAGTTGATGGATGCAGTTGATACTTATATTCCTCTTCCTCCTCGTCCGGTAGATCTTCCTATGCTGATGTCTGTTGAAGATGTATTCTCTATTACAGGTCGTGGTACAGTTGCTACAGGTCGTATTGAAAGAGGTAAAATCAAAACCGGCGATCCGGTTGAGATCGTAGGTTTAATGGAAAAACCTTTAACATCTACTGTAACAGGTGTTGAAATGTTCCGCAAAATATTAGACGAAGGTGAAGCTGGGGATAATGCAGGTTTATTATTACGTGGTATTGAGAAAACTCAAATCCGTCGTGGTATGGTAATTTGTAAGCCAGGTTCTATCACTCCTCACACTGAGTTCAAAGGCGAAGTTTACGTATTGAGCAAAGATGAGGGTGGTCGTCACACTCCATTCTTCCAAAAATACCGTCCTCAGTTCTACTTCCGTACAACTGACGTAACCGGAGAATGTTCTTTACCAGAAGGTACAGAAATGGTGATGCCTGGTGATAACACTACCTTAACTGTAAAATTAATCACTCCAATCGCGATGGAAAAAGGTTTGAAATTTGCGATTCGTGAAGGTGGTCGTACAGTAGGTGCTGGTCAGGTAACTGAGATCATCAAGTAAGCATTACTTTCTTTGAAATACTACAATTAGCTAATTAGTCCCGGTATTTCGGGACTGATTAGCTAATTAGTTTACGGGCATCGTCCAATGGTAGGATACCGGTCTCCAAAACCGTTGATCTGGGTTCGAATCCTAGTGCCCGTGCTTATTGAGTTCATTGTTTATTTGTGAATGGTTCATAGAGAGAGTCTTTCTGTTCTTTACCATAAACCACGAACCATGAACCATAAACTATCGAAAGATGAACAAGTTCGGCAATTATTTAAAGAATAGCTATAAAGAGTTAGCTGAAAAAGTAACCTGGCCTGATTGGGCCCAGTTACAGCAATCTACTATGATTGTATTGGTTGCTACTATCCTCATTACGCTTTTAGTCTGGATCATGGACTTTTTAGCGGGTGGTGGCCTCAACTTCTTGTACAAAATATTATACAGCTAAGAAATGGTAGAGCATATCGTCGATAATAATGCCGCGGAAGCTGCACCACAACAGGATACCAAATGGTACGTGTTGCGTGTAGTGAGCGGCAAAGAGCGCAAGGTTAAGGAGTATCTGGATAAAGAAATTTCGCGTAGCCCGTTTGAAAAGGTGGTAAAGCAGGTTTTCTTACCTGTTGAAAAGGTGTATAAAGTGCAGAATGGTAAAAAGGTAATGCGCGAAAGAAACTACTACCCCGGATATGTGATGATTGAAGTGCAGGACGGGAAGATGAGCGATGATTTGCGTGATTTGGTAGTTGGAACGAACAGTGTCATTCATTTTTTAGGAAAGGATAATCCTATTTCATTACGCAAAGCTGAAGTAAATAAGATGCTGGGCCGTATGGATGAAATGAACGAAGCTGGCGGAGTGAGCATGGTTGAGCCTTACATCGTTGGGGAAACCATTAAGATTGTTGAGGGACCATTTAACGACTTCAACGGTATTATTGAGGAAGTGAATGATGAGAAGAAAAAGCTTAAAGTAATTGTGAAGATATTTGGACGTTCGACCCCTGTTGAATTAAATTATATGCAGGTAGAAAAGATTATATAGTCTGTTTTATAAGTTTGTTAGAGCCGCCTCTTATGAGGCGGCTTTTTTTATGGCGTTGATTTTTTGCATTCATATTTTTTTGATAATCACAGGATTGCTTCTATTAAGTTTTTTTTAAGAACTCAGGCACAACCCATTTGGCATAATTTTTTGTCTTAAAGGTGTTAGAACATTATTACCAGACAAAATTATTTTTTATGAAAAAGTTCAGCATTGTATTAGTAGCAGCAGTATTATCTACGTTCCTTATAATGTCTTGCACCAGCAGGAAGAAAGATGCTGAGGCAGCCGCTGTACCGGTACAGGATACCCTTGGATTGGCAGAGTATCAGAAATGGAAAATGGAAAGTGAGATCAGGGAAAGGATAGAAGCTGAGAAAGAGTTGGAGAACAAAGCAGCAGTAGCGGCTGCAGCCAGCCGCCGGTCATCCGCATCATCAAGCTCGGGAAGCAACCGTGTTTACAGAAGTAGTGGTAGCAGCCGCAGTGGTTCGTCTGGCTCAGGTACAGCATCAGCCCCGGCGCCTGCGCCTCAGAAAAGGGGTATGAGCCACACTGCTAAAGGTGCTATTGTTGGGGCAGCATCAGGCGCGGTAATTGGCGCTGTGGCTAATAAAAAGAACCGGTTAGGCGGTGGTGTTGTAGGAGGTGTTATCGGAGCTGCCACCGGCGCAGGCGTAGGTGCTATCGTAGATAAGAAAGAAAGACAAAGAAATGGTTATTAGTAGGCAGTAGTAATTAACAAAAGCGGCTTAGACCGCTTTTTCTTATGTGTATTCAAATTGCAATCTTTTAAATATATTAATTCAAATTAAACCTAAATTCCAACAAATGAAAAAACTACTATTAGCCGCTACCGTTGCGTCGATAGCTGTAGCGTGCAATAATGAGGCAAAACAATCAAATTCAAACGATACGGTTATCACCTCATCCGTGGATACCTTACCAGTTACTGAAACCCTGGTGGAGTACCAGGAGGGAGACGTCATTAAGAAGGACGGTCAGGTGGTCGTTTACAGAAATACTGCATGGATACCGGTAGAGGAAGAAATCATACTCGACAACGGTGTGAAAGTGAGAAAGAATGGCGAGGTGGTAGACAAAAACGGCCGCACTATCGTACTGGAAGATGGAGAAAGAGTAACTAAGACAGGTTTGTTTTTTAACAGGGCAGGCGCTGCTGTGGAGGATGCATGGGATGCAACGAAAAGAGGGGTGTCTAACGCTGCTGAGGCTACAGGGAATGCCGTAGAGAAAGGTTATGACGCCACCAAACAAGGGGTAGAAAAAGCAGCGGAAGCTACCAAGGAAAAAGCAGAAGATGTGGGCCAGGCAGTAAAAAAAGGAGCGCAAAAAGTGGGAGATAAGGCAAAAGAGTTAAAAGAAGATCTTAAGAAGTAATCACTGTTTTTAGTTATGTTTGATGAAAGGTGAGGCCCGGCGCTCACCTTTTTTTAGTAGCGTTATACCGCTATTATTTCTTCTGAAACTCTTTCAATTTATCGCTCACGTACATGATTATTTCAGCCCTGCTACGTTGGCGGCAAAATTCGTAAGAGGGCCTGTATGTGCTCATAAAAGTTTCAAGCGCTTCATCCTTAAGGCCCGTTAAAGAACTCACCCATACTGGTGAAAACACGTAATCGACGTAGGCGTCTTCTTCCTGTTTGAGCAACCGGGCCTTCAGCCGTTTATTGGCTTTACGTTCCTTCGAAAAAATACTAGAAGGGCTTAAAACGATACCTGCACCGGCAGAAGGCGTATGCCCCCCGGTTATACCTAAAGGCTTTTCGTAAGCATAACTGTACTCCTGCCTTCTGCGGATTGAATCTCTGCGGTAATCGGCCCTTACTGTTACGCCGCTTAAAAATGCCGCTGTTTCAATGAGGGCTGCGTCGTATCCTGATATAAAAAACTGTTCCTGTACCCGTACGGTATCGCTGATGTATCCGCTAAAGGAGAAAACAAGGCTGTCGTTTTCATGGGCAGGTATCACATAATAACCGCTGTTGTTGGATGACACCGTTGCTTTACGGGTGATATTGGTTACGGTAGCATTGGGTAGGGGTGAAATGGTGTCATAAGTAAAGTTATTCACTCGTCCTTTTACTGTTTTCTGCGCGGCGAGCGGTAGTGTGGCGATCAACAAGCAAATAATAAGTATGTAGCGGGTAATCATATATAAATGTAAGGGGCAAATATACGCCGGTAATTGCCCGCAGCAATAATTGTTTGTTAAAGCCCTATTCTTCGGCCCGGTTAGAAAAACTGTATAGCAGGTAAACCAGGGAGGGGAGTATGAACACACTTCCGGCAAGTAATGCTATGCCCAGCGCCCTGATGGTTTTTTCTGCTCCCTGCTGTGCTAATAAAGATAGCCCCTCCGTATTTTTCAAATTAACCAATACCGGGTAATGTTCGTAGGTAATAGCTACCAGCAGCAGCGTGACCTGGGCGCCGGCAATTACCCTGATCAGTTTTGTTTGTTTGGTGAATAGGGAGGCCCACATCCATACCAGGGATATAATGGCCGATAAGACACAAATAATACTTACAGGATTTCCAAAGAGCCAATGTTCCAGCGGGATATTTTCTACCCGCGCAGCGATAAATACCAGTACCGCTGCTGCCAGGGCTGCCATACTCATATGTTTTGATTTGGTAATAAAACGTTTCTTATCCTCGTCAGATTTTGTTTCTCCAATGATGAATACGGCCGCTAAAAAACCGCAGATAACGACGGTAAAAATTCCGACGGCAACCGGAAATGGTCCCAGCCAGCTGAAAACATAGGCATCTAAGAAGTTATTGGCATCAGGATCTATCCTTCCTGAAACCGCGCTACCCGCTATGATACCTAAGAACAGGGGGGTAATGATACTCGAATACATGAAAGTTTTAGAATACACTACCTGCATTTTATCTTTTACCGCATCGTAGTTTCTGAAGGTGAAGGCGGTTCCACGTGCAATAATTCCCAGCAGCATGATTGTAAGCGGAATGTGAAGATAAACGGACATGGTAGTATAGATCACCGGAAAACCTACAAATAATATGACTATGGCAATGATTAACCACATGTGATTGGCTTCCCAAATAGGCCCTATTGCTCTGTACATTACTTTACGGGTGTTGTCCTTACTTTTAGAAGTAGACAAAAATTCCAGTACGCCGGCGCCAAAATCAGCTCCACCCATCAATAGATACAGCAAAACAGAAGCCCATAAATATGCCATTACTACGTAAATCATAAAAGCCTTTAATGGTTGTCGGGTAATGAATTATCTCCAGTTCTATCATATAAAACGCCTACCATTTTCACCTGGCGGTACAGCAGTATTATTACAATAATGCTGAGAGAAAGATACACTGCGGTAAAAATATAAAACGAATAAATGATACCAGGCATGGGCGTAACCGCGTCAGCTGTTCGCATAAAGCCATACATGATCCATGGTTGTCTTCCTACCTCAGTCACTATCCAGCCGGCTTCCACAGCGATAAATCCTGCCGGAATAGCGAGTACAAACATTTTCAGCAGCCATCTTTTTTGAAGCCAGTTTTTCCTTCTCCATAAAATAAAAAGATATAGGAGGGCGATGAGCATCATTGCCACCCCAAGCATTACCATTACCTGAAAGGAGTAATGCACTACAGCTACAGGTGGCCGTTCATTTTTAGGGATTTTATCCAGACCTGTTACCTCGGTATTAAAATCGCCATGCGCCAGGAAGCTTAAAGCACCAGGTATTTTTATGGCGTATTTCACCGTTTCGGTTTGCTCATCGGGCACTCCGCCTATAATCAACGCTGCTTTTTCTTCTGTTTTAAAATGAGCTTCCATAGCGGCCAGCTTTGCGGGTTGTCTTTTCGCCACATCCTTAGCCGAAAAATCTCCGCTCAACGGTTGCAGAATGGCGCTGACTGCAGCAAATATGGCGGCAATCCTGAAAGCTTTTGTATGAAACTGGATATGCTTGCCCTTAAGTATCATCAGGGCATGTACGCCCGCCACAGCGAAGCTGGTAGCTACGGTAGCGGCTAAGACCATGTGTACCGACTGGGATAGCCACGCATCGTTGAACATGGCAGCAATAGGATCGGCGTTTATATATTGACCGTTCACATAATCAAACCCCGTAGGGCTGTTCATCCAGGCGTTGGCTGCCACAACCAGTATACCAGAAGCTAATCCGCTTAGTCCGACTACCACACCGGTAAACCAGTGAAACCACCTGTTAAAGCGATTCCATCCATATAAATAAAACCCTAAAGCTATAGCTTCAATGAAAAAGGCTGTTCCTTCCAAAGAAAAAGGCATACCGAAAATAGGACCGGCATGCTTCATAAATTCGGGCCACAACAAGCCCAGCTCAAAAGAAAGTACAGTACCCGAAACCGCACCGGTTGCAAAGAATATAGCCACACCCCGGCTCCAGGCCTTCGTAACATTTTTGTATGCAGCGTCACCTGTTTTCAACCATTTGTAATGGGATACAGCCATAAAGAATGGCATGATCATGCCTATACATGCGAAAATGATATGAAAACCAAGAGAGAGCGCCATTTGCGAACGAGCCGCCAGAAAATCATCCATAGTGAGCATGGATTTAGACAAGAATAAGTTACCGGCTGCAAAGGTACGACAGATCTGTTGTAATTGGTGTTACAATATAGCGGACAGATGTTTTGTGATCCGGTTTTTAGGGTTAAAGGCAGGAGAAATAGTTGTTGGCCCTTAAATGGAAAACTATGGTAACAGCCGGGCCCTCACGAGAACCCCGTTATTTATGTACAGGTATATCATCAACAGTTTCTATACAAAAAGTCCCTTCGCTTCGAAGGGACTTTGCAATTTATTCTGCGCCTTTGCCGTGGCATTGTTTGAATTTCTTTCCACTGCCGCAAGGACAGGGATCATTACGTCCTATTTTAGGCCCCACACGTATGGGCTCCTGTTTTACAGGCGGCGCCGACGGGTCGAAATAGTCGTTTTCATTAGCTGCATAATCATCACCAGCTGCATCGATCTCATCTTTATTAACGCTTAATTTACTCAGGTCCGTTTTTTCCTGGCGACCTTCTTTGATCTCATTACTTTCCTGCTGATCTGGCAAATTGGCTTGCGTGAGGAAGGAAATAATATCCTTATTCAAAGTAGTGGTCATATTGTTAAACAACTGGAAGGCTTCTACCTTGTAGATCACCAATGGATCTTTTTGCTCCAGGTAGGCTGTTTGTACGCTTTGCTTCAGATCGTCCATGGCACGCAGGTGCTCTTTCCATGCATCATCTATCACTGCCAGTGTGATGGATTTTTCCATATTGGAAACAAGCGCCTTTCCGTTGGTTTCAACTGTTTTGTCTAACGGAGCGAGCACGTTTATTCCTTTGCGGCCATCCGTAAATGGTACTACTACATTTTCGATGTGAGGTCCCTGCGTAGCGCGGATATTTTTAAATACAGGTATGGCTTTCCGGCCAATTGCTTCGGTATGCTGATTGTAGTGCTCAGTAGCTTCTTCGTATAATTTGTCAATCAGTTTATTTTCTGAAGTTGTATTAAACTCATCAGCGGTAATGGCGGTATCCATACCAAAGTTTACAATGCAGGCCAGTTTAAAACCTTCGTAATCGTCCTGCTCTTTAAAAGAATTCACCACGCTTTCTGTTACTATTGAGAAGGCACTGTCGATATCCAGTGAAAGCCTTTCGCCGAACAACGCATGATTT
Source organism: Acinetobacter pittii (assembly GCA_052038405.1). Classification (GTDB taxonomy): domain Bacteria; phylum Bacteroidota; class Bacteroidia; order Chitinophagales; family Chitinophagaceae; genus Niabella. The sequence continues at coordinate 7,562 of JBQGCI010000558.1, forward strand.
CTTTTTTCATAAACAGCATTTCTCTGTTTGTTCATGACATCGTCGTACTCCAGCAATCTCTTACGGATGCCAAAGTTATTTTCTTCCACTTTCTTCTGGGCGCGCTGAATAGAGTTGCTGATCATGCTGTGCTGAATGACATCTCCTTCCTTATAACCCAACTTGTCCATCATTCCTGCTATACGGTCACTACCAAACATACGCATCAGGTCATCCTCCAGCGATACATAAAACTGCGAGCTGCCCGGATCTCCCTGGCGACCGGCACGACCGCGAAGCTGTCTGTCCACGCGGCGGCTTTCATGTCTTTCTGTACCAATGATAGCCAGGCCGCCTGCCTCTTTTACGCCGGGCCCCAGTTTAATATCGGTACCCCTGCCCGCCATATTGGTGGCAATGGTTACCGCACCTGCCAAACCTGCTTCAGCAACTACGCTGGCTTCGCGTGCGTGCTGTTTGGCGTTTAATACATTATGTGGAATTTTCTTTTGTTGTAACATGCGGCCTAAAAGCTCGCTTATTTCTACTGAAGTAGTACCTACCAGCACCGGTCGTCCCGCATTACGCAACACTTCAATTTCGTCGATTACGGCCTTGTACTTCTCACGCTTGGTTTTGTAAACCAGATCCTGTCTGTCATCCCTTATAATCGGAACGTTGGTAGGAATGTTTACCACATCCAGTTTATAAATACTCCAAAGTTCTGCTGCTTCTGTTTCAGCTGTACCGGTCATACCTCCCAATTTGTGGTACATACGGAAGAAATTTTGAAGGGTAACCGTAGCGTAAGTTTGCGTAGCGGCTTCAATCTTCACATTTTCTTTAGCTTCCAGAGCCTGGTGTAGACCATCGCTATAACGACGTCCGTCCATAATACGGCCTGTTTGTTCGTCTACGATTTTGATAGCGCCATCGATTACCACATACTCTACGTCTTTTTCAAATAAAGCATAGGCTTTCAGTAATTGCTGCACCGAGTGAATACGATCCGCTTTCTGAGAATAGTCATTAAGGATAAGTTCTTTCTGTTTGAGTTTATCTTCGGCCGATGCATCACTTTTCTCTATATCAGCAAGGCTTACGCTGATATCGGGAAGCACGAAGAATTCAGGATCTTCTCCTGAGCGGGTAATGGTCCCCAGGCCTTTCTCGGTGAGATCTACCGATTTGTTTTTTTCATCGATCCTGAACAATAATTCCGAATCAATGATATGCATATTGCGCTCCTGGTCCTGCAGGTAATAATTTTCTGCCTTTTGCAGTTTTACTTTAATACCAGGCTCACTTAAAAACTTAATAAGGGGATTATACTTGGGTAAGCCTCTGAACGCACGGAACAAATGAAGCCCGCCTGTTTTGGGATCATCTTCACCTTTTTCAATTAATTTCTTGGCCTCGTTTAAAGCGTTTCTTACAATACGCTCCTGCTCAATGAATAACTGCTGTACACGTGGTTTATGAATATGGTATTGCTGGTCGTCTGCTTTGTCAACAGGCCCGCTTATGATCAACGGAGTACGTGCATCATCAATTAATACGCTATCCACCTCATCCACCATCGCATAATGATGCTTGCGTTGTACCATTTCATCGGCCGTATGCACCATATTATCACGCAGGTAATCGAAACCAAATTCGTTATTGGTGCCGTATGTAATGTCTGCCAGGTATGCATTTCTCCTGGCTGAGGTATTGGGCTGGTGTTTATCAATACAATCCACTCTCAAACCCAGCCATTCGAAAATAGGGCCATTCCACTCCTGGTCGCGACGTGCCAGGTAATCGTTCACCGTTACAATATGTACACCTTCCCCGGCCAGCGCGTTCAGGTAAGCCGGTAAGGTAGATACGAGCGTTTTACCTTCACCTGTAGCCATTTCCGCAATTTTCCCGCTATGTAAAACAGCGCCTCCAATTAACTGAACATCGTAATGTACCATGTTCCACTTCACCATGTTCCCGGCTGCAGGCCATGAGTTATTGAAAATAGCCTTATCGCCTTCGATAGTGATGTACTCACTTTTTACGCTCAATTCACGGTCAAGATCAGTAGCGTTGGATATAACTTTTTCGTTCTCCTTAAAACGCCGCGCCGTTTCCTTCATTACCGCAAAAGCTTCCGGCATTATTTCTTCCAGTACTACCTCAATTTCTTTGTCACGGGTCTTCTTCAGGTCGTCTACCTTTTTGTATATATTATCTTTTTCGAGTATGGCCTCACGGGATAGCGCTTCTGCGTCGGCGTTCAGGGTTGTGATCTCTTCATCAATTTTGGTAAGACGGTCTTTGATACGCTGCCTGAATTCCTGCGTTTTATAACGTAGCTCGTCATTGCTTAAAGACTGGTATTGATTAAAAAAGCTGTTTACTTTTTCAATAACCGGCTGAAGTTTTTTGGTGTCTTTCTCAGACTTACTACCTCCGAAAATTTTTGATAAGAAGCCAAACATGGTAATATATTAATAGTTAAAATCTTTTAAAGAATCATTCTTGTCAAAAACAGTGCTTATATATAAATGCAGACAATTTGACAGGGGTGCAAAGATACGAAAATTGACCGGCATACCGCCTGCCAGTAGCGTCACTATTTATAGCAAAACCAAGATCACCCCTAATAGCCCGGGCCGCACACTTTTTGATAGTTTAAGGAAATTTTAAACAGGATGTAATTAAATGATGTTACCTTATTATTAAATTTGCGGTCTTTTGCTATGAAAGCGTACAAAACTAACTACTACGTAGTCGTCCTTTACCGGTTGGTGATGGTCCTGTTCCTGTTTCTACTATGCAGGCTGCTTTTTTGGGGGATCAACAGGCCGATGTTTCCCAATTTGCATGGGCAGGACTGGGCTAATATTCTAAAAGGGGGGAGTAGGTTCGATATTGCCGCTCTGTTCTATTTCGGTGGTCTTCCGTTGTTATTGATGTTGCTGCCTATTCCGGGAAAATGGCGGTATAGCAGCGTTTATTTGAAAATAGTGCGGCTCGTATTTTTCATTTTCATAGGTATCGCTCTTTTACTTAACTGTATTGATTTTATCTATTACAGGTTTACATTACGCCGTACTACATTCAGCGTTCTGAAGGAATTTCAAAATGAAAAGAACGGATTGAAGCTGGCTACGGATTTCTTAGTGGATTTCTGGTATGTTGTATTGATTTGGGCGGGTCTTACACTGTTAATGGTATGGCTTTATAACCGGGTACAGGCGGCTGGGCAAACCTCTCCATCAAGACTTCGATATTATATTACGAGTGTAAGCGTACTCCTGTTAACTGTAGTACTGGCTATAGGTGGCATACGGGGCGATTTTAAACATAGCACCCGGCCCATCACCATTAGTAACGCGGGAGAGTATGTGAAAAGTCCGAATGAAATTTA
>JBQGCI010000559.1:0-10670 GCA_052038405.1 Acinetobacter pittii
CGAAGCGTTGATCAAGGTTCGCAGCTTCGCCAATCGTATGAAAGGGAAATATCCTTTCATTTTTGATCTGGAGGATCAGGGACATTTTGATAAATTAAAACTGGTTTTGAGTCAATCTGCCGACTACCGCATTTATGTAGATGGTAAGTTAGCCAATGCGCCTATGGCCCCATCGGCATCATCCTTTTCACACCATTAGCGGGCCTGACTATCATACGCCAATTATCACTCATCGTTTGCGTTTATTCAATAGGAATCATTTAGTTTATGAAAAATAAAAGAATTAAAGACATAGAGATCATTAGCAAAGGAAGCTATTATAATCTTATTTACACGGACAGGTCGAGCGCCCTGCTACAGTTGGGAAAAGACCGTTTGGTGATTCCCTGCGACAAGGGTTCGCAAGTGGTGGGCTATAATTTTGATGGTATAGACCTCTGCTCTAACAATATTAAAGCCATCCTTTTGAACCTGGGTTACCCTGTAATTATGTAGGCGGCATTGTCCCTGATTCTTAAATTTTTAGGATGAATAAATAAGCGCCTTCAGCGAATGCTATAAGCTGGGCGGTCTAGCGCTACATGTATCTCTATCGTTCCATGGTGCGTGCGCAGCCGGGCACAATGAACATCAGATATTATTCGGCCTGTCGCGATACTAAAGGCTTTCCAATAATGGTTGGGCATTAACTAATCTGAATGTTTTGAAGCCAAATAGGGGGATCTGGTACTCGAAGGAAATATGCTGTTGGGTACCCAATGGTATAGTGGCGTCTATGCTTTCGTCGAGGTTGACGGATTGCGAAGTGTCTGCAGTGGCATTCAACGCAATGCGGTATGTTGCCTGGGAGGTCCCGGTATTCATTATTCTTACATAGAGGTCTTTGTTGTGGTAGTACAGGGCACTGATCTCGCAACCGGGATCGAGATGGGCTACCAGTGAATGTTCGGGAAACCCGGGGTTGTTCTCTTGAGCAATCAGATACTGATTCCAGCAGGTTGCAGCCTTATTTAGTTGAGCACTTTGCCAGTTCGCACGATGCGGTAGAATCGCATAACGTATCCTGGTGGGTTGGCGCAGGGAATAATTTTTTCCCCATAAGCCCGCTCCGGCGTATTGCACGGTGAGTAATATTTACAACCTCAGGCTGAAATAGGTGCCGACAGCGCCCGCCTATACCAACCGGGTTACAAGGTGCAAAATTGAGGTAATGCGCTGATCCCCGGTGCGGTGTTTACATCGTACGTGAATGCCGGTCATGAAAAGGATCCCGGTTATGGCGATAATAGGTGCCAGGCCGACAAAAAACAATACAACAGGAATTGCTTCTATCCCGGGCTTATCCTATCTTAAACAGCTGCCTGAATCAGAGTAGCTTTTAGTTAGATGCTATTATTTACCCTGAGCGCTCCTGTTTCATACCAGGGCTGCCTCAAATAATCGAAAACTATATTATATTGGAGCTTTTAACGATCAGCAAATCTCCTGATATGGTATGACTTTAAAATTACGTTTTCAACTGTCCCTGATGATGCTCCTGGAATTTTTTATGAAAGGTTCCTGGTTCGTCACACTGGGCACTTATTTAAAAAGCAACCTTGGTGCTTCTGCGCTGGAGGTTTCTAACATTTTTTCGACCCAATCTTTGGGTGCTGTAGTCGCCCCCTTTTTCATTGGTTTTATCGCAGACCGGTACTTTAATGCCGAGCGTGTAATGGCCTTTTTGCACTTAATTGGGGCTGGTTTATTGCTGATGATGTATCGGGCTGATAGCGCGGCCGGTATCTACCCGTATGTGCTGCTTTATTTTATCGGTTATATGTCTACCCTGGCCCTTACCAGTTCGGTGGTGTTCAGAAATGTTACCAATCCTCAAAAACAATATCCATCGATACGGGTCTTTGGCACCATCGGTTGGGTGTTGGCAGGCTTCGCTATCAGCTATCTTTTTCACTGGGATAGCAAAGAGGCCGTTGCTGACGGCGCATTGAAAAAGACCTTTTTGTTGGGTGCAGCCTGCTCTGCAGTTTTGGGCGTTCTTTGTTTGATGCTGCCGGCTACGCCACCTTTATTGAAAAATCAATCGTCTTTTCGTTGGCAGGATATCCTGGGTTTACAAGCGCTGAAGCTATTAAGTCAAAAGAGCTTTCTTGTTTTCTTTCTGACGGCCATTATTATCTGTGTACCTATTTCATTTTACTATCAGCATACTAACCCTTTCCTGGTTGCAACCGGTTTGCCCAATCCCACGGCTAAAATGGCGTTAGGACAGCTTTCTGAGGCTTTTTGTCTTTTATTGATTCCACTGCTATTTGCACGATTGGGTTATAAAAAAATGATCATGCTGGGCATTGCTGCCTGGGCATTGCGCTACCTGTTTTTTGCATATGGTAACGGTCAGGACCTTTCATTTATGCTGATCCTGGGTATTGTATTGCATGGGATCTGTTATGATTTTATGTTTGTTGTAGGGCAGCTCTATACTAATAATATTGCGGGCGAACAGTACCGTTCTTCTGCCCAGGGGCTGGTTACCGTGGCTATGTATGGGGTTGGCATGTTGATCGGATTCTGGATAGCAGGTTTGGTAGCCACAGCTCTCAAATCGTACGAGGAAACCTTTTATTGGCGCTATCTGTGGTTAACCCCCGCAATAATGGCAACATTGTGCCTGCTTCTTTTTGCCGGGTTATTTAAAGAGCAGCAGCCTGGAGTTTCGAAAGAATTGCAATAGCTGTTGTGGCTGAACCTTATCCTGTTTTACGCTGTAATAAATAGTCATGGTAATCTTATTCAATATGGAACCGGCCGGTTGAGGGGCGGTTCATTTGTAGGATTAGTTTCATATTGCGGGCAGCTGTATCATCGGTTCTGATGAATAAACCTGGCTGATTTCGATCGAAAAAGGAACAATCAGAGCTGCGCCTTCAAGGGAATGAGTTATGCGAAGCGGCCGTTTCAACAATACTACAACCGGCATTAGAATAGCAACCATACCCATTCTTCAATTGTTAATACCCGCTGGATGCTAAATGAATAAAGATGAATGGTGAACCGATCTGCTAATTAACGGTCCTGTCTTAATCTGATTAGTTGGATTCGAAGCACAAACTTTAAAATGCGACTTTTGTAGTTCGGCTCGCAATGAATTTAAAGAAGTGTGCTTTATCGAATTTGTGTAGAGTCTCTGGAGGGACGCCTGGAGGGTATCCTGGATTCAAATAGCCGTTTGCCGCGACTTGTAACACCAATGGCAGCAACCTGCATATCAGCGGGGACTACTACTTCAAAGATGAATTGCTGTTTTTGATGTACTTCGGGCGCTTCGCCTTCACAGGCACGTAACAAGCCCGGATGATCCAAGCTGTAGCTGAATACCTGCCTTCCCGCAGCATCTTTAAAATGGACCAAATACGGTCCACTTTTATCATTACGGCTAAACGGAGGATCACCCGGCCGGATTACCTCGCTGCCCGGTATGACCGTGAATTGAGTTCCATCAAAACTAATTTTAAAAGCCCTGTGTGCATGTTTCATATCAGTGAAAAAATCCGGGCGGAACGCTCCTTTCGCACTGTCAAGCCTCACGAGTTCGCTGTCGATATTTTCTGTTCCTTTTTTGCTTTCATTCCCGCAGGACAGTAAAGCGATGCAAATGAGATTGATAATAAAGTATTTCATGCAGCGTTGTTTTTGCGTGTAAAGATCACAATTGATTAACGATTTAAGAGGGCATATAGTATCCTGTCACGACAGGGCCTCTCATAAGGATGCATATTGGTGCCGGAAGATTCCATAACACAGGAAGTTGGGCACAATTTATACCATCCGCTGGTACCCATCTGGTGTGCGTCAGCCGTTTGCATACCTCTTCCAGAAGCTGCGTTCTGGCAACCGGCTAAAGTAGACCAGTTATTCGGTAGATGCTCTTCCTGCCAGTGGGAACCGCCCGGATACTCGTCTGCCAGGCGGTAGAAGTTATGACCACTTTCGTGCAGTAAAGTTCCTTTTACGTAGTACTCGGCTGAGAAGAGTTTCTTATCGGGCTCGGCGAAAAGTCCCTGATATTACGGTTGTGTAAAATAACCTTTCCTTCCGCAAAACTCAGCTGATCCCAGTTAGATGGAATTTCATGATCACGTGTTTCGGTATCATAATCATGCGCGTGACCGGTAAAAGGATTGATAAAAAAGTTATAGCTATTCCTGAATCGTCTTATATAATCTTCTCCATGGAAAACTTCGTGGATATCAGTTCTGACAGCGCGGTAAAAGGTGTCGATATTGACGTCCGTGTCCGGGATAAATACCAGGTCCAGCACACTATTTACATCGCCTACAATATAAACCGGCGCCGGCTGGTTGGCCACCGGATAGGGGCGGGTAGCAAATTTAACGCTATGCGTATAATGCTTTTTATTGCCATACACTTCAAAACGATAATTAATGATGCGATTGGCTGAATAGCCCCCTCGTTTAACGAAGTTAAGCGGGAATGTCGGATTTGACCATTGTTGTAGCAGCACTGTTGTACTGGTTGCAGTGACAGAACCTGCGGAATTGATCGTCTGTACTGTTTCATACAATTTTACGGTTTCTACATCTCCGTCTATACGATCAAGCGTAAAAGTGACGCCCTGGCCTGAACCCGGATAAATCGGCGCGTGGATGGCAAAGGTCTCCGGTGTTTGCTTGCAGGAACAAAGGAGTACGGCTAAAATGAGTGCCAGGATTAATGCTTGTGGTTTGGGTGTATTCATCACAGATCGTTTAGGTGTTATTATAATGGGTTGTGATATGCAGTCCCAAAGGTAGTCCCCGGGGAGTGAGTATAAAAATGATGGGTATCGCCAAAATGAGGTAGTTAATGTGAATGGCCGGGTTGCTCCTCGTATTTAGCCATTAGCATAAAATGGAGGTATACGCTATTATTGAAGCGCTCAGGAATAATGCGCTTCAATAGAAACGCAATGATGGCAAGGCTTCCGAATTGTTTAAAATTGACCTGCTGCCGGACGGGGGCAAACAATTTTGCCACTGGTCTAACCAACCCGGCATAGATCCTTTATTTTAAATAACTCCGGCAAATACCGAGTGATCGTATAAGCGCTGATTCGTCGGTGATGGGCTCTTCACCCGGTAATAGCTGACTATCGTAATATTAAGCTCCTAAGCTGCCTGTTATGCTAGGGTTGGATCGTTCAACGATTACCGGTTGAACTTTTGCAACAATATCGAAAGTATTTGCAAAGAATGCAAAAGCCTTTACGGTATAATCTTCTTTATTTTATCGTTACATAATGTAAACAATACTAATTAATAATTAAAACGAGAAAGATGAATCAGAAAATAGCCAAAAAAACAATAGAGGAGGGAAGAGGAGCAGGAAAAAGTGACCAGCAGATCTACAATGAACTTTCAGAACATTACCCTAATAAGAAAAACCTCGCGTTGCTGATCACCGGTACGGCGACCAGCCAGGATAAAGCGCGATACCGTTTATATAATAATATTTTGATCGGGCTGCTGACCATTACCCTGCTGCTGCGTTTATTGAGCAGTTTTTTATTAATTCAGACAGGCGCATTTCCGGGCTTTCTCATGATAGTGGCAGCAATAATGCCTGCGTTGTTTATTTACGGAATATCGCAGTATTTAGCACCTGTGTATAAACTGTGTGGTATTTTATCAGTGCTTGGAATTGTAACTACGCTTGCCACCTGGGGAACCGGGGCATTAACCGGTGACGGTTCTGTCAATAAGCTGATCGACCTGGTGCTTGTGGTTCCAATTGCTCTGTTGTCCTTTTACCTGGCAGGCAAAATGTTTCCCAAATTTAATCCCGGCAAATTACAAAGTGACGGGAAAGATGGTTTTATACTCAGCTAGTGGCATCCTGCCACAACGTTAGGTCTGTCTCTATTGGCAGGATGCCTTCTCAAAGGGATTATCACGAAGCGTTCCCATCGTCGCGTGGATATGATATAGTTAAAATAATGATCAGACATGATCACTTAAATATCTCCAAAAAAATGAAAAAGAGAGTTCATTTAATTACAGCATTAACTATGCTCCTGGCTTACAGCTGCAATTTTAGCGTCGGCACCGAAAAAGATTTTGCTACCGGTCTTTCCTTCCAGTACAGGGGATTTAGGGTGGAATATGTGTCGTTGATCGATTCGGCCAGCCAGAAAATAAACAGCAATCGAATTCCTTTCAATTCCAGGATCGGTTTCCTGGTTACCGGCCTGTCAAACTTTACGATCAAAAATGGCCTGGTGTACCCGGGAATGACCGTTGAAATTACAGACGGGCAGGGGTTGCCTGTAGTAGGAGCGTCGCCGGACTTGTTTTCCCAAACCAGTGGCTTTTCGCCCACCGAAGCTTCCGTTCTGCTGGGGTCAGCAATGATCAGCGCACCTATGGAACGGGGAGAAAGCTATCAGCTTAAAACGCATGTATGGGATAAAAATAACGCAGCCAATATCCTGGATGCCGAGGTAGATATTATAGTGAAGTAGCAGGCCTAAGGAGCATGTTAGTTAAAACATACAATGTGTAATCAAGGGGTGTTTCCGCATACATCCGATAATTAAATATAAAAGTACAGATATGAAAACAAAAGGGTCTTATATTATATTAATGCTTGGCTTGATAGCCTTTTCAGCCTGTCTCAATAACGAAGCCGGCAATAAAACCGCCGATGATACCAATCAAAAAGAAGCGCAGGACATCATCAGGTTCAATAACGCATTTGTACAGGTAGATGACCGTAACAACGGATATCTTGAGGATGTGAAAACCAACCTGGCCAAAGTAGTAGCGGAGATACAGTCCTCTTCACCGTATTTTGAAATATCAATGCCTTATGAGGATCCATTGTTAAATGCAGTCGAAGACCTTTCCAAAATTCCTGCAGCCTTAACCAGCGCTGATCAAAAGTTTTTCAAAACAAATATCGACCTCATGTCAACGCTTTACGGGCAAATAAAAAGCAGTTACAAAACCCTTCATGATTATATGAGGGCGGAGGATTACAAGGATGATAATTACATAAAGGGCAAATCTCTGGTAGCGCTCCTGGATAGCCTGGGGAGCCGGTATTATACGATACAAAGCGGTATTTCGCAAAAGTTAGGTCCTGTTACCGACGGGGCAGAACGGATTATAATGGCAAAAAATCCTTTAAAGGATTTTATCTACGCGATGAAAGATGACAACAGAACTATTGCGCAGCTGAATAATTTATTGGACAGTGCATCCCTCAATTACACGGCCTATGCAGATACAACCGCGAAAGCAGGCGCCCAACTGGCAACGCAATATCAGCAGCATTCGGTAATGACTTTGCCGGATGATCAATATGCCAATCAGCGGGATGCCTTCAGGAGATATTATACTACGCTGAACAGTTACCTGGCCAATATTAAGAAATTGCTGCGTGACGCTGATGCACGAAAAAAAATAGACCGAGCCGACCTGGAGTATTTGTTCAGTCAGCAGGATGCCCTGAGAACATACTATAATGATTTTGTTGACTGATTGTAAGGTTTAGCGCCATCGTCAATCCAAGATCTTCCCAAAGAAAACATCGCCTGGCGGAAATCCGAAATGGCGGGAAAAACTGGTAGAAAAACTCGCAGGGCTGCCAAATCCCACCCTATAGGCTACTTCAGCAACAGTGGCCGTTTTTTTCCTGAGCAGGTAATGAGCGTGTTCCAGCCTGATAGTACGGATTAAATCTCCAGGCGATTTGTTCAGCAGGCTTTTCAATTTGCGATGGAGTTGAGAGCGGCTTAAGTTCATTAGTGAGGCGAGTTGCTCGCCACCAAAAAGCGGATCGTCCAGGTGTTCCGCTACGCAGCGATGAATGCGTGTAATAAATTCCTGCTCTATTGAAGGCAGATCTTCCTGGGCAGTAAAAGGTACCGCATTACTGTATTTTTTTTGCAGCACACTACGAAGATTGATTAACTTTTCAATGGTAGCATGTAGTTCGTGGCGGTTGAAGGGCTTTTCGAGATAAGCATCGGCCCCGGTTTCAATACCTTGTATACGACTTTCCACTCCGGTTTTAGCGGTAAGCATAATTACCGGGATGTGGCTGGTTCTTTCATCAGATTTCAATAAAGAGCAAACCTCATAACCATTCATGCCGGGCATCATGATATCTGTAATAACGATGTCAGGAATATTTTGCAGCGCTGTTTCTGTTCCGCTTTTTCCGTCTTCTGCACTCATAACGCGGAAATGACCGGAGAGTATATGGCATACAAAATCCCTCAACGCATCATTGTCTTCAATTACCAGTACCAGGTCGCTGTCATCGTTTGCAACAGGTGAATTGATATCCTCAACCAGCGATATAGCTGTTTCCATTTGGTTCGGTAATGGTACATTGTCCATTTGCTGTTGGAGAAATGCGGGATGCATGGGGAGTGTTAGTTTAATGGACGTGTATTGGCCTTCCACGCTTTCTGCGCCAATACTACCTCCCATTAATGTTACCAACTCTCTTGTAAGCGCAAGCCCGATACCTGATCCTTCGGCCGAACGAATGTCTGAAGGATCTGCCTGGTAAAAGCGTTCAAAAATATAAGGTATCCTGGCGCTTGCAATTCCCTGTCCCGTGTCTTCAACTGATAAGGTGAAGGAAGTGGCACTTGTTTTTAGAATCATTTCCACCCTTCCTTTATCAGTAAATTTCAAGGCATTGGATAGCAGGTTGCTGCATATTTTTTCCAGCTTGTCGGGATCAGATTGTATCCATAATTCGTCGCAGTCGGAAGTGAAGATCAGTTCAATTCCCTTTTGCATGGCCAAAGGCAGGTGATTATGGGTATACTTTTTAAGTTCACTGACCAACTCTATCGAAGATGGCGTAAGGGGCATCAGTCCGCTTTCCAGTTTACTCAGATCCAGCAGCTGATTGATGAGCTGCAGCAGGCGCTCCGAGTTTTTTTGGATCAATCCTGCATAATATCGCACCGAGGCATCATTATTTAATGCCAGTAGTTCCTGTGCGGGATTGCTGATCAGCGTAAGGGGCGTTTTAAACTCATGCGTGATATTGGTGAAGAAACGTGATTTTATTTTATCCATTTCCTGTAGTTCGTCCGTCTGACGTTGCAATTCGGCTGTACGTTTCTGAACGGTTCGTTCCAGCCTCAGGGCTTCATTTTCAATGAGCGTTCTTTTTTCGGCTTCCTGTTTTAACGCCTCACCGGAAAGTTTTTTTACTTCGGCCAGGCGGGCAACAAGGCTCTTATTGGTTCTTGCAAAATCCAGCGCCAGGTAAAGAGACATACAAACGGGGAATACCATCGTACCCACTGACATGGTAAATAACCTGAGTCCGTTTTGGCGGGAAGACCATAGATTGAAAATGTCCAGCCAGGAACAGCTGATGGCTATTATCGCTGACAGCACGCCGATACCGATAAGCCACAAGCCAGGTTTTCCTTTTCGGATGGCCAAAAAAATACCTCTTAACTGATCGAAAAAAAAGATAAGGAATACGAGGAACAAAAGAGAAACAAAGTCGAAATGATCTTCCCTGCGCCATTCCCAGAAATGCGAATTTGAGAGCGCCAGCATAAGAAAAAAAATAAAACAAAATAAAGAGCTCACCGCAAGCGCTGTCTTTTTCCAGGCACTGATATTCCCATAACCTACGTTATATAATAATAGTCCTCCGAACCACATCAGCAGGGGCATACAGTGATTACCGGCATATTCTGCATAATACTGGACCGCAGGTTGGTGGGTTTCATAATATAAATAAGAAGCCATAACAATCATTCCCATCACGGCCGCGTATGCTGCAAAATATAAATTGAGTTGCTGCCTGGGATAAAAAACAAACAGTAACAGGTGCATCAGCGCCAGCATCCACTGGGCTGCCGCGCACATCGGCATAACGGACCGCAGGCTCATGTTCCGGCTCAGCATGGTATGTACAGATGGGTAATCGCCTATGTAAGCATCAAAACCGGAAAAGTCAGAATGGATGTTATCAAAATTCGCATACCGGATGGTAAGCAGGTGCGGCAACGTATCGGCCAACCAAAAGGGTACCAGCTCGCGGGGATACCGCAGTCCCTCTGTTGTTGGAGCAGAAGAACCCACTTTTCCAAAACCACCTATAGGTTTTCCATCTATAAATATTTCGGAGGCCCCATCGTGGTTAATGCGCAACCCCAGCTTTTTATCGACCCCTTTTTTATCTACTTTCAGCCATAAACCAAACCAGCCGATGCCGTTCCAGCCCGGTGGTGCATTTTTTTTCCCGAAATCAGAAGTGGGTAAAAGTTGCCAACCACGGGTATCCGTGACAGGCTGGTTAAGAGGGGCAGGGGAAAAATGCCAGTTACTAATCCACTGCTCAATATTTCGGTCCAAGCTATCGGAATAGAGGGCAAGTATTCTCTGGCTGCGCAGTTGAACGGAGCAACCTATTATCAACATGAAAAGTAACAGTCGTAGAACAGACCTTCGTATAGCGAAATGGAGGTGATGCATTCGTCGGTAATTAATCAAAATGATCTTAGCTTCTCTTTACAATGTTAACGCTATTTTGTCAAATGAAAGGGTGAATAATGCGGCCTGAGAAACATGCTGATAAAATTCTATCTCCTTTATTCGGCTTTCGAAGGCCGTCTACTTTATCGG
>JBQGCI010000560.1:0-3420 GCA_052038405.1 Acinetobacter pittii
GAGGGAAAACTTTTGTCCTGCGAGGGTTGCAGCCTGCGCCATGATTTTTCCCTTAGGCGTAAGGGTTCTGCCAGCAGGCTCATACCAATCAAGGCCAGCAAGGCGTTCGAGAATCGGCGATAAATGTTCATTTGACAGTCCGGTGATACGCAGTACATCGTCAATACCGAATCCGTCTGTAGCTAACGATTGAAGAACAAACTGTGAAACTTTACCGAGATTCGAGAGGATTTGGTGGCGCAGGATTAAGGTATATTTGCGAAATGGAATAAAGACTGCCAGCTCGACAGGTAATTGAGAAGCAGCCCTCTCTAAATGAGGTTCTGTATCATAACGGACTGGATTATCCGAACCTTACCCTGGTTTTTTCACAACCACATCAACCAGAACTTTTGGTCTTGCCGATGAAGCTGGCTCATGAATAGTCGTTTTTTTTGTTTTTTGTGATGATTGAGTGGGCGTTTGGAAACCCTGTTGTTGAGTTTGCCTTGTTGTAGCCATAGAAGCGCTCATATGAGCAAAAAAACCACCGGACATACTCTTTCTCGCACTCGTTAAGTCACAAACAAACATACTGCCAGCAAAATTAACTTTTGCTTCAGTACAGTATATATAACGTTATGTAACCAAAGCTTTTATTAAAAAAATGAATAATATAGTTTTTTTAGCCAGTACAATTTTTATTCAAATCCTCAGTGTCGGTATCGTTATCATCCTCTCTGGAAATGTGGGGATGTAAAGGGCAGCTCTCCCCTGCTGTATGCATCACTGCAATGGAATGACCGCGATCAAAAATCTGTATGACCACTTCGATATTGAATTTTTCAGGGTAACCCTAATCTCTCAGAACAACTCTTTTTAAGTCGTTTTCAATAACTCTGAAACGTCTATTGTACCTGTTTCAATTTATGCCATCATGCAGGACGTACTACTAAAAAAGGTAGGTTCCAATACTCCAATAGTGATTTGAATATCGTATGAGTTTGTTATGGTTCTTTCCTTGCTTATGACAAATCGGAGGGATAATCACTGTCTTACTGAGCGGATTGATCAGAACGTCACAGACCTCAGCGTAGGCTGGCGATCACTTTCGTTCAGCAATAGTTACTTTTACACGTTTTATGCCACCAGTAACGAGTGTTACCTATCGTTTTTCTATGCAAGATAACCTCATGATGACCAACACACTACAGGTTCGGATAAGGGAACATTATGCAATTCAATGAAAATAACTCTCTGAACATACTAACCTTTTAGGTTATAATTACTCATTAAAACATGAATTTCTAAACACCTTATTATACACAACCCCCCCTCGTTATCGCAGCGGATTCAAAATGACAAAGTCTGAATTTAAAACCCCTTCATTTATTGCGCCTACAATACAATTCATATTAGCGCTCGCAACCTTTATACTTAGTGTAACTTTTAGCCTTGAGCAAAATAGAATATCAAAACTTCAATACTCCCCCCTTTTTATTTTAAGCATTGACCAACTTTTTCGAAAGGATTACACACCAACTCAATCAGAAAAATTTGATATATTCAATGAAGGTTACTCTATAAATAATTATAACTATCAACTACATTCAATCATGGATGTTGCATATACACTTAACAACAAATCATATGTAAAAAAATTCTACGTTGATTACTTCTCTGTACAATCAAAGAAATCCGGTGGAAAAGATCGCATGTCAGGTGGCATAGGCGAGAACAACATTTTATTATTTGGCAACCTAAAAAAAGAATTTATAAAGAAACTAAACAATACAGGCATCAATATAATAAATATTGAACTTCATCATTATTCTGAGATAGGTTACTCTGATACAGAACTGAAGGTAAATCACGTCTATTTCGCAGATTCCGAACGTATAACAAAAGATGTTTATGAGAATTATCTTGCAGGAATTGATACTTACTATACAATTTCACTCTACAGTCCAAACATAGATGAAATCATATCAAAAACTTTACGAGGCAATTAGTTGAATGTTGATCTTATGCAACTCTAATATTACGAGTTGCATAGGAATTATCTGAACTGATACACAATATAAATTCACACTGAAATAATAGCACCGCTAATCCTGAGCTTACCCTGAAGGCTGAAAACTGGAGAGGTTTCTCCGTGGCTACAACAAACGGAGAGTGCCTGAATTTGTCGGTCATCTTTATACAAGAGGTGTCGACGTAGCCATTTCACATTCGAGCGGCGTACACCGAGGAGATCCAACAAGTTCTAAGCGATGGTGTGTGCTTGCGGCGCGCTCTTATTTGTCGTCGCAAGATCAATTTTCAGTGCAACGTCGCCTGTGAATGTAGCTCGTTTCAAAGTGGTTAGCTGTTCGGCTAACGCTTCTTGGAATTTATCCCGTTCGGCTTCGGGCATTTTCTTTGATTACGGCTCAAGATTGTCAATGTAGATATACACGCGCTGCCGTTTGCGTTTCTCATAGTGGGCGCGAGCGCCAGCCTCACTATTCATAAAATCCTTGAACCTGCTCATGGCCCCACTAGCCAAACATCTAATAGCCATTCTTAAGCACCAGTGTTGATGTTTTCAATTGCCTTAAACGGTCAATTTATCATAATGAAGCTTAAGCAAGTTGGCATCCCCATTTCGCGGGTCGCTCTACTCTAGGTTCGCTACCAGTATCCTGATTGCGATGCCGTTTGAGGATGTGCATTCGCTTGTCTGCCTATCCACCTGACCATCGCCGAAAAAAATGATGGACAAGCGGACAGACTGCTTTGAGGAGGAGATGACGTTTTCGCCAGACGAAAGCTGACGTTTTTCTGAGAGGAATTGCCCTGGCCAGGTGAATGACCAAACAAAGATTACATTGGATCAGGATTTTAGACACAACGCGAATTGCGATATGTCTGCCCTGCCCCGAATGGATGTTGATATTACTAAAGAAAGTAGCCGGTTTTCCGATAAATAGACTTAACCCCCGTTTAAACTGGGGAGTTTATCAGTTTTAGCTTCAGTGTTTACCGTCGACCTGAAGGAAGATATTCGCACTACAAGGGATTTTAATATGAAAAAACTAGAGTTTTTAATTGGAATGTTACTCATTTCTGCTTTGGTCACTGGCTGTCATTCTGTATATAAAAGCTTGCGCATTGAACCCTTTGATTTTTACCGTACTGATTTGCAATATATCAGTGTGACAAAAGATCGCACGATAAAATACCCTAATCGTGGACAAACCCTTATCAGGGTTGAGGATCCGCCAGAATATGCCAGACTGTCGGTCGACTTAGGAAGCGGCATGGGCTACCACGGATATACTAATAAGACGCTTTTGCCTGCATGGGATGCATTATTTGATCGTTTCCTGGCCTGGCAGTCTTCACCGGGTGATGTGGAAGTCGTCAGTGACGCCGTTAAGACGAAAGAGTACAGCGGTT
>JBQGCI010000561.1:0-3659 GCA_052038405.1 Acinetobacter pittii
GTTTTCAGGTCACGCAGTTTGGGGACCCATGTGGCCGGTTCATAATCTTGCACCTGGCTATCGTGCAGGCCCGTGGTGGCCAGTATATTGGGGTAGGCTTTTTTTTCAATATTCTCATAGGGAGAATAAGATTTCATGTACACATAAGCTTCTTTACTGGTTTCAGGGTTGCCCCACTGGTCGTATTCGTTGGTAGTAAGCGGAATGGTGGGGTCGAGCATGGTGTTTACCACATCCACAAAAGGCACATCAGCAATAATGCCGTTGAACAGCTCGCCGCCCATATTGGCCACGGCACCCATTAATAAGCCACCCGCGCTACCGCCGTTGGCATATAAATGCGCTGGCGAAGTATATTTTTCTTTTACCAAATAAGAGGCACAATCGATAAAATCGGTGAACGTATTTTTCTTTTTCATCAACCGGCCATCTTCATACCATTGGCGGCCCATTTCCTGTCCGCCTCTTATATGCGCAATACCATAGGCAAAGCCCCTGTTCATCAGGCTCACCAGGTTGGCATTGAAGTAAGTAGGATAAGAAAACCCATAGCTGCCATAACCGATCAGTAAAAACGGTTGCGTACCATCTTTTTTAAATCCTTTTTTATAGGCGATGGATAAAGGAATTTTCGAGCCATCCTTAGCCGTTACATACACCCTTTCCGTAGTATACTCGTCTTTATTATATCCGCTGGGTATTTCCTGCTGCTTTAATAGTGTTTTTTGCCCGGTTGTTAAATCATAATCGTAAACACTGTTAGGCGTTACCGGCGAGCTGTAGCTATACCTGAGCTGAGTGGCGTTATAGTCTGCATTGGAGGAGAAGGACGCGGTATAAACAGCATCTTCAAAAGGTATTAATTTATTTTCTTTACCATCTTTGGATAACAGTTGAAACTGGTCCAGGCCATTTTTCCTGGACTTTACGATCACGAAATCTTTGGTCAATGTTATATCCTCTACCAATATATCAGGGCGATGCGGCACATAGTCTTTCCAATGCTCCGCGCCAGTTGCATGGAATGGTGCAGCAGACACTTTAAAGTTCAGTGCCTGGTTATTATTAACGATATAGAACTGTTCGGTATCTGCATCTACTTCATATAATACGCTGTCCATTCTTTCCTGGAAAACATTGAAGTTGCCTGATGGCTGATCGGCTGCCAGGTACCGGATCTCTGAATTGGTAAAATTGCCCGAGCTGATCAGGATAAAGTTCTCTGCTTTTGTTTTGTGAAGCCCCAGGTAATTATTGTTACTTTTTTCTTCATATACTAACACATCTGCTGACGCAGGCTCATTAACGGTATGACGCCATACTTTTTCAGATAACAGCGTGAGCGGGTTGTTGGAGATGTAGAATATCGTTTTATTATCTGCGGCCCATACATAATCATCACTGGTATTGGTAATACCTTGCGGAGTAATCGTACCGGTGGTAAGGTTTTTAACCATTACCGTGTATTGCCTGCGGCTTACGGTATCTTCTCCAAAAACCAGCCAGTTATTGTCGGGGCTTATAGTAGCGCCGGCTATGGAGTAGTAAGCATGGTTTTCAGCCATTGCATCTACATCTAACAATATTTCTTCGGGGGCCGATAAGCTGCCTTTTTTACGGCACAGCTTATAATATTGTTTACCGGTTTCCGTACGGCGATAGTAAAAATAGCCGTTCTTAAAATAGGGAACCATCTGGTCCTGCTCTTTGATACGTCCGCGCATTTCCTTAAACAGTGTTTCTTGCAGGGCTTTGGTGTCGGCCATCATTTCGTCCAGGTAGCGGTTTTCCGCTTCAATGTATTGAACCACTTCGTTGCTATCGGGGCCTTTTTTAAAATAATCGATCATCCAGTAATACTCATCCTTCAACTGCTCTCCATGTATATTTCTTATATGCGCTTTTTTAGCGGGAACCGGATGTGGTATATCAGGCCATTTAACAGTGGTCATTTGTGCACTTGATTTTTGTAAATAAAATAAGGCTATAAAAGTAACTAATATAAAATGAGCCGGTTTCATGTATTTTTTTATGATGAAATGATGGGGGTTCGCTGTTCTAAATATAATTTATTTTAAAGAATGTATGAATAATAGCTAAAATTGGGGATCAGGACCCCGCTCTATTTTACACCAATATTTTTAACTTCATAGTTGAAATGTGACGAAAGGGAGTAAATAAAAATTCCGGAAAATAAAAACCAAAGCCCGCTAATGGCAACACCTAAGATAACTGTTCCCGATTTTACCAATAGTCCCAAAGTGCAGAATAACCTAAAAAAGCTGAGGGACACTTTTGGCCCTGAGGGAAAACCCTTTATTGTATCTGATGTATTGGATGCCGAGGGGCATCAATATGTAAACCTGGTGCAAAAAGGAGGGGGCGTATTAGGCGTGGCCCTGGTAGGTTATACCTATGTGCTGGAGCAAATGGGCATTCGTTTTTTAAGAATGGCTGGTACCAGTGCGGGGGCTATTAATACCGCTATGTTAACGGTGATTGGTAAAAAGCAGGAAGAAAAATCGGGACGCGTGCTGGATGCCATTACCCATCTTAATTTTTTTGACCTGGTAGATGGGCATCCGGCTGCCCGATGGATGATTAAAAAGTTTATTACGCACAAAAAATATTTTCAAAGACTGCGTAATGTGGCTATAGCTATTATTGCCTTGTTTGCCTTGTTGCTGGGGGGAAGCATGGCTTCCTTGATAGCGGTGCAAAAAAATGAGGGTTTGCTCAACCTGAGCCGCTATTTGTTGCTGGCGCTGGTAGTAGTGCTGATAGTAATCATAGACCTGGTGCGTTATATTTTAAAACTGATCCGCAAGTTTAAAACGGCCGGCTATGGCATCAATCCCGGTCATTTTTTCTATAACTGGATCGAACAGCAAATGCGCGATAACGGTGTATTGAATACTACCGACCTGGTGCATAAAGCCGCACAGAATATTCCCGGCTTACATACGCGGCATCATCATCCGCAGGGTGTAACAGATCTGAAGGGTGATATTACTTTGATCACTTCGGAGCTGGTTACCCAGAATAAAATCGAATTCCCGGCTATGGCGGGGTTGTTTCGCACTAAAGGTAAAGACGACCTGCATCCTGCGGGCTTTGTTAGGGCATCCATGTCGATCCCTATGTTTTTTGAATCTTATTTTATTAAAGATATTCCCTGCCAGCTGCCCGAAATCAGGAAGCAATGGAAGGAGGTTTTTGATGAAGACGATCCGCCTTCTGTGGCCCGCTTTGTAGATGGGGGTATTCTGTCCAATTTTCCCATCAATATCTTTTACAATCCTAAAGTAACGGTACCTCGGTTACCCTCTTTCGGGATTGACCTGGACGACTCCGCGCCGGAGGATAAAACCAAGCATGCCGATAGCTGGACCATTATGGGTTATTTCGGGCGCATTTTTAATACCATCCGCAACTATTACGACAAAGATTTTCAGCTCAAGAACAAAGTGTATTCAAAGGGCGTCGGCACTATCCCTTTGGCAGAGTACAACTGGCTGAACTTTTTTATTACCGATGCCGAAAAGCTGTCTATGTTTGAAAGAGGGGCAGAGGCCGCCACGAATTTTCTTTTACAATTTAACTGGGAGGAGTATAAAAACGACCGGGCTTTTATGCAGGCCACTAACGAGGGGACTAAA
>JBQGCI010000562.1:0-2743 GCA_052038405.1 Acinetobacter pittii
CCGCATTCTTTTTCCCTGATCTGAAAACGGATAAAGATGGCAGTATCAGTTTCTCATTTACGATGCCGGAAGCGCTTAGCCGATGGAAGTTCCAGGCACTAACCCACACCAAAGACCTGGCCTTGGGCTACAGCAGCAGGGAAATTATCACCCAAAAGAACCTAATGGTTCAGCCCAATCCTCCACGCTTTTTAAGGGAGGGTGACAAAATGGAATTCAGCAGTAAAGTAGTGAATCTTTCGGGTAAGGAAATAACAGGTATTGCTACCCTGCAATTACTTGATGCCGCTACTAAAGAGCCTATGGACGGATGGTTTAAAAATGTGGTAGATCAACAATACTTCACTATTGGAGCCGGTCAAAGCCAGGCCATACAGTTCCCGATAGAAGTGCCTTATCAATTTAATAAAGCGCTTACCTGGCGTATTGTTGCTAAAGCCAGTGACGGTTCGGCTTCTGACGGCGAAGAAAATATGCTGCCGGTATTAACCAACCGGATGTTGGTTACAGAATCCTTACCACTTCACATGCGTGGCAGCGGTACTAAAAATTTCCGATTTGATAAGTTGATCAACAGCGCAAGCAGCGAAACTTTGACCCACCAGGCAGTAACGGTGGAGTATACATCCAACCCGGTATGGAACGCCGTTCAGGCATTACCTTACATGATGCAATATCCTTATGAATGTGCGGAACAAACATGGAACCGTTACTATGCTAATTCCCTGGCAACTGTGGTAGTCAACAGTTCGCCCAAAATCAAACAGGTATTTGAGCAATGGCGCACGGAGGATACTGCCGCTTTACTAAGCAACCTTCAAAAAAATGAAGAGCTCAAATCGGTATTGCTGGAAGAAACACCCTGGGTACTGGCCGCTAAAAATGAAGCGCAGCAAAAGAAAAATGTGGCTGTTTTATTTGACCTGATGCGTATGAGCGGCGAGCAAACCAGCGCTTACGACAAGTTAAGACAACTGCAAAGCCCCAATGGCGGATTTGTATGGTTTAAAGGAGGAGCCGATGACCGGTACATGACCCAATATATTGTAACAGGTATCGGTCATCTTAAAAGACTTAAAGCCGTTTCAGGACTGCAGGAGGCCAATTTAAACCGACTGGTTCAGGCAGCGATTCCTTACCTGGATAATAAGATCAAAGAGGAATACGATCAACTGTTGAAACATAAATCCAGCCTGAAAGAATACGTTCCTTCTTATTACGTGATCCAGTATTTATATATGCGCAGCTTTTTCCCTCAAAATAAAATTTCAGAATCGGCATTGAAAGCGGTAAACTTTTTTAGAGAGCGTGCCAAACAAACCTGGACGAAACAAAACAAATACATGCAGGGGATGATTGCGCTTTCCAGCCATCGGGATAACGACCTGGTGACACCCAGGTCAATCCTGAAATCCTTGAAGGAGACCGCCATTCGTAACGAAGAACAAGGCATGTATTACAAAGATGCCGCCCGCAGCTGGTGGTGGTACGAAGCGCCCATCGAAAGGCAGGCACTACTGATAGAGGCATTTGAGGAAGCCGGGAAAGATGCGGCAACCGCCGATGATTTAAGAACCTGGCTATTAAAAAATAAACAAACTAATAATTGGGAAAGCACGAAAGCAACTGCTGAAGCCTGTTACGCGCTGTTGTTGCGCGGCACCAACTGGCTGAGCAGCACCACGGATGTCAGCATCGACTTAGGTGGTGCTACCATCAGCAACCAGGAAAATAAGACGGAGGCCGGCACGGGTTATTTTAAAACAATCATTGAAGGCAATAAGGTACGCCCGGCAATGGGTAATATATCATTAACGGTGAAACAATCAGCCGGATCATCTACCCTGCCAACATGGGGAAACGTGTACTGGCAATATTTTGAAGACCTGGATAAGATCACTACAGCGATCACCCCCCTTCAGTTAAGCAAGAAATTATTTGTTGAAAAAAACACGGCAACAGGCCCGGTGCTGACTCCTGTCAACGAAGGCGATAAGGTAAAAGTGGGTGATAAGATAAAAGTGCGTATTGAATTAAGAGTGGATCGCGATATGGAATATGTGCACCTAAAAGATATGCGGGCCTCGTCTTTTGAACCGGTGAATGTATTGAGCCAATATAAATGGCAGGGCGGACTGGGTTATTATGAAACCACCAAAGACGCGAGCACTAATTTCTTCTTCAGCTATCTTCGAAAAGGAACTTATGTATTCGAGTATGCCTTGTTTGCACAACTACCCGGCAACTACAGCAATGGTATTACCAGTATTCAATGTATGTATGCGCCGGAGTTTAGTTCGCACAGCGAGGGCGTGAGAGTAAATATTGAAAAATAATATCAATAAAGAAAAGTAATAGTAAGGCCCGCTATAACAGCGGGCTTTTTTTTAGAGCATATCCTGCCTGTTTTACGTAGGTACGCATCTTTTTTCATCGCACCAGATTATGCTATCTTTATTAAAAATTCCATCTTGAAAAAACTAATCCTTATAGCGGCTTCCCTGCTATTTATTATGAGCGTAGGAGCTCAGAAAACCAAGATTACGCTCGGCCCGGAGCTGCTTACCTCTTTCAATAACTCCCCTACCTTCTTTGGCGTAGGAGGATCAGCCCAGTTAGATATCTGGATCAAGGAAAGACTTTGGTTAGGAGTTCACAGCAGCTACCTTAATTTTACAAGCAATACCGAATATTTGGTTTTAGGAGAAAATGCAAGGCCCAGGTATAGTGTCATACCGGTTTT
>JBQGCI010000563.1:0-26022 GCA_052038405.1 Acinetobacter pittii
AAAATACCCTGCTCGAACTCGCAAACAATCCGTCTCTTGAAAGACTCACTAAATTTTTTTTGGGGACTGGCGCCTTTAAGCCGAATCTGTAACTGGTCCATAATTGTTGATTAGGTAGTCAACTTTTTCCAGGACAAGACAACCTAAACAAAAACCCCGGCTCATCGCCGGGGTTCAATTATTATCAATAAACTACCTGTTCACTATTCACTACTCACCAACTAAGCAGTTACTTTACCTTTTGATTTTGCGATCACTTCTTCAGCGATGTTATTAGGCGCCGGAGAATAGTGAGAAAACTCCATGGTAGAAGAAGCACGACCAGAGCTTAAAGAACGCAGCTGAGTTACGTAACCAAACATTTCGCTCAACGGAACTTTTGCCTTGATTACCTGAACACCGGCACGGGTATCCATACCTTCCATCATACCACGACGACGGTTTAAGTCACCGGTTACATCACCCATGTATTGTTCAGGAGTTAATACCTCAACTTTCATGATCGGCTCCAACAGGATGGGTTTTGCTTTTCTGCCTGCCTCGCGGAAACCTTGTTTAGCACAAAGTTCGAAAGACATCGCATCAGAATCCACCGCGTGGAAGCTACCATCAAATACGCGGATCTTCAGGTTATCTACAGGGTAGTTAGCCAATACACCGCTGGTCATTGATGTTTCAAATCCTTTCAGAATTGCAGGAATAAATTCACGGGGAATAGATCCACCAAAAATATCATTTACGAACTGGAAGTTCTTATCGGGATTTTCTTTTTGCCATTCTTCATCTACAGGACCCAGGCTAAACTGGATATCGGCGAACTTACCACGACCACCGGTTTGTTTTTTCAACGTTTCACGGTGTTCTACCGTTGTATTGAATGCCTCTTTATAAGCCACCTGAGGAGCACCCTGGTTCACTTCTACTTTAAACTCACGACGCATACGGTCGATGATGATCTCTAAGTGAAGCTCACCCATACCGCTAAGGATGGTTTGACCGGTATCTTCGTCAGTTTTAACACGTAATGTCGGATCTTCTTCCACCAGCTTAGCGATAGCCATACCCATCTTGTCAACATCAGCCTGAGTTTTAGGCTCAACCGCTACAGAGATTACGGGCTCAGGTATGAACATGTTCTCTAACGTAATCGGATGATCTTCATCGCAAAGGGTATCACCGGTTTTGATCTCTTTAAAACCTACTGCTGCACCGATATCACCCGCTTCGATAAAGTCGATTGGATTTTGTTTGTTGGCAAACATTTTCATGATACGGCTGATACGCTCTTTTTTACCGCTTCTTACGTTCAATACATAAGACCCTGCATCCAGGTGACCACTATAACAACGGAAGAATGCCAGACGACCAACAAATGGATCGGTCATGATTTTAAATGCCAATGCAGCAAATGGTTCTTTTGCATCTGGCTTGCGAACCAGTTTCTTTTCAGGATCGTTAGGGTCGGTACCTTCAATAGCCTCGATATCAACAGGAGAAGGCAGGTAACGGCAAACTGCATCCAAAGCAGTTTGTACACCTTTATTTTTGAAAGAAGAACCGCACATCATAGGAACAATGCTCAGGTCGATAGTAGCTTTGCGGATCGCTTCGTGAATTTCATCCTCAGAGATCGAATTGGGATCTTCAAAGAATTTCTCCATCAAAGTGTCATCGTATTCAGCAACCGCCTCAACCAGCGCAGCGCGCCATTCTTCTGCTTCAGCGACCATATCGGCAGGAATATCGATCTCATCAAAAGTCATTCCCTCGGTTTCTACGTGCCAGATAATACCCTTCATGCGGATCAGATCCACCACACCCTGGAAATTATCTTCAGCACCAATTGGCAGCTGCAAAGGAACTGCCTTAGAGCCCAACATTTCACGAACCTGCTTTACCACGTTCAAAAAGTCAGCACCCTGGCGATCCATTTTATTTACGAAACCGATACGTGGAACTTTGTAACGGTTAGCCTGACGCCATACGGTTTCAGATTGAGGCTCCACACCATCAACCGCAGAAAACAATGCGATCAAACCATCCAGTACACGCATAGAACGCTCCACCTCTACGGTAAAGTCCACGTGGCCTGGAGTATCAATAATGTTAAAAGAAAAATCTTTAGTAGTACCTGCAATAGCTTTTCCTTTATCAGTAGGAAACTGCCATTTACAGCTTACCGCAGCAGATGTAATGGTAATACCGCGCTCTTTTTCCTGCTCCATCCAGTCGGTAGTAGCACCACCATCGTGTACCTCACCAATACGGTGAATCATACCTGTGTAACGTAAAATACGTTCAGTTGTAGTGGTTTTACCGGCGTCAATGTGGGCGGCAATACCAAAGTTCCTTTGAAATTTTAAATCTGCCATGAGTATTCTTAGTTGAATTATAAACTTTCTTATTTCTTAAATAACTCATTTTCAATAAGGTAAAAAATAGTTACCCCAAGTAAGAAATTTAAGGCTGCAAAGGTAAGGAAAATAAGAGATTTCAAATTCCAATTTTAGCTTTTGAAACATTGGTAACACAATTTTAATCGCCTGCTTTCCGCATTTTGTTAAAACCGTTATGCCAGCTTTCGTTTTTTTAACGCGTACCGCGAAAGCAACCTGCAGGTGGCAACGAACAATAACCGGAGTACTGCGGGCTGCAGATTTCTGCTTCCACAATCACCTCAGAATAACAACAGTTCATTACTAACCTAAAAAATATTTAGTGTCTATATTTACGCAAAATATTATTATGCAATTCACATACTTTGGCCAGTCGTCTTTTTCAGTAACCATAAGCGGCAAAACATTATTGTTTGATCCCTTTATAAGTGGCAATCCATTAGCCCAACATATCGATATCGAAAAAATTGAAGCAGATTATATCCTGGTATCGCATGGCCATGGAGACCATATTGCCGATGTGGTACCTATTGCTAAAAGAACCGGTGCTAAAATAATAACATCTCCCGAGGTTGCGGGCTGGCTGGGTAAACAAGGGATAGACAACGTACATGAGCTCAATCATGGAGGGCCGGCAGCTTTCGACTTCGGGAAAGTACGGGCGGTTAACGCCATACATTCATCGGGCTTGCCTGATGGCTCCTATGGCGGAAATCCGCTGGGCTTTGTGATCACCTCGGAAGAAATCAACTTTTATTTTGCAGGCGATACTGCCCTCACTATGGATATGCAGCTCATTCCCCTGTTTACGCATTTAAATTTTGCAGTATTACCTATAGGAGGCAATTATACCATGGATGTGGCTGATGCTATCATTGCATCGGACTTTATTAAATGTAACGAAATCATCGGAGTGCATTATAACACTTTTGATATAATCAAAATAGATACAAAAGCTGCTGCAGATGCTTTCGCCGAGGCCGGTAAAACATTGCTGCTACCTGCTCTTGGTGAAACTATTGAGTTTTAGTTTTTCCTTATAGCAACATTTCTGTTGCCGACAATAGCAATACATTATCCTTATCAAATAACTTCAAACTGTTACCGACAACCTGGTATTTGTTAACCAGCGGTAACAGTTTGGAAAAAACTGATTCATTAGCTGCTCCTTGCCTGCAATACATTTCGGTTGAGGCAGCGTCGGCCAAAGCCATATGATAGGTATGATCAACGGTTACTTTAAAAGAGAACCTGTTACACCCTACTCCCGCCTGAGCTCTGGTTAGATCGGTAAGGTCTAAAAAACCTTTATCTTTTGCCAGTTGCTCATTATCTGCATTGATCATTTCCTGTATCAGCCATTTCCTGCTTATCGAATTTCCCTCATCGTCTGCCGCCTTTTCTGCGAAGAAAACAGTGCGTCCATCTTGAGCCAGTAAGCGTAGTTGATTGCCGGTCACAGAAAATGAGTATACAGACTCCAGGTTCAATTTTAATGTCTGATCCGGCCAATCATCTGTACAGGGTAATAAATGGGTGCTGATGTTAGCCATCTGCATTCTGCTGTTATGGCCGAACTTAGGTGTAAATGAAAAGTACCGGCACCCGGCTGTTGCTCCCGAACGGCGCACATCACGGAGATCGATGTAAACAGCACCTGCAGCCTGCCTGCCGTTCACATTGTTCACCTTCCATTTATGATGGATCCCTTCTGTATGCATAGAACTCACAGGAGGAGCGCCCTTTCTGCTGCAGGCAGCAACTAACGATCCAGCCACAAGTATATAAAGTATCCAGTAAAAACGATTCATATCAATAAGTTTTTCCTCTTTGCTAAAGTAGCAAGATTTCCAGCCATTTCAACACGGCATTTTCAACACATTTCAATAATAAGGCCAGTTATTTATGAAAAAAGCAGCGCTGTTGCATCTAAATAAAAACAGATGTTATGAGATTTACCTTGATGCTCCTCCTCCTGCTGATCTTTGCCCCCGGCCGGGCCCAGATGCCTGTGTTAAAAGTTTCGGGCGAAAAAAATAACCCGGTGGTGTTGGAGCAATTGGATATTGAAGTGCGTATCGCGGGCAATATAGCTACCACCACCATGCAGCTTTGCTTTAAAAACAATGGCAGCCGTGTACTGGAAGGAGAGCTTACCTTCCCCCTGCCTGAAGGAGTTACCGTAAGCAGGTATGCACTCGACATCAATGGAAAGATGCGGGAAGCCGTGCCGGTATCGAAAGTCCGGGCTACTGAAGTATTTGAGAGCATTCAACACCGGAATATAGACCCGGGCATCCTGGAAAAAGTAGAAGGCAATAATTTCAGAACAAGAATATTCCCTCTGCCGGTTGGCGGCATACGTACCGTTATGATTGGGTATGAAGAAGAACTTACCGCCAATAAAGATCATGCCTTACAATACTACCTGCCTTTTAATTATACGCAGGCCATTCCCAGGTTTTCGCTAAAAGCATCGATATGGGGAACGAAAGAAAAACCGGTCTTATTAAAACAGCCGGATGGCAGTTTTTCATTTTCGGGGTACGACAATGTTTTTACGGCCAAAATGGAAAAGCAAAACTACCAACCTGCTCAACCGCTATTGATCAACCTCCCCAAGAAAACAAATATGTATGAAAGTATTTTGCAGCGCAACACCGATGGCAGCGCCTATTTCCTGGTCAATGATTTCCCCCGCACTGAAAGCCGCCCCAGGCAGTGGGGAAACACTATTGGTATCTTGTGGGATATATCGCTTAGCGGCACCAAAAGAGATCATCAAAAAGAAATCGAGCTGCTGGGCCGGATCATCCAACAAAAGAAAAATCTGACCATTGCATTAGGACTACTTAATAACCAGCTTTCTTATGGCGGGGATTACAAAATTGTAAACGGGAATTGGAGTAAGCTTCGAAAAAAGCTGGAGCAACTTACTTATGATGGCGCTACCGATTACAGCGTGTTAAAGCTTCCTGTATTCGTAGACCAGGTGCTTTTTTCCGCACTGGATGAAATACTGTTTTTCACAGATGGTATGAGCAGTTTTGGAGATCCCGAGATTATTATCAATCGCCCCATACATACGGTTACTACCAACCCGGTTGCTGACTATAGTGTGTTGAAAAATATCAGTCAGAAAACCGGCGGACAGTTTATTAACCTTGGCAACCAGAGCGCAGATCAGGCTTTTGATGCCCTGGGTCAGGAATATATGCAGTTCCTGGGCGTCGAAGGGCCTGGTGTAAGCGAAGTATATCCCAATATTAAAATACCGGTTGTTCAATCAATATCTGTTGCGGGGCTGATTAGTGATCCCCGTAATGAGATCACCTTACTCTATGGCTGGGGTAATAAAGTAACGCTGAGAAAAAAGATAAAAGCGGGTATAGCAGCTAAAGATATCAGCGTGCATAAAATATGGGCACAAAAGAAAATTGCGGCCATGGATATCTACTATGATAAATATAAAGAAGAACTCAAAGCGATGGGTGAGCAGTTTGGTATTGTAACCCGTAATACCAGCCTCATGGTTTTGGAAAACATCGACGATTATATCCGGTATGAAATTACGCCTCCTGCTGAATTGCTGGCAGAGTTTAACCAGTTGAAAAAAGAAAACAGGATTGCTAAAGAGCAAAGGGTAAACGATCTGCTGGAGCGCGCAGCTACAACTGTGGCTGATTTAAAAGAATGGTGGCGCACGGATTTCAAACCATCGCGTAAAAAACACTACCCTGCCCCCAGGCCTATGGCAGGTAGCCTGGGTACTGTAGAAATGACAATATCTGAAGACATAGCCAAGGGAACAACTGTAAACAGTTCACCAGCTGCAGCTCCCCCTCCCCGACCACGTATTGAAATGAAAGCATTTACCAGCCCCAATTTAGTAAGAGACGAGGAAGCAAAAGAACCGCCTGCCATCTCCGATGTTCAACAAAATGCTGACATGACAATCGCTGCCATTAAAAATACCGGCATAGAAAGAGAATTACAAGGCAGGTTGCCGGGTGTAACAACCGGACAAACAAAGGCAATCGGCGTAACTCCGGAAATAGAGATTCCTGAATTCAAAACGGATAAAGACTATATCAGGAAACTGAATGCCGTTAATAAAACCCAGGCTTATCCAACCTATTTAGCATTACGAAAGGAATATGAAACAACCCCTTCCTTCTATTTTGATGTGGCCAATTGGTTTTATGTTCAAAAGAAAACAGATACGGCTTTTATGATACTCAGCAATATCGCTGAGCTTTCCATTGAAGATGCCGCTTGGTATAAAATGATGGTTTATAAATTAAAACAGTTAGGGAATAATACCAAACAACTCTGGACTGCTAAAAAGATCCTGGACTGGCGTCCTATGGATCCGCAAAGCACCCGTGATTACGCCCTGGCGCTTATGGACAACGGCCGCTACCAGGAAGCGTTGGATGCGCTCTATTCTATACTTACTAATAGTTACAGTGCAGAAGCCGCATCCCGGGATGAAGGTATCGAAGAAGTGATCGTCATGGAAATTAATAAGCTGGTCTCCCAACAGCGCAGTAAGCTGAACCTTTCTAAAATCGATAAACGCATTATCGCAAATCTGCCCGTTGACATCCGCGTGGTTTTAAACTGGAACAAACCTGACACCGATATAGACCTTTGGGTAACTGACCCCTACGGTGAGAAATGCTACTATAGTAACAACCGTGCGAGTAACGGTGGCAGGATCAGCAACGACTTCACCGATGGCTTCGGTCCGGAACAATTCCTGTTAAAGAAGGCTGTGAAAGGCGAGTATAAGATAGAAACCAATTTTTTCAACGAAGATCAACTGACCATCAGCGGTCCCACCACATTAATGGCCGAGATTTACCTGCATTATGCCAGTGGCCGGGAAACGCGCAAAATTGTAACCCTGCAAAGTGGAGAAAACGGAAGAGAATCCGATGGAATACTGGTGGGCACTTTTAAATTTTAAAGTTGGGTGTACTTCGCTGCAACTTCTTTAATGCGCCGAACAGCTATAAGCTTCCGTCTTATGGCTGTTTCGTTTACGACCTGTCCCCGTTTTAAATGTTTTTTCCAGTGTACTCAACAAATACTCCCTATTTAGTGACTTATTTGCTCCAAACAACAACAAATCAGCTTCAAATGTTAAATTTGGGCTATTTTTTTTCTTTTTGAGCATAGAAAACGCTATTTTTCGCGGGTTTTAAAACTAATTAAAAATATGACATTAATTGTTTATGAGAAAAAAGGCAGTTTCCTGTCTTTTTTTAAAAGCAGTTTGCGGGCTGGCTTCGTGGCTCTTGTTTCACTGCTCCTTGTATTTCACGCAAATGCTGAAATGAATGTAACGAACGACTTCAATTTAAAGACGAACAACTCTTACACAAAAAAGTCTTTTAAGACGGTCACCGGCCAGGTGATGAATGCAGAAGGCAGTCCTGTTGAAAGTGCGGTGATCAGCGTTAAAAGCAGTAATACGGTTACCACAACCGCTGCTGACGGGAGTTTTTCTATCGAGGCCAAGGAAGGAGATGAGCTCGTTATTTCTCACGCTTCCTATACCACCCAAACTGTTACAGTGGGATCAGCCAGTATTATCACAGTCACGCTGCAGCAGAACGTTGGAAATTTAGACCAAATTGTGGTGACAGGTTACACCGAATATGCGAAACGAAACAGCCCCAGCGCTTCCACCCAGGTAAACGCCGCTGCTATCAATAAAGTACCGATGAGCACCCTCGACCAGATACTGCAGGGAAGGGTACCGGGAATGAGCGTCCTATCCAGCTCAGGACAGCCAGGCCAGAGCGCGTCAGTAGTTATCAGGGGGGTTGGGTCTATCACCGGCTCAACATCTCCTTTGTATATTATGGATGGTATACCTATAGAAAGCGGTTATTTCCAAACCATTAACCCTGAAGATATAGAATCGGTTACGGTGTTGAAAGATGCCTCCGCCAAGGCCTTATACGGCTCACGAGGCTCTAATGGTGTAATTGTGGTTACCACCAAAAAAGGAAAGAAAGGCCGGCTGAATATAGGTTACAGCTCACAATATGGGTTTTCAACATTGACACAACCGGGTTTTGAAATGATGGATACCCGCGAGCGTCTGCGCTTTGAAGAAGAAGTAGGCCTGGAAACCGGCCGTGATATTGGCCCTGGCTGGAAATTATCACCCAAAAACCCGGATTATGCAGCCCTTTCCCCTGCGCAACAACAACAGCGAGACCGTATCCTGGACAGTCTGGGACATATCAATACCGACTGGAGAGATCTTTTTTTTCAGAACGCTAACTACATGCAACAACAGCTGAGCCTGAGCGGCGGTAATGAAAACGTTCAAACTTACAACGCAATAGGGCTATGGAGAGAGCAGGGCATTGTAAAAGAAACCGGTTTAGACCGCTTTTCGCTTCGCAGTAATACCCATATGAACTATGGTAAATTTACAGCTGGTTTTAATATCAACCTGGGATATTCCAGCTCCCGTTTTACCTATAACGAAGGCGGCACAAGCGTAGGATCGCCCATGGCGTCGGTATACTACGCACTCCCCTACGAATATCCTTACACAGCGGATGGTGTATTTCATGCTACTGATGACGGCTTGGGATTTTATGATACCCGCGAAGGAAGCCGGGGTATTGACGTGCTGTACGGCGCTTCTGATAAAACCGACCACTTCAAAACAGTTTGAGGCATCGACCGTGCCTATGAAATCGTAACAGGGTTAAACATCAGCACCCGAAACGGTATCGACTTCAGAAACTCGGCAGACCAGGTATTTATTAATCCTTTGTCTTATATCGGCAGCCGGCAGGCTGGCGGTAAAGGAGCTTTTGGAGAAGGTTTCAGAAGATACTTTAACCTGGTTTCCACATCAGGTCTTACTTATAAAAAAAGAGCCGGCATCCATGATTTTGAAGTGTCGGGATTTTTGGAATATATCTATAACAATACCCGGTCCTTTAGCTACAGGGGATACGGGGTAGACGACCGATTACCCGAAACACCTGCCGGCATTACGGTAAGCGCCGACTTTTTGCCTTCTATAAGCGGCGCGAGACAAAACACCGCTTTGATGTCTTACATGGGTATCGGGCGTTATACATTAAGCAATAAATACACATTAACCGCCAGCTATCGTTATGATGGCGCCTCGCTGTCTTCAGTGCCGCTGAAAAACCGCTGGCATGGCTTTTACTCTTTTGGGGCCAACTGGGATGCCAAGCAGGAACCATTCCTGAAGAGCTCCGATCTGATTTCGGTTCTGAATCTAAGGGCCAGCTACGGTCAAACCGCTAATTCTTTCGGGACCTATTTTAATTACCTGCCCCTCTATGACGTAGACGCTTCTTATGGCGGTCAGCAGGCCATCGTTCCCAGTTTTCTGGGCAACCCCGACTATGACTGGGAGTATGTAGACGAATTCAATATTGGCGTTGACCTTTCGCTGTTCAAAAGCCAAAGAATAAAACTAACGGCCGACTGGTATAACAAGATCACCAGGAATATGTATATAGCCCTGCGGCCTTCCGCAACAGCAGGAGCAGGAAGCGATGGAGAGATGCCTTTAAGCTCAGCGAGGATGTCTAATAAGGGTATCGAATGGAGCCTGAGTGGCGATATCATTCAAAAAAGAGATTTCAACTGGAATCTTGGTATCAACGGTGCCTATAATCAAAACAAGATTTTACGGGTGAGCGATGTTACAGACTTCATACAGGAAGGAGATACCCGGTGGATTGAAGTAGGTCGCCCCTACGGCACCTATTATGCGCCCCGCTGGGCCGGCGTAGACCCCGCTAACGGCGACGCGCTTTACTACAATCGCGATGGCTCCATCAGCAATGTGTATAGCCCCGAAACACAGTCGGTACCGCTTTCTGCGAATATGTTCCCCAAATTAACAGGAGGTATTACCACCGCAGTGCGTTGGAAGACAATTACGCTAAGCGCCTTATTATCCTATGTATCAGATGTGCAGCGCTGGAATAACATCGACTTCTATAATGAAAACCAGGCATACATGACCAGTAATCAAAGCAAAAGAATGTTATACGATCGCTGGAAAAAACCCGGCGATCAGGCTATTTTACAACGTATTGATGTACCGCGCAATTTTACCTCGAAAGACATCCAGGACGCTTCTTTCATGCGCCTGAGAAACCTGCAGATCAACTATGGTATACCTGCTACCCTATTGCAACCGACCCGGATTTTAAAATCTGTAGATATTTTCATACAGGGGCAGAACTTATTTACCTGGACCAATTGGCGGGGACTGGATCCTGAAAATAACCGCCAGTACGGCAGGTTTGAGTATCCGAATGCCAGGAAATACACCGCAGGTATTAATGTTAATTTTTAATCTGATCATCATGAACATGAAGAAAATAATTGCTGCTTTATTAATA
This sequence comes from Acinetobacter pittii, assembly GCA_052038405.1. Classification (GTDB taxonomy): domain Bacteria; phylum Bacteroidota; class Bacteroidia; order Chitinophagales; family Chitinophagaceae; genus Niabella. The sequence goes on from JBQGCI010000563.1 coordinate 10,820, forward strand.
GCAGTATTGGCATTCCAGTCCTGCTCGAAGCTGGACAATCCTCCCACCGATTTTATCGATCCTACCAAAGCATTTCGTAACCTGGATGATTTGAATATGGGGGTGTTGGGCGCCTACGCCGCTTTAACCAGTACCCTTATTGAAACCAGTGCCATCGTGTCGGACGAGGTGATGTATCCCACAGAAAACACGGTATCCAATAATACCGCCCACCGCTGGTTATACAATTCCGGCACAGGTTCAGTTACCACCTCTTTTTATGAATATTACGAGGTGATCGACCGCGCTAACCGGGTACTGGAGGCTGTTGATGTGATTAAAGTGAATGCTGCCGGTCAAAGCCGCCTCGATCAGTATCATGCAGAATTGCGGGCTATCAAGGCATATTCGCATTTTGAGCTGTTAAGGGCCTATGCTTCTTCATATGAGCCCGACGGTATGGGTATACCTTATATGAAAGAACGCAAAGTGGGTTACCCGGCAAGAGATGGGGTTGCCTCTAATTTTGACAATATTAATGCAGACCTTAAAGCAGCTAAAGAACTGATGCCTTCAGGATTTAATGACAACACCCGCATCACAAAATCGGCGATAGCGGCGATACAGGCACGGGTAGCGCTGTATGAAAAGAAATGGAGCGACGCGGTTGCCTACGCATCGGAGGTAATAGCTGCCGAGCCTTTGGCACCAAAGAATGATTTCGGAAAAATATGGAAAGACAGCAGCCAGTCTGAAGTGATCTGGAAACTGGCAAGAGTCACCGGCGACTCCCGTATCGGGGCTGCATTCTTTCGTGAAACCGGTGAAATCGTTTTGTATGCGCCGTCATTCAAATTGATTGATATGTTCGGCAGCACCAGTCAAAGGGCAGATGATGTGCGCTTTAGCAGCTATATCCAATTTGCACCTAACCGCCCTGCCGGTAAATCGCAATACCTGATCAACAAATATGTGGGAGGCAATACAGCCTATCGCGGCCTTACTTCCGTTAAGCTGTTCCGCGCCGGGGAAATGTACCTCATCAAAGCCGAAGCAGAACTGGAAAACGCCAACGGCGCTGCAGGCATTGCAGCAGCAGCTAAAGACCTGAACGACCTGAGAAGAGCCCGCATCTATAATTATATTGATCAGAATTTTACCGACAGGCAAAGCCTCTTAAATGCCATCTACCATGAACGTTTTAAAGAGCTGGCTTTTGAGGGACATCGCTTCTTCGATTTAAAAAGGAGAAACCTGCCCGTAGAGCGTACCACGCAGGATGCCATCAATACTTCAGGAGCCATAAAGCTGGAGCCTGCAGCAGCCCAGTACTGCTTCCCCATTGCAGACATTGAGATGTCTGTCAACAAGAATATGATCCAAAACCCGAATTACTAATCCCTGACATTATTGAGTGATGAAAAAATTATATACTTTATTGATTACTGCAGTTCTCCTGGCGGGCTGCGAAAAAAAATGGGATCCCAACGATCCATTCAGGCCTGGCGCGCCCCAACCTGCTGAACCTGAAATTCGTTCGGCATCCATTGGTATTGTAGGTGATGTGGCCGATGTGCAAACGACCACCAAAAGCGGGATCGTGATCATGGGTGGCGGAGCTGACGTATCAGCAGCCTTCCAATGGATGATAGCCCGGAGCGGCGGCGGTGATGTAGTGATCATCAGGGCTACAGGCACTGATGCTTATAATGCTTATGTAAAAGGGTTGGGAAATGTGAACTCTGTTGAAACATTAAAGATTGACTCGCGTAAGCTGGCCGATGATGAAGGTGTTGCAAAAATCATCCGCGATGCGGAGATGCTGTTTATTGCCGGGGGCGATCAGTCGGACTATACCGGTTACTGGAAGGGCACCAAGGTGATGGCCGCAATTAATTATCTGCTTACAGAGAAAAAAGTACCCGTAGGCGGTACCAGCGCAGGCGCGGCCATCCTGGGCAATTACTATTTTAGCGGAGAACGAGGTACCTTGGAATCTCCAGACGCATTAGCCAACCCCTATACTCAAAAGGTAACTATTGGACAAACGGATTTTCTAAAAGCCCCCTTCCTCCAAAATGTAATCACCGATCAGCATTATAGCCAACGCAATCGCCAGGGACGCTTGGTTACTTTCTTAGGAAGGATCATGAAAGACTGGAGCAAAATACCTAATGGCATTGGAGTTGATGAAGCCACTGCAGTTTGTATCGACGAAACCGGGATGGCACAGGTTGTAGGTTCGAACAAAGCTTATTTTTTAAAGACCAATGCCGGTAAAACCGCAGAAACCTTTACATCCGGAAGCCCGGTAACCTGGGACAACGGTGGACAGGCTATACAGGTGTCCGCTATTTCGGCTGCCGCTACGGCCAATAAATTTAACATGAACAGTTTCGAACCGGAAACTACCGCCGGCCTGGATAAGTTCTGGTGGTCTGTGGTAGGTGGCAACTGGATTCAGTCCCCCCGCCTTTAATCACTTTCATAGAAAAAGAAATACACTTGAATATGAGTACTATTTTAAAAACCTTTTTTTCAGTCCTGGCTTGCAGCCTCGCCATGCTATCCTGCAGCGATAAACCTGGAACCACCGACAACTCCCGGTACGTTATGGTAATTCACGGTGGTGCAGGTACTATTGAAAAAAAATTCATGACTCCCGAAAAAGAAAAAGCTTATACGGCAGCACTTACGGAAGCGCTTCAGAATGGTTACAATCTCCTGAAAGAAGGAAAGACATCCATCGAAGCGGTGCAGGCAGCCATTAACGTGATGGAAAACTCCCCCTTATTTAATGCCGGTAAGGGAGCCGTATTTACCCATGATGGTAAAAACGAACTGGATGCTTCCATCATGGACGGGCAAACGCTAAAAGCCGGCGCCGTAGCGGGTGTAACCAATATTAAAAATCCCATCAATGCGGCTATAGCAGTGATGAACCAATCGGAGCATGTGATGATGGTGGGCAAAGGTGCGGAGCAGTTTGCGGCTGCCAATGGATGCGATACCGTACCCTCATCTTATTTCTTTACACAGGAGCGTTGGGATCAGCTGCAAAGAACCATTAAGGAAGAAGAACAAGGCAGGGCTGCGTACAATGACATTGATCCGCGAAAAAGCGAGATCTACGGCATTTCTGATAAAGATAAAAAATTCGGAACCGTGGGTGCCGTTGCTTTGGATAACAAAGGCAACCTGGCAGCAGGCACTTCTACCGGTGGCATGACCAATAAAAAATATGGCAGAGTAGGCGACTCCCCTATCATCGGCGCAGGCACTTACTGCAACAACGCTACCGCCGGTATCTCCTGTACCGGCTGGGGAGAATACTATATCAGGGAAGTAGCCGCCAACCGTATGTCGGCGCTTATTGAGTTAAAAAAGCTCCCCGTAAACGAGGCCGCCAAGCAGGTAATTGATGAGATCGGCAAAATGGGCGGAGACGGCGGTATCATTGGCCTGGACAAATCGGGCAAAATAGCTATGGAGTTTAATACCTCCGGTATGTACCGTGGTACAGTTGACGAAAATGGTAAAATATCAGTATATATCTACAAATAATGAAAACATATTTCAATAAGAAGAGCAGTTTGCTCACCACGTTGTTGGTTACTACACTATTCACCTTTGGCCAAAATAAAGGAAGCTTATTTATTATTGGTGGCGGAGACCGGTCTCCCGCATTGGTTAAGCAAATGGTAGTAACAGCGCAATTAAAACCCAACGACTACATCGTTGTACTACCCATGGCCACCAGTATTCCCGAAGAATCGGTAGCTTATATCAGCGGCCAGTTATCAGCAGCATGCAACAATAAAATTACCAGCTTTAATTTCACCAGGGCACAGGCCGATAACCAGCAAACCTGGATCGATTCGGTTAAGAATGCACGATTTATTTTCATCACCGGTGGTGATCAGAATAAATTTATGGATGTGGTGAGAGGTACTAAATTATACGAAGCATTGCACCAGGCATTTCGCAATGGCTCCACTATTTCAGGCACCAGCGCAGGCGCCGCAGTAATGTCTCAGATCATGATCACCGGAGAAGAAAAAGGAAAAAGCGATAAAGACAGCTTTAGAGAAATAAAAAGTAACAGTGTAGTTACTGCTTCCGGGATGGGCTTTCTCACCAGCGCGATCATTGATCAGCACTTCATCATCCGCAGCAGGTATAACAGACTTCTGAGCGCCCTTGCAGATCATCCCGATAAAACTTTGATCGGCATCGACGAATCTACTGCCATTATTGTAAAAGGTAATAAGGCAACAGTGGCCGGCGAAAGCCAGGTACTGGTGGTTTCCAAACCGCAAAAAGTAAAAACAACAAGAGGAAAAGCCACATTCAAAAATGCAGCGCTCTCACTGTATTCAGCAGGAGAAAGCTTTGAATTAAAATAAAAAGCAGGGGCTGCCATTAATCCTGGCAGCTATTGACACAAAAAAATATATGTATATGACCATCTTATTAAAGAAATTGTTTCCCGCATTCGTACTGATTGCCCTGATAGCGGTAGCGGGCTGCAAGAAAACCGATTATAACTTTGATAGCTTACCTCCCACGGTAAAAAGTTTCTTTTCAATTACCACTACCGAATTAAAGATGAACGAGCCTATTCAGTTCAAGAATGAGTCTGAAAATGGAGCGTCGTACAGCTGGGACTTTGGTGACGAAACAAAATCTACAGAGAGCAACCCTACCAAAACCTACACCAAAGCAGGTACCTATACTGTTAAGCTGAAAGTAGTTGGTCCGGGTGGCACGGGCAACTACACAAGGGATCTCGCGATCATAGACCCCGATGCAAGTACAGGAAATGAAAGAGAACTTTATTTTATTGAATATGGAACCAAGCTTATACGGAAACTGTCGCTTGTTCCGGGCTCTACTGCAGAAACATTGGTTAATATGACCGGTAAAGAAGCACATGCAATGGCTTACGACTCCATTAATAAAAAAATCTATTATTGCGATTTCCAGACTTCAGGGTCGGGTAAAATATTACGGATGGATATTGATGGTACCAACATTATAGAACTTGTATCGGGCCTGGGAGCACCTTATGGAGTGGCTATCAACCTGGCTGAAGGAAAGATGTACATAGCAGACGGCGCAAATGTATCAAGGGCTAACCTGGATGGAAGTAGTTTCGAGAAAACGTTTCTTACTGCACCAGATGGGTTATTACGGGCAATTGGTTTTAACCGTAAAACAAACACACTGTATTTTTACGATGCAAATAAAGAAATCCTTTATTCGGCAAAATCTGATGGAACAGGAGTAGGAAAAATCATAGAAGGTGCCTACGGCTATGGCCTATACATAGATGAAATCAATCAAAAGATCTATTATGATGACAGGCGCCAGACAGGTATCATGCAGGCAAACCTCGACGGTTCAGGTAAAGTGAAAATATCTCCTACTGTTACAGGCAATCGCGGTGGCTCGGGCATAACCGTTGATCACAGTACTAACAAAGTATACTGGGCTGAAACTAATAATGGATTCATCAGGCGCGCTAACCTCGACGGCACCGAGTTTGAAACAGTATTGTCCGGCGTAAATGGACCCAGAGGTATGTTTATTAGATAAGAAGTAGGAACAACTTTAAAGTAAAGCAGGAAGCATCATCTCTTCCTGCTTTTTTATGTCCGTTGATGCTTACCCAATAGGAGGAATGTATTATAAAAAAACTGCGGCCTGTTGCAGACCGCAGTTTGATAGGTTTATCTTAATAGAGATTATCTCAAATACCCTAAAATCTTCAACATGCTTTGGGCCGACTGCTCTTTAGCGTATACCCACTCTTCCAGCTCCCCGTTTTTATCATACTCGATGATAACATGCTTGGGAGAGGGGATCAGGCAGTGCTTGATACCACCATAACCGCTGATCTGGTCCTGGTAGGCTCCGGTATGAAAAAATCCTACATACAAAGGCTCATCATCACTTTCCTGGCTTTGCTTCTTCTCCAGGTCTACCGCATCCACGGGGCGAACCCGTGAGTTGCCTACGCCATTATCGTTCTTGATTTTTGGCAGGAACACTTCATTGATATGCTCCTCGCTGTCGTAGTAATCATGACCATCACAGGTAATCCCCCCCAGTACCACACGTTGGTATTCATTATCCCATTTGTTAATGGGCAGCATCAAAAATTTTTCACCAATACCCCAGGTATCAGGTAAGGTTGTAATAAAGGAAGAATCGATCATATACCAGGTTTCCCGGTCGTTCTGGCGCTTCTCTCCTATCACACTGTAAATATGCGCCATGCTCTCACCTACTGTATAGCTGCCAAATTCGGTATAAATATTCGGCACCGGCACTTTGGCTTTCTTACAGGCAGACTTGATATTGCTGATGATCTCGTTGATCATAAACTGGTAATCGTACTCAAAAGCCAGGCTGTGCTTGATCGGAAAACCACCACCTATGTTTAATGAATCCAGCTCAGGGCAGATCTTTTTTAACTGGCAATACAGGTTAATGCTCTTACGCAATTCACTCCAGTAATAGATATCATCTTTAATACCTTTATTCAGGAAGATATGCAGCATTTTTAATTGAAACTTATCTTCGTTGCCTTCTATTTCATCTACATAAAATTCCAATACATCCTTAGAACGAATGCCCAACCTGGAGGTATAGAAAGGAAAAGAAGGCTCTTCCTCTGCAGCCACCCGGATGCCTATTTTAAAAGGCTCTTTGCTTTTTACGCTGCGCTTGTACATGTTCAGCTCCTCTTTGTTGTCCAAAACAGGAATCACATTTCTAAAGCCGCTGTTGATTAATTTAGCAATACGGGAGGTATAATTCCTTTGCTTAAAGCCATTGCAAACTATATTGATCTCTTTATTGATCTTGCGGCGCTTATACAGCTGGTTGATAATATCAATATCGTAAGCAAAAGAGGTTTCTAGATGTATATTATGTTTGAGTGCTTCCCCCACTACAAAAGAGAAGTGAGAGCTTTTGGTGCAATAAGTATAAAAGTACTTTCCTTCATACTTGTACTTCTTCATAGCATTCGCAAAATACTGCTTGGCCTTGTTGATATTAATACCAATTTTGGGCAGGTAACTCACTTTTAATGGCGTACCATACTTTTCAACCAATCTCTTGTAATCAATGCCGTTAAAAATAAGGTCGCCCTTTTTAACTTCAATATTTTCCTGCGGAAAATTAAAGGTCTGTTCAACCAGGCCTAAGTATGAGTTATTCATTTGCCATAACGCCGGCTGCACCGGCACTTATTGGTTTAAAAATTGAGCGCTAAATTAGGAAAAATACAAATGTGCAGACATTAAATTGTCTAACTGAAATTCTCCTAATAAAAAAGGCGATGCATAATGCATCACCTTTTAAACTTTTTGCTATAAGTAATTACTTAACAGAAGCTACCAAAGCTTTGAAGGACTCAGGATTGTTCATAGCTAAATCAGCTAATACTTTCCTGTCCAGCTCAATTCCTTTTGTTTGTAATTTATTGATGAATTGAGAGTAAGTCAACCCTTCTTCACGAACTGCAGCGTTAATACGCGCGATCCATAAAGTACGGTATTCTCTTTTCTTTAATTTACGACCTACATACATGTAAGTCATACCTTTTTCTACAACGTTTTTAGCAACGGTATATACATTTTTACGTTTGCCGTAAAAACCTTTGGCTTGTTTTAATATTTTTTTCCTGCGGGCTTTAGAAGCAACTGCATTTACTGAACGTGGCATATCTTAATATTTTAGATTTCAGAGATAAAATTTTAAAAATCTTTTCTGAAATATTTTTAAAATGGTTACTAATTACTTTAATCTCAACAAACGTTTTACGAAATGTACGTGAGACGGCGCTACTGTACCATCAATACGCATACCGCGCTTACGCTTAGTAGATTTTTTAGTTAAGATGTGACGTTTAAAACTCTTTTGGTGCGTAATCTTGCCAGTAGCTGTTACTTTAAAACGCTTTTTCGCGCTTGAATTTGTTTTTACCTTAGGCATGGTAAATTTTAATTTAATTGTTAACCTTTGAGGCGTCTCCACACCGGTGGAGCCCTTTACAGGCCTCTTCAGGAAATATCCACTTTTCTCAAAATGGAGTGCAAAGGTACAACAAAATTGCAATTAGACATTTCTTATCCGCCATTATTATTTAAACACTCATTATCAAATACTTACAATACATTGTTCCTTCTTTTTTCTTTTGAGGAAGCGATAATTCCAAAAATTAATATTACATTTCGACCGAAGCCAAACATTTTTTATTGACTATTTACTTTGCTGAAGAAACATATTGGGAAGCCGGGCTGTGTGCATGGAGGTAACCACCTCAAAGCATCATGATGACAGGCGTATGCCGGAACTATCCGGAACGGACACAACTATATAGTTATGAATCATTTACCACATCTGATAACGGATCTGGCGCTGATACTGGGCGTAGCAGCTGTTATTACCCTTATTTTTAAAAGACTGCAACTGCCTTTAATATTAGGTTACCTGGTATCAGGTATTTTGATCAGCCCTAATTTTAAAATATTCCCTCCTAAAGTGTACGAATTAACCGATGTGCAAACCTGGGGAGAGATCGGCGTTATATTCCTGTTATTCAGCCTGGGACTGGAATTCAGTTTTAAGAAACTGGCCAAAATGGGCGGATCGGCCACTACAGCCGCCGGCTTTGAGGCAATGGGCATGGCTGTAATCGGATTCGGCCTCGGAAAATTATTGCATTGGTCCTTTATGGATTGTATCTTCCTGGGGGCCTGCCTTACTATTTCATCTTCCTCAGTAATCGTCAAAAGCTTCGCCGACCTGGGATTGAAACAAAGGAACTTTGCCCAATTGGTATATGGCATACTCGTAGTAGAGGATCTGATAGCGGTGGTGCTGCTGGTATTGTTAGGCACTTTTGTAGCGAGTCATACTTTCGATGCCGGGCAGATTGGGATGTCTATTTTAAAATTAGGTTTCTTTCTTATTGTATGGTTTGTTGGTGGAATTCTGTTCATCCCCTCCCTGCTAAAAAGAGCCAAAAATTTTTTAACCGATGAAATACTACTGATTGTAGCCGTTGCAATGTGCTTCCTGATGGTATACCTGTCGTCGCAGGCGGGCTTTTCTGCAGCACTGGGCGCCTTTATTATGGGATCACTTCTGGCAGAAACGACCAAGGCCGAAAGAATAGAACACCTGGTTATCCCGGTACGTGATCTGTTTGGCGCCATCTTTTTCGTGTCAGTGGGTATGTTGATCGATTTAAATGTGATTAAAGACCACTGGCTACCCATTTTACTGATCACGGCATCTGTAATTGCAGGTAAAAGCATTGTTATTACTTTAGGAGCCTTTATTTCAGGAAACAGCCTCCGGACATCCATCCAAACAGGCATGAGCCTGGCGCTGATCGGTGAGTTCTCATTCATCATTGTGTCCATGGGCGTCAAGCAAAAAGTGGTAAGCCAGGAGCTTTATCCCATTATCATTACGGTTTCTGCCTTAACTATTTTTATAGCGCCCTCCCTAACGCTTTCCAGCACCCACATTTACAACTGGATTGCTAATAAACTTTCTCCCAAATGGGAAGCCCGTTTAAACCGGTACAGCTCAGAAGCCACCGCCTTAAGAGCGGTAAGCGACTGGAATCACGTGTTGAAATTTTTCCTGATCAATACCGTTGTTTTTTCGGCAGTAGTCATTGCCTTGATCATTTTGAACGACAGCTTTGTTTTACCCTGGCTGCAGCAAGTAGCTCACGGATTTGGACGTGCCACATCTGCTATACTGGCCTTATTGGCAATGGCGCCTTTTTTATGGGCACTGATTGTAAGAAATGAGAAAACAGAGCCCTTTGCCAGGATCTATACCCAACAGAAATATCACGGCCCGATCTGGATCATGCGCATCATCAAAGTTTGCCTGGCACTGCTGTTTATCATCGGGCTTTTGAGAAGTATCTATTCGCTCGATTTCGCATTAATGGTAGGTATTGCCTTATTGGTATTACTATTAATATTCAGGAAAAGATTGCAACGCACTTACGATAACATCGAGTACCGCTTTGTGAAAAATCTCAATAACCGGGAAATTGAAGAACAGCGCCTGCTGGCCGAACAGGCAGCAGAGAAAAAAAATCAGAACCTGGCCCCCTGGGACGCGCACCTTACTACTTTTGAAGTGGTCCCCGAAGCCGTTAGTATTATTGGCAAAACACTGATGGAATTACAATGGCGCGAGCGGGTGGGGGTAAACGTAGCTATGATCAAACGGGGAGCCACCTCTATTATTCCCCCCGAACGCGATGAACGGATCTACCCTGGCGACAAGCTTTTCATTATTTGTACCGATAGCCAGGAGAGAAGGATGAATGCCATTTTAAGACCTGATAAAAAAATTATAGGGAATGCACGTGAAGTAGAAATGAAACTGGATCAGCTGACTATCGATGCAGACTCACCGTTGCTTCATAAATCGATCAGAGAAAGTGATATTAAAAACCTGGCCCACGGGTTGGTCGTTGGTATCGAACGGAATGGAGAACGTCATCTCAACCCTGAATCTACCTGGGTTTTTGAGGAAGGGGATCTTTTATGGATTGTGGGTGAGAAAAAACTGATCAATACCATCGCAGACTAACCCACAACATCCTTTAGCCTGTCAACGCAATTTATAGGTATCTCCGGACTGGGAACTTTCTACTTTTTGCTGGTTACCAATGGCTGCCGTGCTACATCCTTTCTGGCTAAAGAACCAGGCAGCAGCTATTAATGCAACACCCAGTACCACCCACATAAGCACAGCGCCACCACGCCTTTTTTCATCCGGAAGCAATAACTGTTCGCGCATCTCTGCTGTAGTGGTCTGCCTGTCTCCGACCAAAGTTTGATGACTGGCATTTTCCCTTATTACTTTTTTAGCCGTAACATCGGTAAACGGAGATATCTGAAGTGCCGTAGATTGAAATATGACCTGGCCATCCTTCTGTTCTAATATACCCAGTCCGGGCCAATCAACAACCTCCCCTTTATTCAGCCGGGATTGCAGATCGGTAACGAATTGCTTCAAATGTTCCCCTGCCTCATCTCTGGATATCTGCCGGTTAGCCGCCAGCCAGCTTACCAGCCTGTCATTATTATCCATACCAACAACTGTATCATGAGGGTTGAAATCCACTATCCAGGTTGGGGCGGCTATCGTAGAGTCGGCAACATTAGTAGTAGCCATTTTATGCTCTAATTTAAATACGCCGATCGGCGGCAGCGATAGTCTTTTAAATTCAAACAGATATTGCAGGAGAACGTCAAACATGGTATGAACTAATTTTAAACGAATATAGCAAATATGGCTATTGCCATCGTAGCCCTAAACATACCGGCACCAGATTTTTATGCTGCTTCTTAAAGCTGCCTGCGCTTCGCTATCTCACTATTAATTATTTCACTATGTTTGTTGAACATTAAAATAATGATCTGATATGAAACTGATGACCTCCAAATATGCCGAACCATCCGTTAGCATAGCCCTGCTGTTACTGCGCGTCATTGCCGGATCTTCAATGTTAATGAATCACGGACTTAAAAAAATCAGCAACTTTAATGTTATATTGTCCAAAGGCTTTGCCGATCCATTTCACATAGGCACAAAGGCCTCCCTGTCATTGACCATTTTCGCAGAAGTTTTCTGTGCGGGCTTGCTGATTATAGGCTTACTAACCAGGCTGGCATCTTTACCGCTTATCATTGCAATGATTATTGCACTTTTTTTTGCGCATGGAGGCCAGCTGTTCGGTGAAGGAGAAAGTGCAGGCCTGTTTCTGACGATGTTTATTATTATATTTTTAATGGGGCCAGGCAAATTCAGCCTGGACAAAAAAATAGGCAGGTAAACATGTATGTGGCTGAAACGAATATAAGGGTTCGCTACGCAGAAACCGATCAAATGGGCGTAGTGTACCATAGTCATTATTTTCAATATTTTGAAGTAGCCCGGGCCGAATGCATCAGGCACCTGGGCTTCACCTATGCAGACATGGAAAAAACCGGTATCATTATGCCGGTGGTGGAGGTCAATTGTAAGTATCTGAGGCCGGCCCTATACGACGATTTGCTCACTGTTAAAACAATATTGAAGCAGCTTCCGGAAGACCATAAGATATTGTTTCACCAGGAAGTGTATAACGAAAAGAAAGAATTACTGGCAAGCGGCAATGTACTGCTCTTTTTTATGAATGCGGCCACACGTCAAAGAGCCAGGATGCCGGATACGCTCTACCAGAAAATTAAACTTTTTTTTGATGCAGCCGGCGACCAATAATGTTGCCGGCTCCGGCAATACAGCTGCTCCCATGCCACCCAAGTATCCTTTACCAGAACCGGGGGCCTCGAACTCTTTGGCAAATGCATTAAAAAGCCTGGTTCTGTATGTAGGATTGGGGTACCTGTTACTCCGGCGCTGGGATTTATTGCTCGTAATAATGGGCGTCTTACTGTTACATGAAGCCGGCCATTTTATTGCGATGAAATATTACCGTTATGCTGATGTGCAGGTCCTTTTCCTGCCCTTTATTGGCGCCTTGGTAAAAGGTTCCAAAAATGAGGTCAGTCAGCGTCAGAGCATTTTCATTTTGCTGGCTGGCCCCGTGCCGGGTTTACTATTGGGAATAGCGGCTTATTTTGTTGATATAGGTTACAGTGGAATCAACATCGGGGAGATCCCGCTTCAATTAATTGCGCAACTACTCATTTGGGCTAACCTGCTCAACCTGTTGCCCGTTTATCCTTTAGACGGAGGTCAATTACTGAATCGTGTTTACCTCGAAGATGAAGGCGTTCTCAGCAATATCTATTTCTATCTGTCAATGACTGTTATAACCGCCACCGTTTTTTTGCTGCAATTTTACCTGCTGCTGATTGTACCCGTGCTGCTGATTTACCGGCATGTTAAAAGCCGTAGCCTGACCCAATTAGACAGAGAACTGGAACATGCGGGTATTGATGTTTATACCAGCTACAATGAGCTGCCAGACGAAGATTATTGGCGAATAAGAACGATTGTACTTCAGCAAACTCCATCTTTCAAGAATATTAATCCTGGCCCGCCTTATCAATACCACACTAACGAAGGTAAAATTGCCAGTGAAATAGATGCCGCACTATCGCCCCGGTTATTGTTATTGGATGTATCCGGAGCAACTAAAATGATAGTCGCCTTGTTCTGGTGCCTGATGATGGGATTGCCCTGGATACTGAAAATCGACTTTTCAATTTTCCAGTATCTGGCGAGATAATATTATCTTACGGTTTTTAAATCTGTAACCGGCAACAATAAAAATACTTTCGATGAAAATCCCCAACGGCCATCAACCTTTAATGCCCTATCTGATTCTTAAAAACGCAGAGGCGTTCATTGAATTCACCCGAACCGTATTTGGCGCAAAGGAAATTTTTAAAAGCTATCGCGACAACGACAATAAGATCATTATGCATGCTGAAGTGCAGATAAACGGCTGCAATATTATGTTTGCAGATATGAACGAATTTTATGGCGTAGCGAATGCCAATTTATTCATTTATGTCGAAGATGCTGACCAAACAGTAGCTATAGCAGTGCAAAATGGAGCTACTGTTATTAATGAGCTGGCCGATCAGGATTACGGGCGTAGCGGCGGAATTGAAGACCCTTTTGGAAATGTTTGGTGGATTACCAGTATGAAGTAGCACACACTATTCGATAAATCTTTGTTTCAGCCCGGGGGAAGGTGCCATACAGGCTTCCTTACTACCAAACATCCGGTACCGGTTTCTCGAAATCAGGCCATACACAAAATCCCTGATAAATTCAGGTACTATCATAAAGCTGTACAGCAGACGTACCGGTCCTTTGAGTTGCCTGGCCACTTTTAGTGCAGCGGTCGATTGCGTATAAAAGCGGTTATTGTGCAGATAAACAAACGATTTCAGATAATTTGCAGGTAACCCGCTTTTAACAAGCAATGCTTTACCGGCTTCCGATTGCAGGGAGGCGAATTTAAATAATCCTTTTACATCGCGCCTGATAACATACTGTACCGCACAGTTGCATAAATTACAAACCCCGTCGAACAAAATGATATGGCCGCTATCAGCTTCCATACTATTTAGATGGCTCTAAACTGATATACGCCCTTTGCGCCGGCTTCTCAAGTGTTTGGGTAGGGTCAGGCGTAATACTATCCAGCCTGAATAAATATTTCTGGTCTTCTAATGAAAGTGTGTAAACGCTATTAAGCGATCTTCCTTCACAATCGGGACCTGTACAAAGTTGTACGTTTCGTTCCGTTTTTCCATCTACCACAACATTCAAAACAGCTACTGCCTCTCCCGCTCTGATGCACCGGGCATTCATCGGACACCTGCTTTCATTGATCTCTTTCAGCATAATGAGCACATTCTGGTAAGCTGCTTTCTCATTCACCTGTAGCGATATCGCATGTGGCGGAGTTACTGCAGATTTAGATCCTGTGCAGGCATTAAAAATCATCGCTATAGCAAAAAGTAAAAGATAGGGTTTCATTCCGTCAAAGTTACACAATTAACACCTTCCCGCCAGCAGGGTATTCGCCTGTATCAATAATAAACTTAGCTGATACCGGGATCAGTTGCACTAACCCCTTCAACAAAAAGCCCGGCAATATACCAGGCTTTCGGATATGCATCCATACATAGTAAAAATCATTGGCCTGTAAACTTACCCCATACCTCGTAAATGGGATCTCCCTTAGAACTCTTACCGGAATGGATCCAGTTACCATCTTCCAACTTACCATCAAAACTCAAAGACATGCCTACACGTGAGCTGTCTCTCGAAAAGAACTCAATGTATTCCGTATATTTTCCATCCTTAAATGTGTAGGTGCCGCCGCCCGTTCCGGAGAACGCTCCCGTTTCAACATTAATCGCTGCCCATTGAAAACGGGTGGCCGTTAATAGTTTTAACGTTCTCCTGGCTCTCAACGGAATATCAGCCATTTCTTCACCTTGCTTTCTTTTAATGATGCGCCAGTTACCAGCCAGGTTTTGCCCGCCGGCATCCACCCGTTTCCATTTCAGCTCGAAGCCATCCCGCGTAGTTGTCAACTCGTTCCCCGAAAGCTGGTATCCATATTCCTCCGTTTCGCCAACCTCCGTATTTTTAGCGCTATTAAACTCCGTCTTGTTCCTGATCTTACCCTTACCAATAAC
>JBQGCI010000564.1:0-1829 GCA_052038405.1 Acinetobacter pittii
CTTTTTCATAACCTTCTATGCGGTCATTATTGATCTTCACCAGGTCGTTGATCACATCGGCAATAGCTTCCTTTTTATCGTACGCTTCCATATCGGCCATAATCAAAAATTTGAATGTGTGAATAAGAATATAAGTTACCAGAGCAGCTCAACAACTATACCAAAGGCCTCATGTTCAACATGATAATTGGCTTTCATCTAAACAGTGGGTCCAATATATTGGTGGGGTGTTCCGGCTAACCAACCATCCATAACAACGAATGGTCATCAGAAGACCTGGCCGGGATCGCCTGCTGCACCGATGCACAGGCAGGCATGGGGCGTTTTTTCTACACACCATCCGTATCAGTTGCTTTACTCCATTATACATGCCCCGGGGTGAAGAAAACCGTATCACAACTTACAAAAGAGGGAAACGAAGGAGTAAACCTTGAGGTGATGCTCATGCGGCCATTAGCTTTGTATACATTGTACGCTATCAGCTACTGTTGAGCATCAATAGCTATAAGCCGCCCATGCCCGGATGGCTCCGGGTAGAAAATACGCGACTTTGCAATGGACGGCCAATAAGTTCACCAACAAACAGCACTGTTGTAACTACCCGGGTTTTGCCATCGTCGTTATAAAAACACATTTGTATATTCTGTACAACAAAATAATTCAAACCTTTTCCTGGCGCCTGCCCGATTCAGGCGGGGTTCAATAACATCAGGTAGGCGGTTGACACTTAACAGGAAGACCGGAAACAAACTAAGCGGCTGCGTTGGGCTTAGCCTTTTTTCTCGCCGCTTTTGATAATGCCGGCTCCTGAGCTGCTTTTTTTGACGCTGGCTTCTTTGGTGATGCAGATTTCTTAGCTACCTTTTTCGCCGCTGGTTTCTCAGATGCTGCTGTTTTCTTCGCGGCAGGCTTTGCTACACGACTGGTGGGTGCTGGTTGTTGTACTTCTGCTTCAGGTTTGGTTGCTGCTGCCAGATCTTCCGGGGTAGCTTCATTAAACTCCAAGCCCTGGGTAATGATCTTTGCTGCTTTCTTTAATCTTTTCGCAAATTCTTTTTTACCGGTTAAGGTTTCCAGTTGCTGAAACTCCTGCCATAAATGCCGGGTAATTTTATCCTGTATTAATTTCCTGGGGGACTGTGCTTCGTCTTTCGATTTTTTCGCCATAACTATTGGTAACAATTTAATCATATAAAATTAACAGACTAACAGCAATTCCAATGTTAAGTTTTAGAATGGGCGGGTCACACACCGCGCAGCAAATATCATAGCGCAGCTGCCCTAAATCAGGGCGACAGGTTCCGGCTTTGTTTGCCTGGCCAGGTTAGATAAAGCAATTAACCCGCATCCGGCAATAATAGCGCCTCCTATAAACGGCAGGCCGGCGCCTACCAGGTCAGCTATATTGGCCGAAAACAAAAATGGCAGGCAAAAAATCATTCCTAGTATACCTAAAACAATGGCGGTATACGCACCTGTTTTTACCAGTAAAGGCAACTTGTTACCGGCTTTTGGAGCGGTAACGGTACTCAGTACCATTACCCTCAAGTCAGCTGTAGCGCAATGGGCGAAGGCTTCAATAGTAAAGCTTTTGACAGGTTGTGCATGGCGGCCTTTATGAAAATCCCTATAAAAAGAACGCCACCTACCCGGAAGCAGGATCGCACCAAAAAGAAAAATGGCAATGCTGGCGGGGGTGTAATTACCATTGCCCAGCATAAATGCCTGCATTCTTATTTCATCAACGGGGGTCATTTGATAATCCAGTAACACATGCTTCAGATCATGACTTTCATATCCCGGCACCAACCGCAACTTGTTACGCTTTA
>JBQGCI010000565.1:0-4963 GCA_052038405.1 Acinetobacter pittii
CATCCAGCCCGAACTTATCTGCCAGTAAAGAAAGCGCCAGGTAGGTAGTTACCAGGCCGCCTATCAGTAATACCAGCACCTGAATTACATCGGTATAGCCGATAACTTTCATCCCCCCCAGGGTTACAATAACCGAAAACACACTCAGTCCCACGATGCTCCATTCGAAACTGACCGGGGAAATGGAAGATATGGCCAGGGCGCCCAGGTAGATGATAGAAGTAAGGTTTACGAAAACATAAACCAGCAACCAAAACACCGCCATGATAGTACTCACCTGGTCGTTATACCGTTTAGCCAAAAATTGCGGCATCGTGAATATCCTGTTCTTCAGGTACAACGGGATGATAAACACAGCTACTAGGATGAGCGTGGCGGCAGACATCCATTCATATGTAGATATAGCGAGGCCCAGCGCAAAACCCGATCCGCTCATCCCTATGAAATGTTCCGCAGAAATATTCGATGCTATCAATGACGCGCCAATAGCCCACCAGGTAAGCGACCCCTCTGCAAGAAAAAAGTCGTTAGAGCTCATAGAGCCGGATTTTTTCTTATGATATATGTAATAGCCGTAGGCAGCTACTGCGATGAAGTACACGAAAAATACCACGTAATCGGCAGGCAGTAATGTGTGCATAAGCAAAGATGATCGTCGTTACAATTTTAAAAATATCTTTTTCCGGTGCAAGCCATAGAGCGCCGCAAGTTGAATGAGCGCGACACCCGTCCATAGTATCGCATCATGCCACCTGGCATCCACGCGCCGGGTGATACCCTCCAGTAGGAATGCTGAGGTGGACAGGAAATTGACCAGGCCGTGCGCAGCCATATATATCAATATGGAGTTACAACCCAACCACACAAAAGGCCAGGCCCATTTTTTAAAGCCCTGCACATCTATCACAAAATAAAACAGCGCAAATAATAACAGGCTCCAGCCGCCGGCATACAATACAAAAGAACCCGACCAGATCGTTTTATTAATAGGGAATACGGAATCCCAAGCTAAACCCAGCAGCAGCAAAAAAATTCCTGCCATGAACAAACGCAATACTTTATTTATGGGCGTAAAACCTGTGCTGCGTAACATTTCACCTGTAAAAATGCCCAGTAACGCCGTAGCAATGGCAGGAATAGTAGAAAATAACCCTTCGGGGTCGTACACCTGCCGGTGTAATTTGCCGGGCAAATACAGCCGGTCTATATGAGCAGAAAGATTGCCTTCCGGCGTTAGTATTCCCGCCCCGAATCCCGGAACCGGGATCAATGTTATGGCTGCCCAATAGCCTGCCAGGATGAATACCAGCCAGGCAATCCGCCACCGCAATGAGGTGTTGAGGTAAATGATAGCTGCAAAAAAACAGCTCAAAGCAATACGTCCCAGTACACTGGCGAACCGGGTTTCTTCAAAGGACTTAAACTGCAATAGTCCGTTTACCACCATGCCCAACAGCAGTAGTATTAAGGTACGTTTTACCAAAGCCCGATAAATTTTGGTCTTGGCTCCCGGCCCCGACGACAGCTGCCTGGCGTATGAAAAGGGCATACTGATGCCTGCGATAAAAATAAACAACGGAAAAATAAGATCGTAAAAAGTAAAGCCGTTCCACACCGAATGATGTAGCTGGTTACTGATCGCTATCACTATCTTTTCCAGGAACGAAAGATGAACGGGTACAGAAATCTGCCAGCTTTCCGGATCCTGCACCAGCCCGTGTTTGAGCTGTATGGCCCTGGCCAGGCCATGAAAGATACCTTCTCCGCTTACGATCCAAAACATGTCAAAGCCCCTCAGGGCATCAAGAGACAGGAGCCTTTTACCGGCCAGTACTTTTGCGTTGTTATGGTTCGTTTCTTTAATCAATGCCTATTTTTTTAGCTCGTAGCTGTAGATGATCTTCCCGGCATCCGTCACGGCCTGTATTAACAGCGCTGGTGACGATACAGAAAAAACAAAAAAACCATATTCAGATGCTGCCATCAAACTCTGATCGATCAGCCGTGCCGGCGTTTTTTCTGAAGCAGCGCCTGAAATAATATGGTGCAGGCCGCTCGGTGAACGCAGATGTTGCAGGTTATGCTCATGTCCCGACAGGTAAAGATCTACTTTGTACTTTTCTAAAACAGGTAACAGCGAAGCGCGAATGGCTTTTGTATCGTAGGAGTCGGTTCGTGATCCCCCGGTAAACATCGGATGATGCCCCACCACTATTTTCCATTTTACATTTGGCGAAGCATGGCCTAATAATGTCTCCATCCACTGTTTCTGACCCAGGGTATCCTGGCCCCTTACATTAGGGCCGTATTCCGGGTTGTTATAAAACTCAGGTATCAATGGATTGGTATCTATAAATAACATCAGTACCTGCTGCGTTGTATCCCCACTGATCGAAAATGTTTTGCTGTAATAACGGGCGGGCATTTTCCATCTCCTGCTAACAGTTGAATAAGCTACCTGTGCATCAGGATTGCTTTTATAATCGTGGTTACCGAGCACCGGGTACCAGTCCCATTGCAAACGGAAATCAGTATAAACATCTTCGAAAGAGTATTTCCACAGCGGATCCCTGTCGCTGATCACTCCACTGGGATAAAAGTTATCACCTGTGCTGATCGTAAACTGCGAACCTACCGCATTGGCTGCTACCGCCATTTGCCTCGCTACCTGAAGCTGGTGGTCTGCCCCGTTACGGCCCCAGTCGCCCATAGCAATAAACTGCAGGGATTTTTTCCTGCTCTCCAATACAGGATGGGAAGACATTTTGCCTGCCGGGCTTTTAATCAGCACCTGCCCGCGGGCAAAAACACTCACTCCTAAAACAGTAAGTATGAGTATGGGTTTACTGAACAAAAATTGCATATACCAAATATAAATGATAGGAAGATCTCCATGAATTTACTCACAGAGTTCTTCCTATCTATTTTTTATGATCAATATCCGGGATTTTGTACCAATTTAGGATTGGTATTCATCGCCTGGGTTGGAATGGGGAAAATACGGCGGTAGCTGTCAGCATTGCTCTTAAAACCGTAAGCATTTTCATATTTGCCAAACCGGATCATATCATTGCGGCGCCAGCATTCCCAGGTGAATTCACGGGCTCTTTCTGCATACAAATCATCTAACGTTACAGAAGTCCAGGCTGGTGAAGTAGTTCGGTTACTACGTACCATGTTTACCAAAGAAAGCGGCGTGTGGCCCGAAGTGGCTGCACCACCCCTCAGAATGGCTTCGGCCTTCATGAGCAAAATATCTGAGTAGCGGAATAAAGGCGCATCGTTACTCTGGTTCCGGCTGGAAGAATTGGCATCGGGATAAAATTTGATATTTCGAATACCCATGTTCCATGCTATTTCATCGTTACCTAAATCAATAGATGATAAAGTTTGTCTTGCTGAAATAACCGAGTCTATGTACAACTGGTAAGTATACGGATCAGCACCATCGCTGCCGGTATAAAACTGGTTGTATCCCTTTTTAGTGGTTCTGATCATAACAGGACTACCGTCTGGCCAGAACTGGTTACCCACCAGCCATTGATCCCTGCGGATATCATTGGCATCGGCTTTAAAATAACTGTTGTAAAAACTGGAAAGCGTTGCACGGGGTCCGCTGGGCCGGGCATTGATCAGGCCGTTACCCGTGGTTTGATTTAATACGATCTGGGGATAGGCATATCCTCCCGGTGTGCTTCCTGAATAGCGGTACTTAATGCCCAGGTTGCGATTCAGGTCGTAACGTGCATGATACAAATATCCATTATCGGTAGAAGGATCGTAAGGTATGGAAAAAATGAACTCCTTGAAGGAAGGTCCGTTGGTGGGCGAAAACTGGCTTAAATAGGTTCCACGGGATTCCACTGCAAAATTGCCCGAGCTAATAATGGCATCGCAGGCAGCAATGCATTCGTTGTACTTAGCCGAACCTGCGTACACTTCTGCGTTTAAGTAAATCTTAGCCAATAAAGCATGGGCCATCCAGGCCGTTACCTTACCGTAAGTTACGCTACCCGTTGCCGTTTTAAGAAAAGGAAGGGATGATTTGAGTTCAGATACCACAAAATTATATACTTCGGCACGCGTTGCTTTAGCCTGTACCCCAGGGCTGGGATAAATAGTATCCAGGGGCACATTGCCAAACATATCCAGCAACTCCCAGTAAGCAAAGGCCCTTAGTGTTTTTAATTCAGCTATGGCTGTGTTTTTGCTTTCGCCTTCGGGCGCGTTTCTAAAGATATACATGGTTTGATTACAAAGGCCCACCACGGAGTTGGCATCATTCCATACCGTAGTGATCCAGCCATGATCTTTATTCCAGTCGTGCCTGTGTAATTGTATATAACCCTGGCCATCGAACCAGTTACCGCCATACACCGGCAGTATGGCTTCGTCGGAGCTGAGCTCCTGGGCAAACCAGTAGGCCAGCGAATAGTGACCCCGGAGACTGGTATATATGGTACCCATTACCGATTGAAACTCAGCATCGGTTTTGGGAAATACATCTTCCGTGTAAAGAGAATTAGGCGTTACCTCAATTTTGTGACAGGAGCTCATAATGAAACCGGCTGCTGTCACTATAAAAAGTAGTCTTATACTATTATTCATAAAATGCTTTTTAATCGTTAAAAACCAACTGATACCCCCAATAGAATGGTGCGTGTTTTAGGATAAAAACTATTATAGTCTATACCCAGGGAAGCGCCACCCTGATTGATCTCCGGATCAATACCTTTATACTTGGTAATTACGAACAGGTTGTTCACGGTACCATATAATCTCAGGCTGCTGAAGTAATCACTTTTTAAATTGAAACGGTAGCCCAATGTAGCATTATCAAAGCGCAGGTAAGAGCCATTCTCCACATATCTTGATGAATAATTATTGTTTCTGGTATCGGTTCTGGCATCATTAGCGGCGTAAGGACTCATATTGGTTTGTCCCGCTGTTACAACGTAAGACA
>JBQGCI010000566.1:0-2401 GCA_052038405.1 Acinetobacter pittii
ACTGATCCGTTCTATTTTACCGGTTGCTTTATCATATATATAAAGACCGGCTCCCATGGTTGCCACGTAAATATGTTGCTGGTTGTCTGAAGCCAGGGCGATAACCAGGTTTGATTGTATTTTACCATTATCTGTATTAAATACAGATGTGATGCTATTGTTATCCAGACTATAGCAGTAAACGCCTTCATTGGTAGCCATCCATATTTTGCCGGCATCTGCTAACATTCCGTTTACATACCTGAGTCCGGCATTTAACAATTTCAGCGTGTTACTTTTATAGTCAAGTAAATAAAGGCCTTTATCCTGAACAAAAACCAGTGTACGGCCATAGCGGTCGAAACACAGGGCCTGTACCCCATAATTGTACAATGAACCGCTCCGGCTACCTGTTAGCGGAACCTGGATTGCTGTTGTTGAAGCATTCCCGCAAACCATTAAGCCCTTCAGTTCTGATGCTATCAGAATATTATTAAAACGATCACAGGTAACGGTTTTAATCACCTCCTTGTCCAGCCTCACCAATTGGGAGGTCTCCTGCCTTCTGTAGTAAATGGTGGTAAACCTGTCGTATAACCGGTTAAGACGGCACACACCCAACCTGGTGGCCATCCAAATATTTCCGTTCCTATCTTCGGTAACGCCATATATTACATTACTCAACAAAGAAGAACTGTCCCCAAAAACATTATGGTAGGTTTTGAAATCATATCCATCAAAGCGATTAAGCCCGTCAAGTGTACCGAACCACATAAACCCTTTACTGTCCTGAAATATAGAACGAACTGTTTCGGTAGACAAGCCTTCTCTGACGCCCAGATTACTAATCACAACCTGGGCACTGAGTCTGGAAACACATAAACATAACAAGAAAAAATATATTTTATACAATCGAAACATAGCGGCACTACAATTATCAATAATAATATTTTTTTCTCATCTATTGAAACAAGTTTCATTCTGTAAAATGTCTCATGGGTTCGAGATTGAATGATAATTGGCAGGCTTTCCCCGCAACAATTGAATAACAGGGTTCGCCGGCCTCATCGACGTTATATAAGCCGTTTAGCGCTTTATTTTACTGCCCTTTTATCTTTCAAAACGAATGCCTTCAGTATATTTTCCTATCATCATATTTGCCCGTTCCGGGTTCAATACCACTTCTCCGTTGATATTAAAGTTTTTTAAAAGGATGTTACAAATCTTTCGTTGCGTATCATACCCTGCCACTACAGACGGATTAGGCAACGCGCCTTTGTAAAAAACATTTTTAAAGGTCACGTTCTCAACAGAGCGGCCCGCACCGTTTCCATATTTCGGATCGAGTACCACTTTCAAACTGAAAAGCTGTCCTTCTTCAATTTCATCGATCCTCACGTCTTCAAAAAGCAGATCACTGATATAATTTTTATCACCTGACGTAATGGCCATCGTTCCCTGGGCGCTTCTATCGTCCTCATCGTGTTCCAGAATATCTATATTCTTAAAACTAAGATTGCGAATAGTATCACCCTCTGCCATTACATTGCCATGCACGCCTATGTTAATGGGATGCGCAATATCGGCCCATAGAATGGCATTGCTCACCCGTATATTCGTTGTATTTCCAAAGAAATTCCATCGATGTGCGTAAATGGCAATACAATCGTCGGAGGTACGCAGGAAGATATCATCAATAGTAACATCAGAACAACTCATCATATCGATTCCATCGGTCCAGGATCCCAGGCTAAAAGCCGTAATATCTTTAATGATAATATTTTGAGAACCTCCTAAATAAACAGAATAATGTTTGGGATTGATAATTTTTATTCCTTCTACCGTAATATTCCTGGAGTGGGTAATTTCTATTCCTCTGACTCCCTGGTCGATAATACCCCTGCCGATAATTTTTACATTTTCGACTTTATTACAAAGCAGCTTACCCTGTATCAGTGCGCCTCCGTCAATATATACCGTTGTATTCGAAGGGATCACAAAAACATCGCCGGGAATATCTCCCGGTTTGTGAACACCGGGCCCAAAATACATTACATTTTTGTCTTGAGGTGACGGCATATTTTTTAGTAATGTATTGGCTATAACGTGCAGGTTGCGCCTTTTATCGCCATTCACCTCTACCGAGAGCTTCCCTGGTTTATCAAGCTTAAAGGTGAACTGATTGCCCTGCATAACAGGAATGACCCCTACCCGATCGGGTCTTATTGTAACTTTCTGCAGGGTTCCGTTATTGACTCTTACTTTCAGCTCCACCTCTTTATCGAAATCAAAACTAACCATCGACACTTTTGATCGGCTATCATTATCTACGTTTACATCAAACTCATACAGATCCTGCCATTCCCCGCTGGGCGTACGTACCTGTACGGTGAAATCGTCGTTATGGCGTCCATATACTATC
>JBQGCI010000567.1:0-7573 GCA_052038405.1 Acinetobacter pittii
CACTAATATTCAAAACATCACACAAAATAACAGCAGCTATAAATTGTCCAATATTAGTGAAAGCAGAAACATGAATAACAACACGAGCAATAACGTGAAATTCATGTACGAGAACCGCAAACAATTCGGCAATTTTGTAAACATCACGGCCAACTATACCAACCAGTTTACCAACAGTGAAAATGAATCGACCACTAATGTTTTCAAAAACGATTCAACCGCCATCAGTACGGCGCTCAACCGCAGCAGATCAGCCACCACCAGCGACAACCTGAACATGTTTGGCTTTATACGCTCTAATGATGCCGGGCAGCTGCAGGATCCCCGGAAAAACTTTATGCTGTATTTTAACGCAGGCTATACCAATTCCAATTCCAACAGCAATACGGTGAGCCGGTTTTTATCATATATTGATACCATCCCTTCCGACCTCATCGACAGGAAATACAATACGCTCAACCGTAATTACAATGCCAGCCTCACCTTCAACTATGATGGCTTTAAAAGCCTGTTGTTCGGCATCTATAATTTCTTCAATATAGATGTATCACTGGCCAACGATTTGAGCATCAGCCGAAGCGAGATGGACGCGCGTGTATCGGACTTCGACACCCTGAACAATCTGTACCAGCAAAATGAGCTGCTGACCAACAATAACATACTTACTAATTTTTATTACAGACCCGGATTAAGTTTCAGAAAATCGATCAGTAAATCGGTATGGGAAAAATATAACTACTGGCTATCAATGGGGCTTGAATTAAAATACCAGTTCCTGAATCAAAAAAATGAATCCAGCTTCCTGTTTAGGAATATCGACCGGAACTTCACAGCCTTCACCCCTAACCTGAATTTGAATTTCAGCTATACGAAGAATAATGCCTACCGGATCAGCTCTTATGTGTGGGTTAATGCACAGCAAACGCCACCTTCCATCGATCAGCTATATCCGCTGGTAGACAGTACCAACCGGTACAACATCATCGCGGGCAATCCGAATCTTAAAGCCGCCACCAATACGTATGGTAACTGGAACCTTGACTTCAGCAGGTCCAAAATGAATACCAGGAGCAATTACGGCGCAAGCATAGGCCTCAACTACAATAATACAGCCAATGCGATAAGCGATAACCTTGTTTACGACAGCTCAGGACGAAGCATTCGTTACCTGATCAATGTAGATAATCAAAAAGCCATCAGCGGAAACTTCAACGCCAGGTTCTCTAACACGCTCACCAAATTAAGTAATATTAATTTCTCTTACAGGCTCAGCCTGTCTACTAATGAACGTCCGGGGTTTATCAACTCGGTAAGTTCCACTTCTACCAACAATTCGGTTTCCAATAACCTGAGCGTTACTTACAGCCTGATCGACAAATTCAACATCACTATCGGCGAAACCCTGGCCACCAACAGAAGCTTACAGCAAAGTTCCAGCCGCATCAGCTCTGTTATCCGTAATTATACCACCTCAGGAAATATCAATTATTTCATCACCAAAGAAATAACATTCAACACATCGCTCGACTACCAGAACAATATAGCAGCTAACGGCAACTCGGTAAAGGTAAATATCTGGAACGCCAATGCTGTTTATCGCTTTATGCAGCAGAAAGCAGAATTGAAATTGTCGGCCTTTGATCTCCTGCGTCAGAATAAAAACATTACCAATTTTGTTCGGGAAAACGCTGCCACTACTACCATATCCAATGGGTTGCAACAGTACTTCATGGTCACGTTTGCTTATTACCCCAGGAAATTTGGAGGTAGCAATCGTCCCAGCCCACCGCCGGGTGGCGCCATTATGATTATTCGTTAAATTCTTCAGGCCGCCTTTAACAGGGCGGCTTTTTACTGTGCACTAAAAACTTTACTTTTAATGGCTTTTTATCCGTTTATATGTACAGCAAAGAAACTACCATTACGCTACAGGAACATACGCAGGAGCTTTTAAAAGATATTCCTGAAACGCTTGCCTCTCAGGAGCATACAGAACAGCTGCGCAAGGCATTGCGTTTTCATGAATACCGGTACTATATTTTAAGCGACCCCCTGATTGCAGACGGGGAGTACGACCAGTTATTCAAATTGCTGGAAAGAACGGAACAGGCGCATCAAAGCTGGATCACTAAAGACTCGCCTACCCAGAGAGTGGCCAGGGAGCTGACCGGTAATTTCATGACCGTACAGCACCTGGTTCCCATGTTGTCGCTGGATAACTCTTATAATGAAGCCGACCTCAGGGACTTTGACCGGAAAGCCCGGCAGTTATCCAAGTTGGATACTATTACCTATTGTGTGGAGCCTAAGTTTGATGGCGGCAGTATTTCCCTCATTTATGAAAATGATTTATTGGTACGTGGCGCTACACGCGGCAACGGTGTGGCCGGAGATGATGTAACTACCAATGTTAAACAAATACGCACATTACCGCTTTCTGCACGTTTTAGTGATTATGGATTGCAGCAGGTGGAAATCCGGGGTGAAGTGCTGATGAATAAAAACAGTTTCAAGAAGTATAACGATGCCCTGGTAGAGAAAGGGTTGGCGCCACTCGCCAATCCGCGTAATGCTGCTGCAGGTACGCTACGCATAAAGGACCCGGCAGAAGTAAGAAGAAGAAACCTGGAAGCCTTTGTGTACCACATAAGTGACTACACCCTGCTCCCCGGAAAAGAAATACCTGAGGAGCTGACAACACACGCAGGATCTCTCCAACTGCTGTGGGAGCTGGGCTTCAGAAGCCCGGTTAAAGAAATGAGGGTATTTGAGGGTATAGATGCTGTAGTGGCTTATTGCCTGGAGTTTGAAAATAGAAGAGATGACCTGCCTTATGAAATTGATGGCATGGTGATCAAAGTGAACCGGTTCGATCTGCAGGATGAGCTGGGCATGACCTCTCACCACCCCCGCTGGGCCATGGCCTTTAAATTCAAAGCCCGGCAAGGCACCAGTAAATTATTAAATGTAGATTTCCAGGTAGGACGCACCGGTTCGATTACTCCTGTTGCGAAAATTGAACCCGTATATATCGGCGGGGTTACGGTAAGCTCCATCTCTTTATTTAATGAAGATGTGATACGCGAGAAGGACCTGATGGTAGGTGATACCGTACTGGTAGAGCGTGCGGGAGATGTGATACCGTATATCGTTAAGCCCCTTTCGGAGCTACGTACCGGATCAGAAACAAAGATCGCATTTCCCCGGGACTGCCCTGTTTGTGCCAGCCAGCTGTTTAAAGAAGAAGGGGAAGCCGCCTGGCGTTGCATCAATATTGAATGCCCGGCCCAGGTGGTAGAGCGCATGATTCACTATGTAAGCAAAAACGCGCTGGACATTAAAGGATTTGGCGAAGCCAATATCAGGAAGTTTTACGAATTGGGTTTATTAAAGGACATTCCGGGCATTTATAAGCTGAACTTTGAAGCGATTGGTAACCTGGAGGGCTTTGGCGCAAAATCAATAGAAAAGCTGCAGGAAGCCATACAGCACAGCAAACAACAACCGCTGCACCGGCTCATCTTTGCCCTGGGGATCCGTTTTGTAGGAGAAACGACAGCCAAAGTATTGGCCCGCAAAGTAAATCACCTGCTGGATCTGAAGCATTTCTCACAAGAAACATTACAGCAACTGGAAGATATAGGCCCTAAAGTAGCGGGCAGTATTGTTGACTTTTTTAGCAATAATGATAATATCCAAATGCTGCAGGAACTGGAAACCCTGGGTATTCAGCTCCATAACAGCAGCCAGGAAAGACACGGCGGCGGCCAGCTGGACGGCATTACTTTTTTGTTTACCGGTACACTTCCTACCCTGAAAAGGAGCGAGGCCGAAAAAATGGCCGAAGCAAAAGGTGGAAAAATACTGGGAGGCGTTAGCGCGAAATTAAATTACCTCGTGGTGGGTGAAGACGCCGGCAGTAAGTTAGATAAAGCCAAAAAATTAAATACAGTGAAAATTATCAGCGAAGCCGAGTTTTTAAAGATGATTGGTGCAGAAGCAGATACCGGCCTGTAAAACCGGTTACTGTTCCAAAACCTTTACACTTCTCGAAAAACTCTCCTCAAGCGATATAAAAGTCTCCGTTCGCTCGATACCTTTTATTTTCTGCAACTTTTCATGTAATACATCCCGTAGTTCCGAAATATCTTTACAAACAATTTCAGCAAACATACTATAGTTGCCCGTGGTGTAATTTAAGCGCACAATCTCATTGATTTTATGAAGCTCCTTGGCAACCGAATCGTACAAAGAACTCTCTCTGAGGTAAATACCGATAAAAGCTATTACATCATAGCCTAAAAGCTTAAGATCCGGATTTAAGCGTGTACCCTTTACCACACCATCCTTTTGCAGCTTTTTAATACGTACATGAATGGTACCGCCCGACACAAATAGTTTCTTACCCAGGTCAGCATAAGAAATTTCAGCATCGTCCATCATATGCTCTATGATCTGCAAATCGAGCTTATCCAGATTTAATTTAGAATTCATATTTAAGCAGCTTTAATTTGATATAATCTAATACTATGTGCAATTTATTGAATAATTACTATATTTAAAAAAATAATCTTAAAATATTTGGAACGAATAGGCATTTATCTTTATTTTTGTTTTAACAACGCCTGATAATACAGGCAAAGTTCTTCAAAATTGTGGGGTGATGAAATTTTTGGCAGACATGCCCTCTTGTCTCGAGGGTGAGGATCACGGAATAAACACAACATAGAGCCGACCGTCAGGCCGACCAGGATTGACCACTAACTTTGTGTTGCGGCTAACCGCCTCGTGGAGGTTCGACCCCTCCCCCTACAGCATATTAAACCTTCGCCTCCGGCGGAGGTTTTTTTATTGCCGGCTTTAAAGAATGAAGATACCGCCCGCATCTTAAGTCACAAAGTGTTCAATTCGACCAGCCCGGGTAGCCTTTGCATTTGTTAGGTCCCCTGCCCATTTTATCACGCCACAGTAGCCAAATATAAAATTAATTTCCTATAAACCTTTAAGAGGTAGATACTTATTTTTGCAGGCAACACAGAACAAATATGAGAAAAATACTATTTATTATTGCTTTTTTAACCGGCCTGACACTTGCCGCGCAGGACGAAACTGTAAAAAACTTAAAGAAAGATTCCGAGAGACAAATCACGAAAGATCCCAATGACACTACCACTAAGACCTGGAAAACAGGCGGCTTCGTGGGATTGAATGCCGCGCAGGGTTCATTGAGCAACTGGGCAGCGGGTGGTGACAAGTTTTCCCTCGCCCTTAACGGCAACCTGAGCACTTATGCTTTTTATAAAAAAAATAAACACTCCTGGGACAATACGCTCGACATCAACCTGGGTTATATAAATACCACATCGCTGGGCAGCAGGAAGAACGATGACAGAATTGACCTGGTATCCAAATACGGATATGCGATCGGGGAAAAATGGAATGCCGGCGCCTTGTTTAATTTCAGGTCGCAGATGTTTAAAGGATATACCTACGACGGTGATGGCAACCGCAGCTTCAGCTCCAATTTTTTATCGCCTGCATATGTATTGTTAAGCCCCGGCCTTGAATGGAAACCGAATAAAGATTTTTCTGTTTTTATGTCTCCTGCTACGGTAAGATGGACCATCGTAAGAAATGATTCCCTGTCAGGAGTGGGTGCCTACGGGGTGGATACCGGCAGACACGCGAAAACAGAGTTCGGGGCTTTTGCTTCGCTGAATTATTTCAAGGAAGTTAACAAAGTGTTTTCTTACAGGAGCCGCCTGGACCTGTATGCCAACTACCTGGAAACGCCAAAAAATGTAGACCTCTACTGGACGAATATGATCAACGTGAAGTTGACTAAATACCTTACACTCACTTATAGTCTTGATATGATCTACGACGACGATGTAAGGTTATTTGGCGCCAATAAAGAATCGCCTGCAGCCCAGATAAAATCTATGCTGGGGCTCGGCTTCCTGGTAAAGTTCTAAATTTCTTTCTTTATACGGTTCTCCCGGCAGTTATCTAAAAAGCCGGCGACGGCTTTTTCAAGAGCCGAAGCATCTTGGTTAATAAAACCGTTGTAAGAAAAATCTGCAGCTTTTTGAAGCAGGGATTGAAGATCAAAATTACTTTGGTTGCCTTTTACCGCAAATTGATGTTGCTCCAGATAGTCTGCCAGGTACTCCTGCTCCGTTTGCCCCGGGGTAGGTATTAAAATAGATTTTGCGCCTAAGGCATTAATATCCATTACAGAGCTATACCCGCTTCTGCATACTATCAATGTTGCAGAACGCATAATCAACTCCATTTCCTTGCCGGGCAGATGATTATGGATAATGGCATTAGGGATCAAAGGGAGCTCTTCCTGCAGTGGTTGCCCCCTGACAACAGTAACCTTTTGCCTTATACTGCTCAATTGCGCCAAAACCTTTTGCTCAAAAAGACTTCTCTGAGGCTCCGGACCTGAAAAAATGAAAAGAATGCCAACCGCTTCATTTCCGGAAGCCCGGTGATTCATCCTCGTTAAAGGAGCCACATAAGCAACTTTGGTGGCGGGCATCGAAGATGGATGTGACAATACCCCGGCGAGATTGGGACTTCCGTAAAAATCAGGAACCCAAACTTCGCTAAAACGGTTAATATACCGGTAATTAACCCGCTGCGCCATATCGTCAGCTAATTTTCCTAACCCGGTTTGTATACGTAACTGATGGGTGATGAAAACACTGGGCGCTTTTGAGGTGTGCAAACCCAAACGGTTATCGCTTATAACTCCGTCAATGTGTTCGCTGGCCATTACTGCATGTAACCATTTCTTTTCGCGCTTTATAGCCGAACTGATGCGTGGAAACTGTTGCATCATCTTCCATAAAAAGCCTTTCCTGGTATGGCTGTATGCTACACCATACCCTTCCAGGAACAAAAATTTACAATCGGGAAATTCGGCTGTCAGCACCTTCTCCTGTACCTTATTTCCTGCAATAATCACCTCTGCACCGTGTTGAAGCAAGGTTTTAATAACGGGGATGCACCGGGTTGTATGTCCCAGCCCCCAGTCCAGCGGAGCCACCAATATGCTTAACTTCCGGTGAAAAGCCATAGATATGCTAAAATATATCAGATTATGAACCTTTTGTTTGATCTGATTGTAAAATAAAGTAAATTTACTATTACAGATTTAGTTTGCCGCAAAGTGAGTAAATATCGCAGAGATATTATTTTGGTCGTTAAGGATGATGCAAGCCAGCCCCGTTCAATAGATACGCAGGTGGAATGCCTGAATTATGTAATTGCATGTGTAGACAATAAGGAAGGTTTTTGCCAGGCCCACGAACTGGTGAACCGAAACCGGATCACCTCCAGTAAGCGAAAAATACTGTCGGCGGTTAAAAAAGAGCAATTAAAACCTTTCCGGTTTTTATTGAATAAGAATTAAAAAGCTCCGAAAATTTCCGGAGCTTTTTAAATTTTAGAACTTAATCTCTTCTTCATTAGAATCGAAAAAGTGATATTCTGTCAGCTGGTAAGCTGTATCTTTTTCTATTCTGGTTTTCTGACCAAATTTTTTATTCCACTTTGATAGTTT
>JBQGCI010000568.1:0-43294 GCA_052038405.1 Acinetobacter pittii
TGCAGCTATTTACCCTAACCGGTACACCTAGAGCAAAAGCAGAAGAAAATGCCAGGGTAATCTTCGATATAGAGCAACAATTGGCCCAGGCACAGCTGAGCCGCGTAGAACTGCGTGACCCCTATCGCACGTATAACAAATTCAGCCTGGCCGATCTTAGCCGCAAAACACCACAACTTCAATGGCAGCAAATACTGCCGGCACTAAAGGTTACGGGGCAAGATTCTATACTGGTTAATAATCCGGCATTTTTCGTGGCTGCAGATTCTTTACTGCAAACAGTTCCGGTCGCCGACTGGAAAACCTACCTGCAATGGTATGTGCTGCGCGGAGCAGCTCCCTACCTGAGCAGCGCTTTTGTAGATGCTAATTTTGCCTTCAACCAGGTTGTTACCGGGCAAAAAGTGCCCACACCGAGGTGGCAACGCGTTGCATCATTAACAGATGGGAATATAGGCGAGCTTTTGGGGCAGTTATATGTAAAGGATTATTTTAAGCCGGCAGCAAAAGCAAGAATGGAGGAATTGGTAAGCAATCTCCGGAAAGCATACGCCAACCGCATACAACAGCTGGATTGGATGAGTGATGCTACCAAACAAAAGGCATTGGCCAAACTGGCGGCGTTCCGGCCTAAGATAGCCTATCCCGATAAATGGCAAACCTATGACGGCCTGGCTATTAACCGTAACAGCTTTTTTCAAAATATCAGAAACGCTGATGCGTGGGGCTACCATTACATGGTTAGCCGGCTGGGTAAACCGGTGGACCGGGAACGGTGGGGCATGACGCCTGCCACTGTTAATGCTTATTACAATGCTACATTAAACGAGATCGTTTTTCCCGCGGGTATCCTGCAATTCCCGTTCTTTGATCCGGATGCTGATGATGCGGTTAATTACGGAGGTATCGGAGCCGTTATAGGGCACGAAATGTCGCACGGATTTGATGATAACGGCAGCAAATATGACGCTGATGGCACACTCAGGAACTGGTGGACAGATGAAGACCGCAGTAAATTTGAAATAAAGGCAGATGCCCTGGCTCATCAATTTGACGGCTACACGGTATTGGATACGCTGCATGTAAACGGCAAACTGACATTAGGAGAAAACATTGGAGACCTGGGTGGATTAAACGTAGCCTACGAAGCTTTTAAAATGACAAAGCAGGGCCAAAGCAATGAACTAATAGACGGGCTCACTCCTGATCAGCGCTTTTTTCTGTCCTGGGCACAGGTTTGGCGCACGAATACATTACCACAAACAGCAGCCCAATTACTCAAAACAGACACCCATTCTCCGGGTCAGTACCGGGCCATTGGCCCACTGGTGAATATGGATGCCTGGTATGAAGCTTTTGATGTGAAGGAAAACAATAAATTATATAAAAAACCCGAAGCGCGTATCCGCATCTGGTAATGCGAATTTTAATTATCAATACAAACGAAGAAAGCCGCGGAATGCGGCTTTCTTATTGTCGTAACATCTTAATTTAGTTGGCCCTTGAAGCTGTTATCACCTTCGAGGTGGAAGTCGTTCCATCCTTATCTACCTGCACAATCCTTACCAGTAACTTGCCATTGCCATCTACATCTATCTCATCGCTGCTTTTGCTGCATGATGCAAAAGTGATACCCACTCCTATGATCATCGCCATCGATAAAAGCAATTTATTTCTGCGGTTGGTTACCAACAGCCCCAAAGCAAGACCAAATACGGAAATGCCTATGGCTGCTACCGGCACATCAACAGATTTAGAAAAACTATATTCAATCGTTTTATCTGAAATACCATTATCGGCTTTTGACTTAACGGTACCTATGCTTTTAAATGACCGGCCGTCGGCAGATACTTCAATCTCGAAATGGTCATTGTTTGTTTCAGACAATGTGCTCCAGTTAACCACCAGCGAGTTGCCGGTAATTTTCGCTGCTATGTTACCGTAAGATACGGGCAGAACTGTTGTATTAGGAAAATATCCGGTTGCCAGATCTGCTATGCTCTCCCCATTTGCCCCGCTAACAGGAGTGGCGGGTATCGTATAATTTCCGTTCGCATCTTTTGACAGCATATAAATGCCCCCTTCTGTACTACCGGTACCACCCTGCACGGCGATGTAAAAGTTTCCGGATGACGCTATTGCCAGGCCTACAACAAAATCGAAGAAATTAGTATTATTGGCATTTCTAACCTGGTATCTTGCCTGCAGGTCGGTATTACCGGAAGCGCTTGTTGACAAGGTGCCTGCTGCAGCAAAATAAATATTGGTAGCACCACCCACTTGCGGTGCATCTTCATTAATTAAAACAAAAAGATTACCGATACCATCAAATGCCATGTCACCGTTGCGGAAAAGGGCGTCGTCGGATGATGGTGCGCCGTCCAGAGTAATGGTTCCAAGCATTTCAAAACCGCTTGCAGCACCTCCGGGACCGGGTTGAAACCTGGCCAGATACATACCATTGGCATCAGCAACGGTCATGTATATCGCTCCGCCAGGAGAAGCGGCCATGCTTCTGAAAGTGACATCGCCAGTTTCCGTACCGTTGATATCATCTTGCAGTACAGGCGCCGAGGGAGCCGGGTTTGAAGGATCCGCCGATATGGAGTGAATGGTAAATGCTCCGCCATTGGCTTCGTCAGCCTGACTAATATAATAAATATACCCGTTATTTCCCAATGCCATGGCAGCGCTAACGGTAGTGGGGTCACCTGAAGCATAGGTCACCGGACCCGATGCGCCTGCACCCGTTGCCGGATTAATGCCACTGATTCGGCTGATACCCGGAGTGGCAACATCATTACCGATACTGTACAATACATCCTGCGCCACCGTGGTAACGTATGATAATATCACAAAACAAAAGAGAAAACCGACTTTTTTCATAAGATGAAATTTAATACTTAAAGAATTTGTTTAGAAGATAAAACACTATTTAAAGTTATATAATGACATACGGCGCCAATACAACTCAAGCGGGCCGTATTGATTTTTATTTAACCAGTATTTCGAAAAAATAATCTGCGCTGTTGTAACTACTGAAAACAGAACAACAATGGCTGTACTTGATAAATAAGTCGCCCCGTTAAGAGCAAAAGGAGCAAATATTATTCCCCCCAATACCGACTGCGAGATATAATTCGTAAGACTTATTCTTCCATAAAAACGTAATGGAGAAAAGTAGGCTGCAGGCAAAATATGATAAATGAAAATAATTAAAATAATATAAATAAATGCAAAAGACAAGCCCGACCAATTGGACAGAAGCAGGTTTAGTTCTTTTGCAACAGTTGTGCCAACCATGTATTTATCCAATACCTTACTGCCAAGAATTACCAGAATGGGAATAATAAGATACCGGAGATTCCTTTTTCCTCTTTCAATAAATACTACATAACGGCCACTCGAGCCCAAATAGAACCCTAATAACATCAACCCCACTGTCTGGCTGATTCTTCCAACTTCCAATGCCCACAGAAAATTCCCGATTTGCCCCCTGGTAAGATTGGTCCACATAATGTTCAAAAAAGTTCCGTTGGCTATCGCAGATTCTATCTCTTTAATATATGAAGATGAATTATAGCTAATAACAGAGAGGTCTCCTCCCAAAAGATGAATCATCATCTGAACCCAGAACAGTGGTTGTAAGAGGAAGAAAACCGCAATGTAAGGCAGCCATTTTAAGGGCAGCTTAATTAATAATAAAATAACCAGCCCTACCACTACATATACACCCAGTATATCCCCAGCAGGGAAAAAAACGGCATTTAAACATGCAAAAGGAATAAGCCCCAACAATCTTTTGTAAGAGCGCGCAGAACCGTTAGCCCCGGAAGACCTGTCTACAAGGTAGATAGAGAAACCGAAAAGAAGCGCAAAGATGGGATAGGTTTTGTCTGCCAGAAAATGATAGTCTGCATATTCAATAAATCTGTCAAGTCCGGGCATTAAACTATTGTACCAATGCGTTCCGCTGCTATAATCAAATCTCGAGATGAAATGTCTCAGGCAAATTCCTATTAAAGCAAAACCGCGTAGTACATCTATGACTTCAATCCTATTGGTTATATTTGTTCCAGAATGTCGCATTTAAACAGAGGGGCAATAGATAAATTGCTAACCAGGCCGCTAATGTAGGTCATTTAAAAAGAGGGGTTTACTATTTTTTAGATGAATCTGCTCATTTTGTCGATGAATACCTCCATTTTTTAGTTAAATCTTATTAAATAAATGATTAATATTATAGCAATTGACCTGGATGGGTCTTTATTAGATGATAACAAAAACCTGCCGGAAGATTTTTGGGAAACGGTTCACCAGCTTTTCGAAAAAAGCATTTTTGTAGTGATCGCCAGCGGTCGACCTTTTCATAATATTGCTGCTGTTTTTGAACCGATAAAAGACAAATTGTATTTCGCCTGTGATAACGGCGCTTATGTAGTACACAGCAACGAAGAGCTGTTGGTGAATCAGCTGAGCGCCGATGCTATCAAAAATTTTGTAGAGATATCGAGGCCGATTGAAAATGTATTTCCCGTTTTATGCAGTAAACATCTGGCTTATATCGAAAATACCGATAAAGCGTTTACTGACCAGGCGTTAAAATACTACCAGGAATATAAGATAGTGGACGATCTTACAAAAGTTGACGACGTCATCCTCAAGCTCTCTCTTTGCGACTTAGGCGGCGCAGAAACTAACAGCTATCCTTTTTACAAACAATATGAAAATCATTTCAAGGTAGCCGTAGCCGGCCAGATATGGCTGGATATTACCAATATCGACGGAAGTAAGGGAACGGCTATAAAAACCATACAGAAAAAACTGGGTATTTCCCCTGATCAAACATTGGTTTTTGGAGATTACCTGAACGACCTGGACATGATTCAGGCTGCCGGTTTCAGCTATGCCATGAAAAATGCTCATCCAAAAATTATTCAGGCGGCAAAGTATATTACCGAGTTTGATAATAATCACGGGGGCGTAACCCATACCATTAAAAAGTTGTTGAACCTTTAAGCAAACAACTTTTCCATACTTTGAGGTATACTTTTGCTGTAATCTATTTGGAGGGGCCGGTAGTCATTGATCCATTTTTCGAAGGCACTGTTAAAGTTGCCGTTGATCTTGTCTAATGTCATCACGCCCATATCCTTCAGGGCGGCAGCGTTGCAACATTGCTCATATTGCCCCCTGATAGGGATGGCCATTACTTTTTTTCCCAAATGAATCGCTTCGGAAGGTGTTTCAAAGCCCCCGCCTGTAATAATGGCGGCACAATGGATAAGGCTATGATTGAACAGGTTTTTATCAACAGGCTTAAATGTGATGTTACCCACTGTGTGTTCCCGGTGGCTTTGGCGGCTGAAGATCTGAAAACGATGTTCTTTAAAGGGAGAGAATATATGGATCAATTCGGGCTCACAATAGGAAGGCAGATAAACAGTGATGTAGCCGTCATTTGTAGGAGTTGCTTCCCGTATCTCTTTTTTGATAACAGGCGTGATGATAAAATCATCATAGTTCTTAAAATGTAGCCCGATATAACGGTCTGCTTTTGCATACCGCTTTAGCAACCATTCCCCTGTTTTACTTTTATGGGGCGGCCGGGGTACTTTCATGGACTGAAAACTGGCCTGGTGCCCGAAGTTGACCGAAGGAACTTTTTTGGCAGCACAGGCAGAAGCGGTAATGTAGTCGTAATCATTTATTACGAGGTCGTACTTCTGTACCGGTAGCTCCCCGATTTCTTTTTTGAGCGCAACAGGATTGATGGCTTTGGCAATACGCCAATAATCCAGCGCACCATTGCAGGTGTAATAAAGGCTTAACCCTTTACTGCGATAGGTAACCGGCGCATCCAGTTTCAGGTTGCTGTTATCGCCGCTTAAAAAAATGTCCACCTGTCCATATTGCTGTAAATACGGAAGTAATTCCATACAGCGGCTGATATGCCCGTTACCGGTTGCCTGCACGGCGTAGAAGATCTTCATATTTTATTTTGCTAAAGAATGCAAGTAAAAAGCTATTTCACTGGTTAGCACTTCTGTTTGCGGCACCTGCCTTACCGGCTTCTCCGCAACAATCTCTTTTTCATCGTAGGTATACAAATTCCATTCACCGTCGTAATATTCAAGGGATGTCATGTTTTCAATCCAGTCTCCCGAATTAAGATAACATACCGAGCCTGTTTCGTTGGTGATCACTCTTTTTTTGGGTTGGTGTATATGCCCGCAAATGACATTATCGAAACCCTTTTCAATAGCAATCTCAGCTATTTTTTGTTCATACTCATCGATTTTAACAAACCGCTTATTGAACTGCTGCATGATCGCTTTAGCCAGGGAAAGCTTTTCTTTTCCCAAAAGTTGCATAATAAAATTGGCCACTTTATTAAAACCCAACAGTACGGCATAGCCGTTGCTGCCTAATTTGCCTAAAAATTTAGCCTGCTTCGATGTGGTATGGTCAAACACATCTCCATGAAATATCCATGTTTTTTTGCCGTTTACTTCAATAGCTACTTTATCGGCCAGCAAAAAGTTACCCAGTTCCAGATCAGAGTATTTGCGAAAAGCATCATCATGATTACCGGTAATATATACCACACGCGTACCGCTGGAAAGTTTACTGAAAATTTCTTTAATGGCCAGTATATGTGCCGGCGGAAAATATCTTTTGCTGAACTGCCATCCATCAATGATGTCTCCGTTCAATATTAATAATCGCGGCTCAATGCTTTTCAAATAAGCAGCAAACTCCTTCGCCCGGGATGCATAGGTTCCGAGGTGCAGGTCTGATATCACCACCACTTCCACCGGTCTTTTGTTCATGGTTTTTAGAGTTTACCAAAACTCCACCATTATCTTAAACTAATTGTTACGATAGTGTTACCTCTTTGTTACGAGCAACACGTAGTGACACCTAACACAGGAAAGCTCCCGGTATTCAATCCGGGAGCTCGTTGATTTAACTTTTTGCCGAAGTTGCTATTCTTTAAGCACCCTGCCACATCGCCTATAATTTGATAAGCGCAGTATAGTGCCGCGGAAGATATAACAAAGCCATGAAGCCAAAACCATCCGGGAGCAATGCACTCTGAGGCGTTGCTACTTCGTTATCCTAAACCAATCTACATCTATAAAACCGGCATCGTTGATCTTTACATCGCTGGTAGTAAATAGTCCTACTTTAGATCCGATCCATTTGCCCGGCGTTGCTTTTACTTTTCCGGCTTCAACAAATTGCTGCCCATCAAGGCTATAACTGAATACACAGTTGGTATCCGATCTGAATTGCATACGGAAGTACACTTCGTTTTGCGACAGTTTCATTATTTCTTTTTCCGATTCCTTACCACCAAGATCTGCTTTCCCGCAAATAGTGAAAACAATGTAATTGCCATCTTCTTTTCGTTTAATAGCAATATTGCCGTAATTCATAGCCATGGTAGTGAGCCCGGCCTTCTCACCGGTAAACTTTTCGCTGGAGCGGAAGCTGATTTTTGTTGTAGCAGTAAATGCATCATGTGGAAACTTTTGTAACAGCACATGAGGCGTATGCCACAAAGTCTGACCTTTTTCTACTGGATGTGCATACATTCTAAGGCTGCCTTTAGAAGTATTCATAAAACTCCAGGTAGCCTGTGGGTTGGCCTGCCATTGCCATTGTAAACCCAGCTTCAGATCGTTGAACTCATCAGACTCTGCAGGGTTTTCTTCGGTATAGGTTTTTCCAACATTGGGCTTTTTATAGCGTAACACCGGGTTCCCGCTACCGTCGTTGTTTTTGTCATCTCCAATCACGGGCCAGTCATTCACCCATTTCATCGGCTGCAAATGCACCACTCTTCCTATTGCATCCTTATCCTGGAAATGCAGGAACCAGTTTTCCCCCGTTTGCGTATCTACCCAGGCACCCTGGTGCGGGCCATTAACCGTTGTTTTACCTTGTTCCATTACCACTTTCCTTTCATAGGGGCCATATATGTTTTTGCTTCTCAATACCAGTTGCCATCCCGTGGCAACGCCCCCTGCCGGCGCAAATAAATAGTAATATCCGTTACGCTTATATACTTTGGGGCCCTCAATGGTTGGATCCAGCTCATGCCCATCATAAACCAGCACACCCTTACTGGTTGTTTTAGTGCCTTCTGCGTTCATCTCCTTAATAACAAGAACACTTTTGATGCCGGCCCTGCTACCTGCATAGGCATGAGAAAGATAAACCTTACCGTCTTCGTCCCAAAAGGGGCATGGATCAATTAAACCAGCGCCGCCTTCCACTAAAACAGGATCGCTCCAGGGACCTGTAATTCTCTTAGCCTTTGTAAGATAGATACCAAAATCGGGATCGGGATAATAGATATAAAATTCATTTTTATGATAACGGATAGCGGGCGCCCAAACTCCATTGCCATGCTGTACTTTATTAAATGCTTCCAAAGGCGCCTGCCGCTGCAAAGCATGACCAATCAGTTTCCAGTTGACCAGATCCTTTGAATGAAGGATAGGCAGGCCAGGCACCTGGTCAAAGCTCGAAGCGATCATATAAAAATCATCTCCTACCCGTATGGCATCGGGGTCAGAGTAATCGGCGTTCAGTACCGGGTTGCTATACGTTCCGTCGCCATTATCGGGTCTCCAAACCTGCGATACATAGGGCTTCTGTGCCTTCAGGCTGCAAACTAAGGCCAATAACCCTGCAGCTAAAAAATTTCTTCTCATACTTGTCATTTACTCAGATCAAAATATCTTTTAATAGTTTTTATATGTTGCCGGATTTACCTGCCGGCATCCCAATCGTTGAACATGTTTTGTGCAGTATATCTTTTTGCTTCTTCTTGAGTTAATTGCTTCGACCAGGAAGCTCTTTTACCGGTTGCGGCGCCCTCACCTGTATTTTTATACTCTGCATACTGTACTGTTGGTTCGGCTGCAGGCCGGCCCCAGTTGTGCCAGCCTTCGGGCCTGACAAATGCAGGCAATTCAGATTGTATAAAAACCGTTTTTGCAAAATCACCCCATGGACGGCCTAAATAATAAGACACACCGTTTTCACCGGTAATCGTGCATTTGACGAATACCATACCGAAGATCGCCTCTTTTGGCGTATTGGCTGCCGTAATATAACTGCCTCCTTTTTTACAATAGATCGAGCAATTTTCAAACAGCACGGTAGCGGCTCCGAAAATGAAATCAGTAGTCCCCTCTATGTAACAGTTTTTATAATACTGCCTGCTTTTAGCACCAGCTCCATGTACATACAATGTATCCTGGAAACCCAGGAACCGGCAATTTTTAAACTGTATGCGATCTGCCGAAACCCGCACGGCTACTGCCTGTCCAACAGCACCCGCACTATTTTCAAAAGTGATATTTTCGGCACTAAAGCCATCTCCATAAATAAAAAAAGAAGCGCTCCCCGTAGTACCGATATTCGCACCCTTCTCATTCTTTTTACTGGCGTAATCGTCGTAAGTAAGTATTACTTTGTTCACATCTTCTCCTATAAAACTCACATTGATCTTGGTAGCAGGCAAGGTCAGCTTCTCTTTATAAGTTCCGTTTTTGATTAAGATGACTGTTCTGGTATGATTGGAGTCCTGAACAGCATTGATTGCTTCCTGTACAGTTGTAAAATTGCCGGTTCCATCTTTTGCCACTATAAAATCAGGCCTTGCAGCAAATGCGACTGCACTTATACACATTGCAAAAAGATGCAGTAAAAATAATCGGATCATGTATCTATTTAAAGGGTATGGGTTTTAAAAAATTCATTTCCTTCAACCAGGATTGTAACAAGGGCAACCACAGTTCGGTTGAGCCGGGATTTTCGGTAACCCGTATGCCATGCCCGCCTTGCGGAAATGTATGCAGGCTGGCATTTACATGGTTATCAATAAGTGCATTGTAGTATAAAAGGCTATTGCGCACATTTACGGTTTTGTCATTTACTGCATGAACCAGAAAAGCAGGTGGAGTTGTGGCGGTAACCTGTTTTTCCATGGAATATTCTTCTATCCGTGCAGCGCAGGTATCGCCGCCCAAAAGATTGCGTCTGCTTCCTTTATGTGCCCATACACCCATGGTTATTACGGGAGATAGCAATATTGAGAAATCAGGATGACAGTCAGCTATATCCATTCTATCATTCACTTTAAATACGTCGTGGGTTTGTGTAGCTAACATTGCGGCCAAATGCCCGCCGGCACTGATGCCCATAACGCCCAACCGGCCGGTATCCAGCTGCCAGGTTGCTGCATTAGCCCTTAGATATTTGATAGCGCGCTGTGCGTCCTGCAGCGGTGCCATAGCAGGCTCTATGAGGTTGCTCTGGTGAGGCAGGCGGTACACTAATACGAATACATTAATACCAAGTGTATTGAACCAACTGGCAAAATTGAAACCATTATATACATAAGAGGCACGTTGGTAGCCGCCTCCCGGGCAAATTAGTATACTGGTTCCTGTATTCCCGGCTTTATTGGCCGGAAAAGCGTAAATACCTGGCAGGCCGGTCTTCCAGGCACGCTCATCAGCAATGCTATCCTGTATCATATATTTCTGGTTGGGGATCTTTCCCTTTTCCCAGATGGGCAGAAATTCCTGTGCCGCGACCTT
The DNA here is from genome assembly GCA_052038405.1 of Acinetobacter pittii. Lineage (GTDB taxonomy): Bacteria > Bacteroidota > Bacteroidia > Chitinophagales > Chitinophagaceae > Niabella. The sequence continues at coordinate 10,623 of JBQGCI010000568.1, forward strand.
TATATAAAAAAAAAGCACACAAAAAATTGCAAGCACTCTGATACATACTTTTTTAGAGGCCAATATTGCTTTTATCCCCGTCAAACACTTAGATAGCTGTATAGTAGTGAGCGTAACGACTCTCGAGCTTTCGGCAAGCTCAGGATCACAGTTCGCTACGGTTCGGCGATGTATTACTTTTTTACCGGCCATGTAAAAGTTTTTAACGGGGTTTGTTTAAACCAGTCTTTCTCGCCGGGCAGATCAGGATTGCTGCCCGAAGCAAAAATATTTTCGAGTGTATAGGCAGCGGCTTCCTTATCGGTAAGCTGTTTGGACCACCCTACTCTCGCTGCCGGGTTAGCACCTGCGCCCTTACTTTTATACTCCGCATATAAAACCGTTTTTTCAATCTCAGGATTACCCCAGTTATGCCAACCTTCCGCAACAACTGGTGCAGGCATATCACAACGTATAAAAACAGTTTTAGCATGTGCACGCCAGGGTCTTCCTAAAAAGACTTTAGTTGCTTCCTCCGTTGCGGTGATTTTACAATCTAAAAAAACATAGCCGAACTTTTTGCCGGGTGTTGTACTCGCTGCTGTGATATAGGAATTGGTCTTCTCTTTGATGGTACAATTTTGGAAGACAGCTGTAGACGGGCCAAAAATAAAGTCGGTAGTACCTTCTATATGGCAGTCTACAAACAACTGGCGCGACGTTTCTCCGGCGCTGAATATCGTATCCTGGTCGCCCATGAATTTGCAGTTCTTAAACACGGCTTTATCAGCATCTACATATAATGCTACTGCCTGGCCTACGCGCCCTGCATTGTTAACAAAAGTAATATTCTGTGCGGTGAACCGGTTGCCTGAAATTTTAGCGGTATACGAAGTAAAAGTGGTTAGCTTTCCTCTTCCCGAATAATCGTTAAAAGTGATAATTGTTTTATCTACATCTTCACCAATAAAAGTCACATCCGTATTGTTAGCGGGCAGTTCAATTTTTTCATTGTATACGCCATTTTTAATATACAGCGTAATAGGCGCCAGCGGATATACACGCATGGCATCAATTGCATCCTGAATGTATTTATAGTCGCCACTGCCATCTTTGGCTACGGTAAAGATATATTGGTATTTGCCGGGATTAGATGTTTGTGCATTTGCAGTATTCATCGCAAAAAACAACGTCACTATAACAAAGACAGCACTCATACCCCGATGTAGCAATCTTACTACCCGCAGGCCTGGCGGCAACTCGCCCCACCCAGATATGTTGTTGCTATCTTCGGAGTCACTTCTCCATTCCCGGCCCCCGAACAGACTTGTTGGAACCGGTGCTGTTTTTTGCATTTGCATTATATTATTCATTTTAAATAATTTTGTTATCTACTGTAACCAGGTCCACCGCTTAGCCCAGTCCCTGAGAACGTCGGCCCTCCACTTCAACACCGTTTTACCACCCTGCCAGATACCATCGTATAGCGCCGGATCCTGCTTATCGGTGTAATAGTGGTTGCCTAAAATATAATCATTTTCATTGGCTTTTCCGGGCCAGAGGTTACTTACGAAAAACTGACCCGATTGATTGCTCAATTGGGGTATTAACGATGTAGTATTATAACTGATCGTTTCGGTTTGCTTCGGAATATAACGTACCGCATAATTGCCGTTGCCCAGATAGAATCCATCCCAGCTTTGTTCCCCTATGTTTGCTTTTACTACCAGCTTAAAGCAAGGCGTATCTTTATCTATGTCCAATTGCGGACCTTCGAATCTTAATTCAGCAATGGAGAAGACGGCAACAGTATCTTTAATGGTTAAATTTCTATCAAAAATAGCAAGTGGGCTGCGACCGAACTTTTCATAGCTTCCTCCCCAACTTTCCTTCAACGGATTATTGGGGTCCCCGTCCATCATATAAAGCAATGATGGCGTGTCACCCATTTTTATAGTTCCATTATACCGGTTGTCTTTGAATCCTTTTCCCAGAAAACCAGCATCCCTGATGTAATTTTTGTAATATTTTTTATTTGAAATCTCTTCGTCCGATTCTTCTGAGAAGAAACCATAATAGGAGGAGTTACTTTCTATAAACCAAAGGCCAGGAAAGTTAGCAACAATGTAGGCATAGCTATTGGCGCTCCATTTTTTATTGGGGCCTCCAATCCAAAATACTTTAATTTTCTTTTGAATTTCCGGCGCGTCGTGTAAGGCTTGCGCCACATCATCTAATCCTCCCCAAACCAATACCCATAATGGTTCGTTACTTTTTTTCTGAGCAGTTTTAATAATCCATTCTGATCCTTCCGTTGCAACTCGATAACCCTTATAGGGAGCCGGTCCCTTTGCCCCTTGCTTGGTTATTCGTCTTAAAAAATCAGGGGCAGCTAAACTGCTTTCATATTTTTTGAGCAGGGGATAATCTTTTTCATACAAATCAATCATTCTTAGCATCTCCTCTTTGCTCCCCTCACCATAAGAAGGCGAAGACACCAGGCCTTCTAAATTGAATTGATCACTGTACATGAGTAAATGGATCAGCGACTGATTATCGTCGGGATCTGTACCTCCGATATCAGTGCTGATCAATATCCTTGGCTTCACCGGTACCGGTTGTTGCGCACAAATCCACAAGTTACAGCTAATGAAAAAAATGCATACTATACTTTTCCTTAACATCGTATCTGCTTTTTATTGTTGGCTACTTATAAACCATCAGGCCCCTTGTTATATGTCTGGAACAAGAACTCCAGCCTACACCATTAAGAAAAACAAGGAATTCCGTCGCGTTTATGGACGCTTATTAACTGCCGGATTTTTAATTCTGGTTGCCAGTTCCGGAACCCGCGCACGGATATCTTTCAAAACTATTTGTGCCACCTTCCTGGCGCCTAATTCGCTGAAATGTGTATCATCTACTTTACCGGCAGGATAATTAGGATGCTCACCGGGTTGCAGGTGCACGAATAAAAGTTTAGAAGCTTCTGCACCCATTTGCTGATATAAATGCTGTGCCTGTATATCTAAATCAATCAAAGGCGCTTTTTCGAGTGATGCCACTTCTCTTACAATCTGTGCATACACATCGTGCGTTCCAATCACTTTACCCGTACTATCAAATTTTCTACGGGCTACCGGTGTGATCAGAACGGGAGTGCCACCTTTTAACCTGGCCTCTTTTACATATCGTAGCAGGTTACTTTTAAACTCGGTTTCTGTAGTAGCCGATTTCTTGGTAGGCACTTCATCATTATGCCCGAACTGAATCAAAACATAATCGCCCTTCTCACATTGCTCCATGATCTTTCCCCATAGACCCTCTCTTTTAAAAGAAGAAGTGCTGCGCCCATTTTTTGCGAGGTTGATTACCTGCACTGTACTATCCCAGAAATATACAAACGGCATACCCCACCCGGTTTCAGGATACGCTTTTATATCTTTTATGGACATCGTAGAATCGCCTGCCAGAAAAATTTTTACTTTTTTAGGGGGTAACATAAATGCAGCTGCCGGGATCAATAGCATCGGAAGGATGATTTTCAATTTCATTCTTAATGTTTATGTTTTTAATCATCGAATGAATTATTTCATTCGCCTGTTCATTTTAGTTAAGGGCCGTACGGTTCTGAGCTATTCGTTTCTGCCATTTTGCATACGCATCCAATGCTTTTTGCGGAGCATAGGTATACCAGGCGTAGCCGTCACGGCGCTCCCGGTCTACTTCTGCAAGGGAATAAACCACCTTACTATCACGGTTGCAAAACAAAGGTCTATGCGTTTTTAATTCGTAAAAGCGTGTCCAGATCGGCATTGCTGAGCTATCGGTCTCTACTACCCGGTCACTCTCCGACACGCGGAAAGGCGTATCCATTTTTTCTGCCTTTATGGTCTTCACCACCGTATTATAAATCCTGGAATCTTCAAACCATTTCATGGCAGCTTTAACAGCTTTGATCACGCGTTCGTCCGGGTGTTTAATACGCATTAAGAAAAACACAATTCCCACGCTTTCCCCATTGCAAATACTCGGCGGTTCAAACTTCCTAGCCCACACAGGCCGGAGTGTGACTTCATCGTGTTGCTGGCACCAGGCCGTTAAAGTTCCGTTGTCAACGATCTGCGTATTCAGGATACAATCAATGCCTTTTTGATACGCCGCTTGTAACTTACTTCGAAGCGCTGCATCGATAAAATTATACAGAGGTTCCTGCTCATAGATATCGGTAAGCAGGTCAACAATACCCGTCATGCCCCCATCGTTGAACGTAATATAGCGGCTGTAATCTTTTTTCAGCGGATAATATTGAGGCCAGCCTCCATTTGCATACTGTGCTTCCAGTATATAATTCAGTCCTTTTAAAGCGGCATCTTTATAGCGTTCCTCTTTTACAGAAGCATATGCGATCGCCAGCGCCCGTATCTGGGTGTAGCAGGTGCCGTTATCGAAGGTGGTGTTCAGTGTATTTTTTTGAGCGGCAACAGCTTCTTTTTGCTCAGGAGTAAGCACGGCAAACATATCGTAATTTTTGGGCCAGCCTCCGTTTGCTTTTTGAAAAAGCAGGATATTATCTGCCACCTGCTTCAGATCGGTAGGTTTATACCTGGGTCTTCCCGGAGCGGCATTGATCATATTTTTGTTATCATAAATACTATACCAATGGCCCGCATTATCAGCAAAAGGTTTAGTGTCTATTTCAACGGGTATAGACTGTTGTGCTTTTGCCACTAAAAACAGCAAAAGAAACACGGGAAGACAAGCTATACGTTTTATCATCGGATCATTTTTAATTTATTCAGATAAGTCGAGGTATTACTTCACCAAACCATTTATATATACTTCGATATTGGTATACTCTTTACTTAATTTATACTCATTGTTATCTGCCCTTCCCGGATTCAGACCGTTTTTAGTTTCCCATTCATCAGGCATGCCGTCTTTATCCGTATCAACAGGCCCTTTTATATATTGATATACCGGCCAGCCACCTGCTTCTGAAGCATCATTGATAATACCTTTTTCGCCCGACAAGGCTTTGTGTGATTTGGCTTCTGCTATCAAACGTTGATCCACTGCATCATACTCAGGTAAAGATGCGCCTACATTTTTTAGCACCGACTGATAAGCCTGACGGGCCGATTGCCCGGCTATTGGTTCTGCTATGTCGAATGGTGCTGCAACCAGCGCCTGCTTTTTAAATTCTTCCGGGAACTCTGAAAGATCGATGCCTGAACCATTATCATCGGAAAGTTTTTTGTACCCTTCCATCACATTACCGTTCAGATACCATTGACCACCCCCCCTGGCCTTTGCGGAGTTGTAATTAGCTTTTACAAACTTCAATTCCTTTGCCGTAGCCGGTCCGGGAATATAATAATTGTTAACCATATTGATGTTAGATTTACCTCCCGGTATATCTACCTCTCCCCCGTAACAGGCATTGGCGCTCTTCCAGTTGAAAATGACATTATTTCTATAATCTATTATCGCCAGGGTATCATGCGCCCTGGCTCCATTAAACCTTACCGTCCGGCTATTCTGGTTCGAAATAAGGTTATGGTGGTAGGATGCATTTTGTCCGCCCCATACACCCCCATAAGCTCTCAGCCCCTTATGATGATTGGCGTTGTATAAACCTTCGCTGATAATGCTCCATTGTACCGTCACATTTTTGATATCATACATAGCAGCGCACTCTTCATTGGCCCAGGTAAACGAACAGTGGTCAATGATGATGTTCTGGCTATTCTCCATATTAAAGCCATACACACCATTAGCTATTTTTGCTCCGGGTCTCGAACGGAGATACCGTATAATAATATTCCCCCGCGCACCGGTTTTATCGCCCGCACCATTAATAATAAACGAATTCCCTTTTAAGCAAATACCGTCTCCCGGCGCCGTTTGCCCGGCTATTGTGATGTCAGAACGGCTGATCTTTAAGGGCGATTGTAATTCTATAATCCCGGCAACAGAAAAAACAATGGTGATAGGCTCACCGGGATATTCTTTGAATGCCTGGCGAAAGCTTCCGGGGCCATCGTCGTTTAAATTAGATACGGTGATCACTTTGCCTCCCCGGCCACCCGTTGCATACTTGCCAAAGCCCTCAGCCCCGGGGAATGCTATAGTTTGGGCATCGAGCCCATTCGTTAAGAATATTCCCAGTAGTAGATATAAAATTCTTTTCATTGAACAAGACTGTTGATGTAAACTTCAATATTGGTATAAGATTGATGAACGCTGTAAAGAGATGCATCATCAGGATCATTTATATTAAGTTGGTTCTTGAGTTCCCACTCATCCGGCATGCCGTCTTTATCGGTATCTCTAAGCGGTGGCTCCTGTTGTAAAGAAGGCCAGGCATTGATTGTTTTTTCATATGCGGTTCCATGCGGATAGCCCCCCTGCACGTCGATAAACCGCCCGGTTCTGTTAGCTACTTCTTTGATCACTCTTTGATCCAGCGTATCCCTCTGCGGTAAAATAGCGCCCGCATATTGCAGTACCGCTTTGTAAGCTTCCTGAGCAGGTTGCGTCCTGACAGATATAACCGGGAAAGCGTGGTTCACTATCGCCATTTGCGTTTCCTGCTCTGTTGTTGCCTTATCTGCGTGTATGCCCAAGTAATTATCGGCAGTGGTTTCGTCATCGCCGTCGACATAGTTGCCTGCTACATAAAACCTTCCATAAGGGTTTGCCGTGTTGGCTGTTCTGGTTGGATTTACAATCCTGCTTTGCATATTTTTCTTTGTTTCGGGGCCATATTTATAATAATTGTTGATCAGATTATACTTTCCGTTTTCTCCCCCATATACATTGTTATGGCCCCAGTTATAAATCACATTATTCGTAAAATCAGCCAGTTCATCGGTTTCCCCCAATCTGACACCATTGAATCTTGGTGTGCGGCTAACGCAATGTGCGATTAAATTATGATGCGCACTAAAATGCGATCCGCCCCAGATACCGCCATAGCCATGATGTTCAAAGTCTCTATCTCCAGTTTCAAAGTGATAAGAATAATTTAAAGGCTCGGTAATCAGGTTCCATTGCAGGGTTGTACTATCTCCCTTATAAACGGAGCATACTTCATCGGTACTCCAGCTCATACTGCAATGATCAATAATAATATTTTTTCTTCCCGATGCGCTGAAAGCATCATCAGATCCGGCCCCATCAACCATTCCCTTGTTCTGGTACCGATCGCCCATTCGAAACCTGAGAAAGCGAACGATCACATTGTCGCCCGCGATGGATACCGGGTAATCAGCGATACAGATACCATCTCCCGGAGCTGTTTGCCCGGCAAGCGTTATATTTCCCTTAATATTTAGTTTCGATAACAGATGAATGGTACCCGAAACATTAAAAATCACTACACGCGGACCATTGGCCTCTGCCGCTTTTCGAAGGCTGCCGTATCCGTCATCATTTAAATTAGACACAATCATAACCTTACCCCCACGACCGCCGGTGGTATACTTACCAAACCCTTCAGCGCCCGGAAATGCTACAGGCTTTTCTTCCATTACTGGTTTAATGACCAGTGCCCGCTGCGAAGAACAGGAAAGTAATAATACCTGTGCGACCAATAAGCAAAATATCAACTGAGTGCCCATGATTTTATTTTTACATTATTTAACCGGTAAAGGAGAAACAACGTGATTCAACTACAATTTTTGGTTGTCAACAATATCTTTTACGAGGCCGTTGATATATACTTCTATATTGTCATACCCGGTACTTAATTCCTTTCCGTTAGCATTAGCTACTTTAGGGTCGAGCTTATTAGCGGTCTCCCAGGCGTCTGGCATGCCATCACCGTCTGTATCTTTCGGTGCAGGCAATGAATTTAATTCCGGCCAGCCGCCTACATCTGACTGAGTATCGATGATACCGTTTTTGCTGCCGTTAGACCCGTTGGCGCTAAAAGCCCTGTTTTTTACATTTTCTATCAAGCGGATATCTACTGCATCTCTTACCAGCGATGCGCCCGCGTAGTCAACAACCTGCTGGTATGCTTGGGCTGCGTCGTACATAACCATGTTTTCCCCTATCGAATGGGGCTGACTTAAACGCATCGATGCCTTATCCATTTCTGGCACAGTGCCATAACTGTTATGGAACTGGTTATATACACCAAAGGTCCAGTTATCATTAGTGGCGTTAAGATGCCCGTCCACCATATTACCATTTATATAGAACTTTCCCCAAATATCATATACTTCTGTTCCCTGTACTTTATTTTTATCGATCGAAATAATGCGCCCCTGCCTGGCAATCCCGTTGTTGGTGATGGTAGCAGGTCCTGGTTTAAAATAGTTATTGACCAGGTTTACATTCATAGCTTCGCCGCCATAGAAGCTGTTACTGCCCCAATTATAGATCACATTATTACGAATATCGGTGAGATCTGTTAATGCAAAAGCTTTACCGGCTTCTTCACCGAGGCGGGCATTACGGCTATCATGGTGAGCGAGCAGGTTGTGATGAAAGCTGGCCTTCCTGCCACCCCAAATACCTCCATAGCCATGGGCACCTTTTCCATGAACTGAGTTACGCAGGCTTTCCGCTATCAAACACCACTGTATCGTCGTATTTTCGTTGGCGTAGAAGGAGACACACTCGTCAGTACTCCAGCTCATGGAACAGTGGTCAATGATGATATTTTTCCTGAACCTGGCCCCTAATGCATCGCCCTCCTGTTGGGCCGCATCCCCCATACGGAAGCGCATGAATCGGATAATCACATTATCGGCATCTATATATACGGGGTAATCACGAAGTGTAATACCGTCTCCGGGCGCGGTTTGACCGGCAATGGTCAGGTCATTATTTTTGATATTCAGCCGCGATTTCAGAATGATCGTGCCTGAAATATCGAAAACTATAATGCGCTTTCCGGTTTCGTTAATGGCCGCACGTAAGCTGCCTGTACCGGCATCATTGAGGTTGGTTACCTTGATAACCTTTCCACCTCTTCCGCCAGCTATATCCTTAGCAAAACCTTCTGCGCCCGGAAAAGCAAAGGCTGTTTCTTTCACAGGAGTTGGTTTACCGGGCACCGGTTCTCCTCCGTTATCAGGGGTAGCACCGCCGCTCTTGGAGCAAGCCAGCATTATTATTACAGGGAGTAGTGAAAAAAATGTTCTTATCGTCATATGCCTTGAGAATTTGATTCTGTATTTTAGGCTGTCGGTCACCTCACGCTATACGAATACACACTCTATTTCTGCAAAGCCCGAATCCGGGCTTCCGGAGATCTTCAACTATTTTTTATACGCCGTCTTACAGTGATATCTTTAACGGCCGGTTGCCCATATCAAAGCCGGAGAAAAAAACTTGTTCTAAAACTTTATTCAATGCCCAAAAAAAGTGCATGGTTTCATAATTTGGAACGAGATGGCATAGCAGATAATATATTACGCACTACGCAATCAGACATTAAACCAGCATACTGGTGAATAGCATCCCGAAAGAGATAGGATATACCCTACCGCTCAAACGCGCTAATCGCAGTTCCTATCACAACTTAGTTCTCCAAACCGGCGCGCCGGAGTCATATTTGCCAGCAAATGAAGGATCAAGAATGCTGAATATACCATTGTATGGATCGGCCCAGAGCTTATCTGCTGTATTGCTATAGTTCATACCAGGTAACCCGGGAATTTCAGAACCGGCTGCTATTTTAAGATCCGAGGTCCCCCACACGTTAGTAACAGTAAATGTCGTAGCGGGCAACCCACTTTTCATGGTCACGGTAGTATTCTGAGTACCAGTCTCATCCCACCCTGATCCAAAAATCGAATTCTTAATGGCAAATCCATTTACTACATTATTTCTGCCGGCCGCCCCCCTGAACCTGAAAGCCTGCGCACCACCCGAAGTAAATTCACTGAATGTACATGCGTCTATTTCAAAGCTCTGGAAACTCTGACGCGTTTGTACCAATGAGTTGATTTTATAAAAAGTAGAATTCAAAAATTTTACATTATCGAATGCAGCTTTGTCCGCACCATCAGTATCGGCAGTTAAAAGACTATAGCCTCCAATATGATGTACACTGGAATTTGATATAATATAGTTTCTAATAAATACATCACTCCTGATTCGTATTATACCGCGCATATGATGTATGTCACAGTTCTCAAAGCGGAGTTCTGCTATTTGAGTTACATTACCGCTTATGTCAGGGTTGAATACGTAAGCACCAGAAATATTTTGACCATCAATTTCAAGATCATCGAAAACCACATGCCCGATATTCGCACCAGCAGAGATGCTCATATTCCCTGATGTATTTACAATTGCTGCCTTCTTATCCGAAAAGCCATAAGCGCCCTTGAACGTAACAGATTTATTAAATGCCACAGTAGGCATATTGTACCGGAATCCTTTTTTCAGTAAAATGATCCCTCCATCCGGAACCGCAGCCAGGGCTGCTGTTAACGCAGCCGGATCTTCAGATTCGCTTAAATTGATCACCTTGGGATCATTTACATCTACACCTGCAACGAGCGTTTTGTAATCAACCCAGCCCCTGAGCGTCGTACCACTGTATAGGGCCACCTGGTAAGTTGTATTAGGCGTAAGGCCGCTAATAATAGTAACTCCTGCAGCCTGATCGGCTGTAGGTACGTTAAACTCAGCGATAGGTGTTGTCAGCCTTACGTCTGTCGAACTAAATACTTTAATGCCGGTAACTGCAGCACCTGACACTGCCCAGGTCACTTTTGCGCGCGTATCTGTTACGTCATAGCTTCTGGGGTTGTTTAACACAGATGGAAAGCGCATAGTACGTATCGCTCCAAGGTCTGCAAATTTACTGCTATACTGAGGGTCGGCAGCGTTGGCTGTTGCACGCACCTGATAAGCCGTATTATACAGCAGTCCCTCGCCCAGTAAAGTTTCGTCTAACACTATATAATTAGTGTCTACTGTTACAGTATAATCTACAACTTTAAAAGAGTCCCGGCTTATCTCGATTGTGTATGATGCGGCTTCCTTAAGCTTACCGAGATTGAGGGTTATTACATTATTCTCTACAGTCATTCCCGTTCCGTTTAACACAGGTCGGAAAAGCCGGGTTTGCTCATAGTTCTCATCGTCCTTATTGCAAGCAAGAATGAGCAGTGCACTCAGGATACCTGCAAAGTAAGGTGTCGAAAATATTGTATATATCTTTTTCATTTGATGATAATTTATTAATCACAATCAGATTCTCTGTCGGTAGTATTTTAGTTGTTGAACATATACCCTTCGTTAGTCATATTCCCTTTGCTTGCCGCAACAGCCTCTTCGGGGATAGGAAAGATATACCGGGCTACTCCAGGCTTAGGTCCGCTATAGTAATTTGCCCAATCTTTAGTTACCCATTCTTTATAGGTGTTTTTAGTTCCGTCCCATAAATCGAGTAAGAAGTTAACACGGGTCCATGTCTCATCCGGAGCAGCCGCAACTTTCCTGTTTGGATTCAGCAACATAAAACGTCCCGCGGCATCTCTCTTCCAGTACATGTAGTTGGGATAATTAGCATAAGCACCGGCTCCCGTCACAGCAGAGTTGGCCATATCCTTTAGTGTTTCCACAGTTTCCAACATTTTTGTAGCGTACAGGTTCCAGCGGATCAGCTCGTATTTACGAATCATTTCCCCACCAAATTCCCAGGCTCTTTCGTCTACGATAGCCCTAAAAAAATTTTCTTTGCTTCCACCGGCTGCAGTAATATAGGCGTCCACTTTTGACGGCCACAACGCCTCCGTAAATGCCCGTTTTCTTACACGAGAGAGTGATTCTTTGGCTGCCGCTGTTGGCCCTTCAAGTTCATTGATCGCCTCTGCGTGCATTAATAATATGTCCGCGTATCGCATCATAGGCCAGTTAATACCGGTACCCTTAGCTGAATTCTGCCCGGGAGGATTAGGTAAAAAATGACGGCTCCATTTTCCCTGTCCGATATTGGTAGGACCTGTCACAAACACTTCCTCAAAAGCTGTATTTACTTTGTACAGAGCACAGGTCACGTCTCTTCTTATATCCAGTGTATCAAACGAGAAATAATAACTGGGGGGTATTGCCATGTAATTACCTCCTGACCCATACTGATGATTAGCTGTAGCTCCGCCTTCCACGGAAATACCTATATTCCAGGCCACATCTCCATTACCCAGGGCAAAAGGAACTTCAAACAGTACTTCACTATTTACCGTAGTGATAAATTTGTTCTGATTCATAAAAATCTGACGATAATCCCTTGGCAACTCGCGATCCTTCAATGTTATTAACTTCCCGGTATAAGCTTTGGCTATTTTATAATACTCCTGGTAATCATCTTTGCGTACCATGCTTAACTCTGGCGTAAGATAGTACCCTCCACGTTGTAAAGCCAACCTGGCTATCATGCCTAAAGTATATTCACGATTCACCTGTTCAGTGCCGTAAGGACATTGATCAGCCCACATCATTTTATCCTCAATTTTAGTAAGGTCTTCAATTAACTGTGAAAGAATAAGATTTCGGTCTTCCCGTGGCAGAAAAAAGTTGGCTCCAGCCTTAGGGTACTCGCGCACATTAGGCACATCACCAAAATAGTAAATCAACATACTATACCAATAGGCCCTGATGGTATAGGCCTCCCCCAGCATGTGATACATGAGATTTTTTGTGGTCACATCAGTTGATTGCAAGGCAGCACTTGCCTCTATTCCTTCAATAGCAATATTAGAGTTACGAATGGATGTGTATGCCGAATTCCAAAACTGTCTCAAATCACCATTAGTGGAAAGAGCATTTAGATCCCAGATTTGATACCGGTCGCTTTGGCTACCCCAACCGGTAGCATGTTCTATATCTGTGTTTCCTGTCATATTATTAGACAACCGTGAACGGAAGCCATCGGTTCCAAAAGCTTCGTACGCTGCATTAACTCCTTTACGGGCATCATCTACATTGGAATACACATAGGCGATGTCAAAGGTTGATATGGACTGGGGTTCTAAAAATTTTTTGCAGGAACTAAATATTATTAGAAATGCCAGAATCGCTATATAGTTAAGTTTCATTGGTATTAATTTTAATTTGCGTTAATGAACTTTAAAAGCCAACATTTACTCCGAAAGTAAAGGTCCGGCTCCGGGGAAAACCAGAATTATCCACTCCTGGCGTTAGTCCGTTGCCACGGGTGCTAATCTCCGGGTCATATCCCGAATATTTTGTCCACAGCTTTAAATTATTTCCGGTAATATATACTCTGAACTGATTGAGGCCCGCTTTCGATATCAACCTTTTCGGAAGAGAATATCCAATATTAAGATTGTTTAGACGTATAAAAGATCCATCCTCTATTGCCCATGAATGTATCACTGCCTGGGCAACGCCATGACTTGCATGCGACCAGATGTTTTTATTAGCGTTCATTTCCGCTAATTGATTCAGGTCGGTTACTATTCCCCCGGGTGTGCCGGTATATGATCCGTCGATATCAAGATAGGAGAACCGGTTTTCCAAACTCATCATATCCAGAAGGTTTCCGTAAGTTACACGTCTAAATTGTGTGTACTGAATCTTGCCCGCATTATAGACGTCATTTCCATAAGTCCAATCGAAAAATATAGAAAGATCAAAGTTCTTGTAAGTTACATCAAAACCAAAACCTCCCTGAGCCTTGGGCAATGTGTTACCAATAACACGCCTGTCTTCACTGTTAATAACCCCGTCATCATTCAGATCTTTAAGCTTTAGGAATCCCGGACGTACATTGCCGTTGCCAACCGTACCGCCTGAGTTGGGCACGCCTTCTTTCAACACATACCGGTTGCCTACCGGATCATAACTTTCGAAATCCGATGTCTGATAGTATCCGTCTGTTACATAGCCATAAACATCGCCGATACGGCCTCCAACCTCAAAATAGAAATCATCTCTATCTCTCAGATCTGTGCTGGCCCAGTTGGATTGCTGGAATCGTGAATTTGTACCATCCAGTGCCTCAATTTTACCAATGTTCCTTCCAATATTAAAATTAGCACTAACAAGCAGGTCCTTTTTCTTAATGATATCTGCATTCAGGCCGAGTTCGACACCCTGATTGGAATTGCTTCCTATATTAGCCCATTGAGCTCCAAAACCTGTATTGGTAGGAATAGCGGTCTGGAATAGCAGGTCTTTTACGGTGTTTTTGTAAAAATCCAAAGAGCCGGTGATGCCAGATTTGAATAAGGTAAAGTCTAATCCGATATTACGATTGATCGTTGTTTCCCATCTCAAATTCGGGTTGAAGAGTACGGAACCGGTAGGTGTATAATAAACATTATCTACATTTCCAAAGCCCGGACCCCGATTAGTTGTAGCGGAGAATAAAAACTGGGTAGCGGTGGGGTCAATTCTATCGTTACCGGTAGCTCCATAACTGGCCCTTAACTTTAACTCCCGGATCCATGAAACTCCTGAAAGAAATTTTTCGCTGGATATTTTCCAGCCTACAGCCGCCGCCGGGAAAAACGCAAGCCTGTTTTCTTTTGAAAATCTGCTTGACGCATCACCTCGGAAGGTGAATGTCGCCATATATTTATTCAGTAACTGGTAGTCAATTCTTCCAAAGCCGGAAAACATATTAGCGTTCGTTTTTTCGCCGGTTGACAACCGGTCGGTACGTCCAAAAGCCATGTTGGCAAAAAGTTCTTCGGGGGTAATGGATAAACGAAAATCCTCTGACCTTATAAAGGTGTTTTTGCCACCACTAGAATTTACTTCCTGGCCTATAAGTATGTCCAGCGTTTGATTTTTTAGATTTTTGAGTCTGTAGTTTAATGTGTTCACCCAGCGATACCTGAAATCCTCTGAATTCGTTTTTTCGCCCAAAGGCATATTACCTCCATTGTTGAATGATTCCCCGGTAAGAGGACCATAAAAACGAAGTACCTCATCAAAACTTTTTTCAAAGCTATAGTTTGATTTAAACGTAAGGCTAGGCAGTATTTTGTATTCGAGCGTAGGATTTAAAATATAATTTTGAGTAGTGCGCTTACGCCAATCCTGCTTTACCAACTCAGACGGACTTACAAGACTTTGTATGAACTGCGCAAAATCATCATTGGGATCTATGTTACCCGGATCTATTACCATTTCATCAGCTAATCCATTGGTAGGCCTCGTTTGAACAGCGTCTTTTATAGACAATTGTGCGCTTGCTGTTCCAGCACCATCCACGATGCTTTTAGTCATACGGGCGGCAAGGCCTACAGATAACTTTTCATTGATTTTTTGATCAAGTTTGAAATTAAGTGCATTCCTTAAAAATCCATTGTTGGTTAATAACCCTGCATCTTTGTTATTCGTTAAACTGAGAAAGACCTTCGTCATAGCAGTTCCTCCGGTTAAAGAGATATTATGATATTGGGACGGACGCGGATCTCCAAACAAAATGTCCTGCCAATCATTCGCCGGTTTGTTTTTATAAAGTTCGAGATCGTCATAAGCGCCGAAAAAGCGCTCGAAATTCCTAACTGCCGCATCTGACTGTAAACGGTAATACTCGTAATTGGCCAGAACAAATTCGTATGGATCCAGTACTTTTAGTTTCCTATCCTGGGGAAGTCTTTTTTGCTGGTAAAAACCGTTGTAGGAAACCGAAGCCCGCCCCGCTTTTGGCTGCTTCGTGGTAACGACTATAACGCCGTTGGCAGCTTGTGCACCATAAATAGCGGTAGCTGATGCATCTTTTAATACGTTAATACTTTCTATATCTGTGGGGGGAATATCCCGGATAGTCGATACGATAAGCCCATCCACAACAAACAACGGCGAGTTATCCTGAGTAATGGATCCTCCCCCACGCACTCTAATAGACACTTCAGCGTCCGGAGCTCCGTCGGCAGTTTGAACCCTCACACCAGGTAACCGGCCTGTCAACGCCGAAGCTGCGCTTGCCATAGGAATTTTGGCAAGATCCTTTCCGGATAATGTGGCCACAGAACCTGTCATATCCGACTTTTTTATTTTTCCATAACCATAGTCAACCACCACCACCACGTCTTCCTCCGACACAATATCTTTATCCATAGCGATAGTCATCCCGTCCATAGCTGCGGCGGTCTGAGTTTTATATCCCGTGAAGGAAAAATTTAGTAATACATTGCCATCCGAGGATACATTGATGGAAAATTTTCCCGAAGCATCGGTCTGCGTGGCGGCGCTACCACCCTGCACACTCACAGTTACACCGCTAAGAGGGGCCTCTGCGTCATCCAATACCAACCCGGAGATTTTTTTTGTCTGCGCTTGAATAACATTGCAAAAAAAGACCGCTAATGTCACCAGCAATAATCTGTTCATATGGCTTTTAATTTTAGTTGAAAGGGCTAAAACAAGAGAGCAAACGCAATCGGTTTCATTTGTAAGCCCCTGAAAATATCAATCGTTAAACAATGCTACTTCTTTTTTTCAACAAAGCAGGCAAGTGCGGGATTGTTTATTTACGCAAACGTTTCCGGTAACCCTATTCAGCGTCATTTCATAAAATTGCTGTGTATGAAAAGTGGATACCGGTAATACATAAACGGACCAAACCCATGTCAGGTAATCATTGCACCGCGTTATATGAAACCCGGCTAATGCTTTTCCGTTTATTACAGGCTATGTAAAATTGAGGAGTATCATTTATCCAACGCAAACTCACTACCCGTGAAAATCTTTCATTCCTTCAAACGAGCTTTTACTACCATGGGCCGATTATAGTAAGGTATGATGAAAAAGCGATTGTTGATCACCGGAAAAAAGGCAGCTTTTATAAAAACGGTTACAATCGCCGCGAAACGTATGCTGGCCGTAATTTTTTAAAGGGCTCGTATCGGAGCCGGGATAATGGTATGCTGTGCATAATTCTATATCTTCGCAACAAAGATCTGAGGCCTGTATGAAGTTTGAAGCTGCAACCATAAAGGATATTGCGAAAGCTTTGGGACTGTCTACTTCGACAGTGTCGCGTGCGTTAAGGGATAGCCACGAAATTAGTGAGGCCACCAAAAAGAAGATCCGGGATTATGCTGCCGAAATCAATTATCGCCCTAACCCTGTTGCTCTGAGCTTAAAGGAGAAAAGAACATTATCCATCGGGGTAGTGGTATCAGAAATTGCCAATACTTTTTTTAGCCAGGTAATTAACGGGATCGAATCCATTGCTTATAAAAACGGGTATAATGTGATCATTACCCAAAGCCGGGAATCAGTGGAGCGGGAGCAGATGATTCTGGATTATCTCACCTCCCGGTCAATTGATGGGTTGATCATTTCCATTTCTTCCGAAACCAATGATTTCACCGGTTTACAACAACTCCACGAAAAAAGATTACCCATCGTATTTTTCGACCGTGTGGTAGAAGAAATTAATACCCATAAGGTTATTACAGATAGCTTTCAGGGCGTATACCAGGCCACAAAGCATCTTATTCAAAACAAGTTTAAGCGTATAGGCGTTATTGCCAGCAATGTCAACCTTGCCCTTACCAGGGAGCGTCTTTCAGGCTATTTGCAGGCGCTGACCGATCATAAAATTACGGTGGACCATGCATTGATCCGGTACTGTTCGCACGGAGGCTCTGATGTAGAAGAAGTAGAAGTTGCGGTGAAAAACTTGTTGAAGCTGAAAAAAAAGCCGGATGCCCTGGTTTTACTGGCAGATAAGATTACCACGGAGACCTTTAACATTTTGAAAAGAGAAAAGATCGATATACCCAAAGAGATGGGTGTGATCGGCTTCAACAATTCTAAATATACCTCGCTTTTTGCACCGGCGCTTTCCGTAATCCGTCAGCCTGCGTTTGAAATGGGAGAAAAAGCAGCGACGCTATTGCTAAACCTGATTGAAAGTAAGCGGGCGGTGACCGATTTTAAGTTGGAAAGCCTGGCCCCGGAAATCATCATCAGGGAGAGTAGTCAAAATAGCCGTTAGATACCCGAATATTTATTATATTTGCAGCCCTTTCTGCGCCCATGCAGAAAACGGCCCGGTAGTTCTCCCGAACTTTCGGGAGGATAGAATTGGAGTTCTTACAAAAAAAGCAAACCCAAAGTTTGCCGTATAATTGGCCCGGTAGTTCAATGCCCGCCCGTACCGAACGGTACGTTCGGGCGGGGATAGAATAGGAGTTTCCTGCTACTGGGTATGAGTTCTTTTGATATATAATTGGCCCGGTAGTTCAATGGATAGAATAGGAGTTTCCTAAACTCTAGATACAAGTTCGATTCTTGTCCGGGCTACAAAGAGGAATAATCTCAGGTCATTCCTCTTTTCATCTCCCAAAGCTACTTTTAATAGTCCTTTTGCCGCAAGATGAATTAACATAATGACGTCAATTTAAGCAGAAGCAATTATCCGGTATTTTAAATAGAAGGATATTATAAACCAGTACAAGTGCCTGCCCTGCCACGGCTACAGGCAGGCCTGCCCTACAGCCACAACTGGCGGGAGCTCTCGCCCGGGCTAAAAACGAATGAACTATAACATTCGTTTACCGAATGCAATCCTTACAGAAATCCGGAGAAAGCACATTACCGATTTTTAAAGTACCATTGCATTAAAGCTTTATCCAACTGAACAATAGAATAATTGCTAACGGAAGTATGATAAAAAACAGGATAGCGGTTAATGATACAGCACCTAAACCATTTCGTTTCCGCTTTCTCCCGTAACGAATGACGCCAATGAGCCACAGAACAAACAGGACAAGAAGAGAGAAAATGTTCATAAGCTTCGGTTTAGTATGAAAATAACCAAATTATGTCAAGATTAATATCAGAACCGGCCTACTCTTTTATTTTAACAAACCCCTTCCTGTTTACTGCTGCTTTTTGTTTATACTTGCTACAATAGCGTTGGTACTAACGCCTTAAAAAATATAACGATGGCTTTAAGTAATCATTTACTACTAACATTATTGATTTTTGTATCGGCCAGTGTAGCTGGTCAATCGCCTGTTGGCACCTGGAAAACCATTGATGATAATACCCGGAAAGAAAGATCGCACATACGTATATACGAAACGAAAAGTGGCAATCTGCAAGGCGAGGTTGTAAAAATACTGGAGCCGGGCAGAGAAAATGCCACCTGCACCGCCTGTACCGGCGCAAGGAAAGGTCAGCCAATAAAGGGCATGATCATTTTATGGGGTTTGAAAAAAGATGGAGACGAATGGTTGGGTGGACAAATACTGGATCCCGAAAAAGGCAAACAATACAACTGCACTGTTAAACCGAAAGGGAAAAATGAATTGGAAGTGAGGGGATATGTGGGCTTTTCTTTGATCGGGAGAACCCAGGTTTGGCAACGGGTTCAGTAGCACTTCACTTATTTTTAAATCCGTGTAGGATTGGCCCTGTTTATGCTATATTAAATATTATTTATCCAGATAAATTTTTACTGTATGATCATTCAAATTAACGCAGACAATAACCTGACCGTAAGCACCGAATACCGGGAAAAAATAGAAGGTGTAGTATTGGCAGAAGTAGATCGTTTTATAGAACACCTAACCCGTATTGAAGTTTATCTTTCAGATCAGAATTCGCATAAGGATACCGGTGCCGATAAACGTTGTAATATCGAAGCGAGATTAAAAGGCAAACAACCTATTGCCGTTTCAGATGACGGCGAAACCTATGATATGGCCATCAATGGCGCCGCAGCTAAGTTATCCACGTCGCTGGAGACAATTATCGGGAAGATGAAAAGTCATTAATGTAGTGATAACACTTTTCCGAAAATAAAGCAGATCAGGTTGGCTCAGGCCAACCTGATCTGCTTTAATACTTATCTCCAACCGCCTCCTAAATCTTTATACATATTTACCACTGCGCCCAGCTGCTTCTTCTTTGTCTCTGCCAGCTCTAACCGGGCCTCCAATACATCACGTTGGGTAGTCAGCACTTCCAGATAATCAGCCCTCGCTGATTTGTACAAAGCATTGGATACCTCAACCGATTTATTCAGCACCTGTACCTGTTGCTGCTTTTGTTCAAATGTTTGCTGGAGGTTGCTCATATTCGACAGCTGATTGGCTACCTCTATATACCCGCTCAATATGGATCGCTCATAATTATATACCGCCTGTAGTTGTTTTGCATTAGCTGTAAGGTATTGTGCTTTTATCGCATTCTTATTAATTAAAGGCCCTGCCAGGTCGCCGACCAGGGATGTGATCAATGATTCGGGGAATTTAACCAGGTAGCTGGGATTAAAAGCGTTGAAGCCGATCATAGCCGAAATGTCAAAAGAAGGATAAAATTGTGCCCTTGCCACCTTCACATCCAGTTTAGAAGCAGCCAGTTCCAATTCTGCCTGCCTGATATCAGGGCGGTTGGCCAGCAACTGCGAGGGTACACCCGTACTGATGGCAGATAGCGGTAGATCCATAAAACCAGTATCCTTCCGGGCTATAGGCTGCGGATACCTTGCCAGTAAAAAGTTGATCCGGTTCTCTGTTTCCTTAATACCCTGTCGTATCTCGAACTCCCTGCTTTGTGTACTTTTTACTTCCGCTTCAAATTTTTGTACCGCCAACTCCGTTGCCCTTGCAGCCTGCTTCTGTACTTTTACAATCTCCAGGGCATTTTTTTGCAAGGCAATATTTTGTTTTACAATATCCAGCTGGTAGTCGAGCGATAATAATTCGTAATAGGAGTTGGCCACCTCGGCTATCAGGTTGGATAGCACAAAATTTTTGCCTTCAATGGTAGACAGGTAGCGGTCTACTTCCGCATCTTTGGCATTATGTAATTTGTTCCAGATATCAACTTCCCAATTGGCGTTGATACCTACAATAAAATCACCCAGGTAATCAGGCACTTTTTTACCGGGTGTAATTTCGGTAGATGCGTCGCCCGCGCCCTGGCTGGTATACCGTCCGGCTTTGTCTATGCCAACACCCGCCCGGTATCCAACACTTGGCAACAATTCCCCTTTTTTGGCCCGAACCTCATTACGTGCTATTTCTATTTCCTGCAACGTAATATTCAGCTCCTGGTTATTTTTTAAGGCAGTATCTATTAAAACCGCCAGGTTGGGATCGGTAAAAAAATCGCGCCATTTTACCAGTCCTGTATTCAATGTGTCCTGGTCAACCGCATAAGTTTCCGGCACTTCTTTATTTTCCTGCTTTTGAGCCATCTGTGGAACATGGCAGCCTGCATAAGTCATGCAGGCACCAATCATTCCCAACGTCGCAAATATGTTACGAATTTTCATCTTCTTGTATTTTACTAATGAGTCAGGTCTTCCGATAACGGATTCTCATCTTCTATTTTGATCAGTTTTCTTTTGGCGGCAATGGTTCCAAAAATGTAATACAAACCGGGTATAACAATGACCCCAAACACGGTTCCAAAGAGCATCCCTCCGGCTGCGGCCGACCCGATAGTCCGGTTGCCGATCTTACCCGGACCGCTGGCAAACACCAGGGGTATCAAGCCGGCAATAAAAGCAAAGGAGGTCATTAAAATTGGGCGGAACCTTACTTTGGCTCCCTGCATAGCCGATTTTAAAACGGTCATACCGGTACTATGCTGCTGGGCGGCAAACTCTACGATCAGCACTGCGTTTTTACCTAACAGTCCTATCAGCATTACCATGGATATCTGGGCGTAAATATTATTTTCCAGACCGAATAATTTCAGGAAAAGAAAAGCGCCAAAAATACCTGCCGGCAAAGAAAGGATCACCGATAACGGTAAAATAAAACTTTCATACTGGGCAGACAGTATTAAATACACAAAACCCAAACATATCAGAAAGATATAAACAGCCTCGTTTCCCCTGGACACCTCGTCCTTTGAAATGCCCGCCCAGTCTATACCATAACCTCTGGGCAGTGTTTCTTTGGCCACTTCGTTAATAACGCTGATCGCCTCCCCACTACTATAACCCGGGGCTGCCGACCCACTGATCTCAGAAGCATTATACATATTATGCCGGGTGATCTCCGAAAGGCCATACACTTTTTCCATTTTCATAAAAGCAGAAAAAGGAACCATTTCATCTCGATCATTCTTCACATAGAGTTTCAATATGTCGTCGGGCAACGCACGGTACTGTGGCAAGGCCTGTACAATTACTTTATATTGCCTGTCGAACTTAATAAAGCTGGTCTCATAGTTGCTTCCTATCAGTGTAGATAGAGTACTCATAGCATTATCGATCGTCACGCCCTTCTGTTGCGCCAGGTCATTGTCTACCCGCAACATGTATTGCGGGAAGCTGGCGCTGTAAAAAGTAAACACCGATGCCAGCTCTTCATGCTTATTCAGCTCTTTCACAAAATCGCGGCTCACCGTTTCCATCTTCTTATAATCGCCGCTTCCAGCCTTATCCAGCAAACGCAATTCAAAACCACCTGCAGCACCATAACCCGGCACAGCGGGTGGCTGGAAAAATTCTATCGCTGCACCCGGGATACTTTTAGCTTTTTCCTCTAACTGCTCAATAATTTCCTGGGCAGATTCTTTCCGGTTTGTCCAGTCTTTAAGATTGATCAAACAGGTTCCTGAGTTAGCACCTGTTCCTTCGGTCAATATCTCGTAACCCGCGAGGGCTGAAACAGATTTTACGCCATCCACCTCTTCAGCAATACGTTCCAGCCGCTCCGATATCTCATTGGTACGCTCCAGCGAAGAGCCTGGTGGTGTTTGTATAATCGCATAGATCATTCCCTGGTCTTCGTTGGGTATAAATCCTGAAGGCACACTGCCACTCAATAACCAGGTACCTGCGCAAAAGGCGATCAGTAGTCCAAAAGTGACCATACGCCTGCTCACTACGCGGTTAAGGAATCTCATGTACCGGCTCGATAACAGATCGAAGCGTTTATTAAAAGCATCAATGAACCGGTCAACCAACGATTTCCTCCTGATCTTACCATGGTGGTTCTTCAACACGATGGCGCAAAGTGCCGGTGTTAAGGTTAAGGCTACAATACCCGACAGGATAATACCTGTAGCCATGGTAATAGAAAATTGCCGGTAGAAGATACCCACAGGACCGGACATAAAGGCCACCGGTATAAACACCGAAGCCATCAGGAAGGTAATGGCAACGATAGCGCCGCTTATTTCCTTCATTGCCTGCTGGGTAGCTTTTAATGGTGATACATTGCTTTTCTCCATTTTGGCGTGAACCGCTTCAATGACCACAATGGCATCATCTACCACTACCCCGATTGCCAATACCAATGCAAACAACGTAATAAGGTTTAATGTAATGCCAAAAAACTGCATGAATACAAATGTTCCCACCAGGGATACAGGTACTGCTATAATGGGGATAAGTGTAGATCGCCAGTCACCCAGGAAAATAAATACTACAATACCTACCAGGATAAAGGCTTCTACCAGAGTATGAATTACTTTTTCAATAGAAGCATCGAGGAATTTAGACACATCGTAGCTGATCTCGTAATCCATTCCCTTGGGAAAATTGTCTTTCAGCTCCTTCATCTTTTCCTTCACATCTGCTATTACCTGGCTTGCGTTACTACCGTAAGACTGCTTTAATACAATAGCAGCGGAGGGTTTACCATTCAGATAGGAATAGAGGTCGTACATGGAGCTTCCAAATTCAATGTCCGCCACATCTTTTAACCGCAACAATTCGCCGTCAGAACTGGATCTTACCACTATGTTCTCATATCCCTCCTTTGTACTGTAGCGTCCCGGGTACTTCAGCACATACTCAAATGACTGAGATCTCTTACCCGAACTCTCACCTGTTTTACCAGGAGAAGCTTCCAGGCTTTGCTCGTTTAATGACTTCATTATTTCTTCGGCTGATATTTTATAGGCCAGCATCCTGTCGGGCTTCAGCCATATACGCATCGCGTATTCGCGGTTGCCCAATATATCGGCGTAACCCACGCCATCTACGCGCTTTAACTCCGACAGCACATTGATATCGGCATAATTGAACAGGAAGTTCTCTCCCATGGACGTGTCCTTTGTATACAGGTTGATATACATCAGCATGTTCGACTCTTCCCGGCTGATCTTCACCCCTTCACGTATTACCAGTGGTGGCAACTTATTGGTTACAGCAGCCACACGGTTCTGCACGTTTAAAGAAGCCTGGTTCGGATCGGTGCCCAGGTTAAATATTACCTGTATCACAGCTTCTCCATCATTACCCGCATCAGACGCGATATACTTCATTCCAGGCACCCCATTGAGTGCACGCTCCAGCGGAATGACTACTGATTTAATTAAAAGTTCGTTATTGGCTCCGGGATATTCTGCCGTGATATTAACCTTGGGAGGAGACACCGAAGGAAATTGTGTTACCGGCAGGTGTGTTAACGCCAATATACCCAGGAAAACGATAATGAGCGATATGACGATAGATAAAACCGGTCGTTTTATAAATTTATCAAACATAAAATTCTCTTTAAATAATTACTCTGCTTTAAGATGAAGGCCATTCATGACCTGGCGGGGCTGCTCATAACGGTATTCTATCTTCTGGTCTTCTTTTACAGTTTGAACACCCTCCAGCAGTATTTTATCATCTGCAGCAAGACCGCTGCTCACGATATACAGATCGGGTAATTCGGCACCTATATGAATCATGCGGGCTCTTACTACGTGTTTGTTATCTACCACAAACACATATTTACGATCCTGCAACTCATAAGTAGCTTTTTGAGGAATAACCACTGCATTTTTTAAGGGTACTGTCATCCTTACTTTGCCGGTCTCCCCGTTTCTGAGTAGTCCGTCGGGGTTCGCAAACCGCGCCCTGAAAGCGATATTACCTGTTTCGCTATCGAACTCACTTTCGATGGTTTCTACTTTTCCCTGAACGCCAAAAGCATCCCCGTTAGCCAGTATCAGGTCAATATTTTGTTGTGCATTTTTCTGCAGGTTCTTCCGGTAATTCAGGTACTCTGGCTCGCCTACATTAAAATAGGCAAATACCTGGCTGTTATCAGATAAGCTGGTGAGTAAAGCTCCTTCATCAATAAGACTTCCCTGTTTCAAGGGGATACGATCTATGATGCCACTGAAGGGCGCGCGTATTTCTGTAAATGATAAATGTGCCTGGGCCAGTTTGGTTTCGGCACGGGCCTGCTCCAGCTTGGCCTGGGCCAGCGCCTGCTCACTTTTGGAAATGATATTCTGATCGGCCAGTGTTTGAGCATTCTGAAGCTCAATGGTAGCCGCACTGGCTTCAGCCTTTGCCTTCATCAACTCCGCTTCATATACCTGTGGCATGATCTTGAATAATAGCTGCCCTGCCTTCACATATTGTCCTTCGTCTACGTATATCTTTTGCAGGAAACCCCTGCTCTGCGCTCTTACTTCTATATTACGCACCGAGCGTATCTGTGAAACATAGTCTTTATTAAGAGCGGTGTCTATCTGTAAAGGGTTGGTAACAATGTACTGAATGGCTGCTGCCTTTTCTTCGGCATGTGACTTACAGCTTGTTTGGTATATCAATGCGCATAACGCATAAATGATTACTATCCGTTTCATTTTTTAGGAATTATGGATAAAGCGGGATGACGGCGCTACGGCCATTGCTTTATTCCAGGAAAGAATTATTGAACGATTGAATTTTCGATTGCAGGACGGTACAGCAGTTGTTTATGTATGAATACACGAATAATCGACCTGGCCATAACGGCAGGTTTAATATGAGTTACAATTACTGCTGATAAAAGAAAAAGGTATCAGATCCGGAAAACACAGAGTTGCGCATGGTCGAAAGCCTGCACAGGGGATTTTTCTGCCAGGTACCATCTTCCGGGAAGAGGGTCGTTACCGGGTAATAAATAGGCTGAAAGAAAATATGCAAGTATATTTTGTAGTGACCTGCGGGTGGGTGCAGACTCCGGAAGATCGTCTTCCTCGTCGGCAGTATAAATAAGTTTCTCCCGTAACTCCTGGTCAACAGCATTACTGAAATGAGCTACTCTTTTTTCAGCCAGCTGTGCTAATTGATAAATTCTGGAACCGCTGTTTCGGGTATTGTCGGCCAGGTTGCGGCTTTTGGCAAAAGCAGATGCTCCTGTACCCAACAGAAGCATAAAAAAAGAAGCATAAAAAATTGCCCACCGCATGATTCCAATAAATTGCTGAACAAAAGTAGTTAAAGATGCAACGGCCCTTCACCAACTTTAAAGCAAAAAAAGGTTAAATTTTAAATATTACAAAACCGATTCTCATTATTCAGGATTTATTAATAGTTTGCGTAAGAACTAAACCCAACCTTTCACCACTTTTTCAGGGCGGCTCATACAACTCCTTTGAAAAGAGCGCTACCCGCTGATAAAATATTTTTTTACCTTAAAAATATGCATCTCATGTCCTCAGACATTCAAAAATTAAATCCCCGGGAGCTGAGAAAGATTGACGCCTACTGGCGTGCCGCCAACTACCTGTCGGTTGGCCAGATATACCTGAGAGATAATCCCTTGCTGAGGGAGCCACTAAAACTGGAACACGTAAAACAGGTACTATTGGGACATTGGGGAACGACTCCCGGGCAAAATTTTATTTATGCCCATCTGAACCGCATCATCAATCAGTACGACCTGGACATGATCTACATCTCTGGTCCGGGACATGGCGGGCCTGCATTAGTGGGCAATACCTATCTTGAAGGCAGCTACAGCGAGATCTACCCCGAAATTACACAGGATGCCGAAGGACTTAAAAACCTTTTTAAACAATTCTCGTTCCCCGGCGGCATCCCCAGCCACGTATCTCCCGAATGTCCAGGTTCTATGCACGAGGGAGGGGAGTTGGGTTATTCTTTAAGCCACGCTTTCGGCGCTGCATTTGACAACCCTGATCTAATGGTAGCTTGTGTAATAGGAGATGGTGAGGCCGAAACAGGTCCGCTTGCTACGGCTTGGCACTCCAATAAATTTCTGCATCCCGCGAAAGACGGCGTGGTTTTGCCCATCCTGCATTTAAACGGCTATAAAATAGCCAACCCTACCATTTTTGCCAGGATAGAAAAGGAAGAAATGGATAACCTGATGAAAGGTTATGGCTGGAAACCATTTTGGGTTGATGGAGACGACCCCGCATATATGCACCAACGTATGGCAGCAGTGCTGGATGACGTGATCGCTGAAGTTAAAGCCATTAAAGAAACTGCCACTGAAAATGAACGGTTCGATCGTCCCGTCTGGCCTATGATCATTCTGAAATCACCCAAGGGGTGGACCGGGCCTAAAGAAATAGACGGGCTAAAGGTGGAGGGCAGCTTCAGGTCCCACCAGGTACCGCTTTCAGACCCCGCCCAAAATCCTGAACATCTGGCACAACTGGAGAAATGGCTGCAAAGCTATAAACCTGAAGAGCTGTTTGATGAAGAAGGTAAACTGTTTGCCGAATGGCAGGAACTTTCTCCCCGGGGCAACAGGCGAATGGGCAGCAACCCGCATACTAACGGCGGCGCATTAATGCGGGACCTGCATATGCCCGACTTCAGAACCTATAGCCTGGATATAAATATGCGCAGCATGCCTGGTCCCGGAGATACCAAAGTACTGGGAGGCTTCATAAGAGATGTTATTAAACTCAACATGCATAACTTCAGGGTGTTTGGTCCGGATGAAACATTATCCAACCGGCTGAACAAGGTATTTGAGATAACAGAGCGGCAATGGGTAGCTGATGCCTTTGAAGAAGATGAATTTCTTGGGAAAGCAGGCCGGGTATTGGAAGTTCTGAGTGAACATCAATGCGAAGGCTGGCTGGAAGGCTATGTGCTTACAGGACGACATGGACTATTCAATTGTTACGAAGCTTTTATACATATCGTCGACAGCATGTTTAACCAACATGCCAAGTGGCTGAAGATGACTGCAGAAATCAGCTGGAGAAAAAAGCTGCCGTCGCTCAATATCCTTTTAGCGTCACATGTATGGAGGCAGGATCATAATGGCTTTACACACCAGGACCCGGGTTTTATCGATCATGTGGTTAATAAAAAAGCTTCTGTGGTGAGAGTGTATTTGCCGCCGGATGCAAACTGCCTGTTATCAACAATGGATCATTGCCTCAAAAGCCGGCATTATGTCAACGTCGTTATTGCCGGGAAACATGCATCACCGCAATGGCTGAATATGGATGAAGCCATTACCCATTGCACGAGGGGTATTGGCATCTGGCCATGGGCGAGTAATGATGAAGGAGTGGAACCGGATGTAGTGATGGCCTGTGCCGGTGATGTGCCCACATTAGAGACCCTTGCCGCGGTGTCTATCCTGAGGAATCATTTACCGGAGCTGAAAATACGCGTGGTAAACGTAGTAGACCTGATGCGCCTGCAGCCTGCAGCCGAACACCCGCATGGATTAAGCGATATTGATTTCGATGTGCTCTTTACCAAAAACAAACCAGTCATCTTCGCCTTTCATGGTTACCCCTGGCTGATACACAGACTTACCTACAGGCGCACGAATCATCACAATATACATGTAAGAGGATATAAAGAAGAAGGTACTATCACTACTCCCTTTGATATGACAGTATTGAATCAAATGGATAGGTTCAGCCTGGTACTGGATGTGTTGAGCCGGTTGCCACAGCTGGGAGAAAGAGCTGCTTACATAAAAGAAGAAATGAAAAACAAACATATCCAACATAAGCAGTACATCAAAGAGCATGGTATAGATATGGAGGAAGTACGCAACTGGAAATGGGAACTATCCTGAGTAAAAAAATAACCGGCTTCTATATAAGCAAATCCCGCCGAAGATATCAGCGGGATTTTTTTTAACCTCAACCTCGCCCTTACCAGGCTGGGATCGGGGTAAAGGTATACAACCGCTATTTCTAAAAGCTAACCTTTGTCAGTTATTGGAATGACATAAATCAATCCGGATCAACACCCCCGTCAGCCTATTCCTTTTTCATTTGTTACAGCTTTGTTAACACAAAACAGAAAAACAAACACAAATGAAAAAGATACAATTAGCCGCAATGTTCCTGTTAGGTTTAAGTGTGAACATCTTCGCCCAGGATAGTTACAAGCTGGTGGAAAGCAGAACCAAAAACATGGTAACCGGCACATCAACGTTGCACGACTGGAGATGTATAGCAGAAAAGCAATCGGGTACTGCTGTAATCAAGACCGGAGATGTTTTTGAAATAAAATCACTAACTGCCCGTATAGCAGCCAGGTCTTTAAAGAGCATCAAAGAAAACGGCAAATATTATGATGATGCCATGGATAAAAATGCTTACAAGGCGCTGGAGGCTGACAAGCATCCTGAGATCGTTTACACGTTAACCGGAGCGTCTAATATCAAAACAGCCGGCACTACTGCTACTTTTTCTGCTACCGGTAATTTAACGATTGCAGGTAAAACAAATAGAGTAACCTTTCCCGTGAAAGCCGTAGTAAACGGGAATGCCGTTACATTTACAGCTGCCGTTAAGTTTAAGCTCACTGCTTTCGGTATTACGCCTCCCAGGGCACTGATGGGTACCATTAAAACCGGTGATGACGTGACCGTCCTGCTAAACTCAACCTTTGCTAAATAACCTCAACCCAATTTTTCACTACTAAAAAAATGTTTATGAAACGCTTATCATTAGCGATAGCCCTTATCGGATGCTTTACCCTGGCACAAGCACAGGACCAAAAATCTACCCTGTCAAAACTGCACCCTGATGTACAGTTTACCAGGCCCGGAGACAAAACTGGTTTAAATATGTTTGAAACCACCAAAGAAGATACCATTGCTTACGAAGGCCTTAAAGTTAGATTTGGAGCAGGTTTTTCCCAGCAGTTTCAAAGCCTCACGCACAGCAATTCCGGTGCGGTTGCACTTTACCCGAGGATTGCGCCCGGGTTTGGAATAGCCCAGGCCAACCTTACTATGGACGTGCAGCTGTATGATGGCATTAAATTAAACCTTACCAGTTACCTGGCAGCCAGGCACCATAACGAAACATGGGTGAAAGGCGGTTACATTCAATTTGATAAACTACCTTTTAATGGTGCTGGCTGGGACAAACTGATGCAGTATGCAACCATTAAAGTAGGGCACATGGAAATTAACTACGGCGATCAGCACTTCCGTCGCTCCGACGGAGGTAATACCATTCACAATCCATTTATGGAGAACTATATCATGGACGCCTTTGCTACTGAAATCGGCGGAGAGTTCTATCTTCAAAAAGACGGCCTTATGGGAATGATTGGCATATCTAATGGTCTTATCAATGGTACCCAGCAGTCTCCCATATTAGCCGTAGGTACCGATACTACACGTTATCACCGCAACCCTTCTTTCTATGCCAAAGGTGCCATAGACAAACACGTAGGGGAGATCAGAGTGCGGGGCGCTGCATCTGTATACTATAACAATAGCGCTGGCCGCAGCACTTTGTATGCCGGAGACCGCACCGGGAGCAACTACTTCTTTGTGATGGAAGGAGCTACCGCCACATCTAAAGATAATTTTACTTCAGGCCGTTTCGACCCGGCTCTTACAAACCAGATCCTGGCCTTTCAATTAAATGGTTTTATAAAAGCCAAAGGCCTTGAATTGTTTGGCACTTACGAAAATGCGAAAGGCCGCAGTATCAATGAG
Organism: Acinetobacter pittii; assembly: GCA_052038405.1. GTDB lineage: Bacteria > Bacteroidota > Bacteroidia > Chitinophagales > Chitinophagaceae > Niabella. Next base: position 41,204 of record JBQGCI010000568.1, read on the forward strand.
AAAGTGGCCAACTTCGACAAACGGAACGTTAACCAGTTTGCTGCAGACCTCATTTACAGGATCGGAGCTAAAGAAAAAGTATTTATTGGCGGTCGCTATAACACAGTACGCGGACAATTATTGGCCAGCAATAAAGACAAACAAAGCATCGACAGACTGGCAATCGGCGGAGGTTGGTTTCTTACCAATAACATCTTAATGAAAGGTGAATATGTAGATCAAAAATACAACGACTTTCCTGCAGCAAACAGACTGGCAGACGGTAGGTTTAAAGGTTTTGTAATGCAGGCAGTAGTTGGTTTCTAACAAAGCAGGAGGGTGGAGTTAACCGGCTGTAACTCCGCTCTCTTCACAAACACACAAGGTCATGCTACTGGTAAAATTTATATGGTTAAGTTTCTTTTATTGGCTGATGCCTGCACTGACTGCCCAAACTTATCAAACCACTTTAGCGGAAGGCAGTTCTTTTACCCTGAAAGGCTCTTCTAATATCAATCAATTTGAATTGGTTTACACAGGAGGTATGGGAAAGACTAATAACGTGCAGGTAGAAAAAGCCGATAGTAAACTTAACATGCAATCCGGATCGGGCGTCAGCTTAAAAGTTGAGGACTTTAAAAGTTCCAATGCTTACATTACCAAAGACTTTAGAAAGATGCTTCGGGCCGATACCTACCCCAATCTGGTAATTGAACCTGTAACTGTATGGAAACCGAAAGGAGCGGCGGGAACGGTGTGTGTTTTGATCAACTTAACAATAGCCGGCTGTACACGCCAGGAAACGATCAGCCTGAGCCTGACCAGGCAGGATGCTACATTTATTCAGTGTAAGGGCAGCCATAAAATATCGCTGAAAAGATACGCCCTGACAGCACCTAAAAAAGCCCTGGGAACCATACAGGTACATGATAACGTGGCCATTGACATGCTGCTTAAACTACAGTACAAAAAAGTAAAATAGCAATAACGCTGATTCAAAACAATTGAACGATAAAAAAACAATAGTATGGTTATTCAATTACATGCAGACAGAAGCCTGAGTATTCACGAAGAATATGCATCGAAACTAACCGGCGTGATTTTAAGAGAGCTGGACCGCTTTGCGGAACTGCTCACAAGAGTGGAGCTGCATCTTGCCGACGAAAACGCACAAAGAAAAACAAAGGAAGATAAGAAGTGCACCATTGAAGCCAAGCTTAAAAGCAAACACCCCGTGGCCGTTACCAGCCATGGCGACACTTACGACAATGCCGTGACAGGAGCCATTCTTAAGCTACAGGCATCGTTAAATACCATTGTTGGTAAAATGCAAAATCACTGATTGATTCTGCTTCTGTAAAAGACGGTTCGGGAGGACCGTCTTTGTGCGTTATATTATTTTTTTGCTGTCTTCTGCTTTCCTCCCAAAGCATACTGTATACCTCCCAGTACATGTTGTAAAAACAGTGGCTCGCTATAAGATTCGTCCGTGTGGCCTAAACCGGTATAAAAAACGCGGCCGCCTTCAAAGTTGTGATACCAGGCCATTGGGTGAAAATCACCATTCTTTCCGCCCTCATAGCTTTTCTCATCAATAGTGATCAGCGTTTTTACATCAGGATTGATATTTTTAAAATTGTACCATTCGTCTTTACGCTCCCATATCCCGGGTAAATGTTGGGTAGAGAGGTGATTCTTATCTTGTACGATGAGTTTTGCAACCTGCTGTTTGGGATGACTGGCAAACCAGGCGCCTACCATCTTGTTATACCAGGGCCATCCGTATTCCGTATCTGTCGCCGCATGAATGCCTACAAATCCGCCTCCATTGCGTATATATTTTTGGAAGGAAGCCTTCTGATCTTCATTAAACAAAGTACCGGTAGTACTTAAAAAAATAATAGCTGCAAATTTTTTAAGATATTTATCGGTAAACAAGCTGGAGTCTTTGGTTACTTCCACATCAAATCCATTATCTGCTCCCAGTTTCCGGATCGCCTCAACACCTTTGGGAATAGAAGCATGATAGAATCCAGCGGTTTTGGTCATCACCAAAACCCGCGGTTTAGCAGATCGTACAAAAGAAAGTGCTGCGAAAGCCAAGACTATAAT
>JBQGCI010000569.1:0-5719 GCA_052038405.1 Acinetobacter pittii
GAAATTATCGCTTATCAAAACGGCTTCTCCTGAGCTGACAGATGTAAAGAGGGCGCACCACAAACTGTGGTTGGTCTCTTGTCCCTGGTGCTGCTTTTGCAGGCGACTGTAAAAGGATCCACAAAACGGGCTTCGATAGTAGCTTTCTGCTCTGTATTATTGACAAACCCGGCAGGAGCCCGTAAACAATAAATGTACACAAACATCAATATAGTATCCCTGCCGGTGGGGGCATTCCTATTCGCGTACTATTGTAAAATAGTCGATCTTTAGGATCGCTATGTTTAAATTGCTGTCGCCTATAAGGCAGTATTATTTTATTATATAAGCTTCGTATATTCACTGCATGAATGTATTACAGTTTACGATACCCGTTTCCCATGATAAATCTGTAATCAGCCAGGACGAGCAACTTCCTTATTTCTATCCCCATCTGCACCGCCATCTGGAGATTCAACTGACATGGATCAGGGAAGGGGAAGGTAGTTTTGTGGTCGGAACCAATGTATACTCTTTCCATGCAGGTGATATCTTTTTTATAGGTGCCAACCAGCCGCATCTTTTTAAAAGCGGCCCCGAATACTTTACAGGCGACCCCGCCAGGCAGGTGCAGGCGCTTACTATTTTTTTTGATCCGACTGAAAAACTGAAGTTTCTTTTCAGCGCTCCTGAAATGAAAATGCTTAAGCATTTCCTGGACCGGCATAATAGCGGTTTTAAAATTCCGGATGCCCACAGAGATCATGTTGCCGACAAAATGCTGGCGCTCAACAGTGCGCGCAACGCTGACCGGCTCATTTATTTTTTTGAGTTACTCCAATACCTGAATGCAATTAATAAAGAGCTGGAGCCTTTGTCAACCAGGGTTCCCGACAAGGTGAGTGATACGGAAGGCATCAGGATAGGACAGGTTTACGATTATATCATGCAACATTATCATAGCGATATTCCTTTAGAAAATGTGGCAGCTGTTTCCTATATGACGCCCCAGGCATTTTGCCGCTACTTTAAAAAGCAAACGGGGCATACTTTTGTGGGTTTTTTAAACGAAGTAAGAATTAATGAGGCCTGTAAAAAATTAACCGCTGCAGATTTTGAAAGTGTTTCAACCGTTGCTTATACATCGGGATTTAACAGCATTACCAACTTCAACCGCGTTTTCAAAACCGTAACGGGAAAGTCTCCTTTAGAATACCTGAAAGAATACCGCGACGCCTCCGGCAACTAGCTCCTTATGTCATTGCCGTTTCTGGTAAAATATGGTTTAAAAAAGATAAATTCTGTTTAGTAGCTGCGATCATGCGGTTTTATTTTTGTTCAAATAAAATTAAACGCTATGACATTTCAATGGAAAGGGGTAATGCCTGCTTTAACCACCAAGTTTACGGAAAATGATGAGTTGGACTTTGCGTTGTTTGAAAAAAACCTGGATGCGCAGCTCGCAGCGGGCATTGAGGGCGTTATTTTGGGCGGTACCTTGGGAGAAGCCAGTGTTTTAACAACCGATGAAAAGGAACGCCTGATCAAATTTGCGGTAGATAAAATACAGGGGCGTGTACCTGTAATTTTAAATATTGCGGAAGGTAGTACCAAACTGGCTTTAGAACAAGCTGCACTGGGCAAGCAATGGGGGGTAGATGGTTTAATGATGCTGCCTCCCATGCGTTATGTTCCTGATAATCGCGAACTGGTTACCTATTTTAAAACAGTGGCCGACAGTACTGATCTGCCCATTATGATCTATAATAACCCGGTTGATTATAAGACCCTCGTTACCCTGGATGCGTTTGAAGAATTAACGGTATGCAAGAATATCACTGCGGTAAAAGAAAGTACGAGAGATGTGTCGAACGTAACCCGCATGAAAACCAAATTTGGCGACCGGTATGCTGTGCTTTGTGGTGTGGATACACTAACTTTAGAAGAGCTGGTGGCTGGCGCAGATGGTTTAGTGGCCGGATTGGTTTGCGCCTTCCCGGCGGAGACAGTGGCTTTATACACACTGATCAAAGCGGGACGTATGGCAGAGGCTATTGAAATTTACCGTTGGTTTCTTCCGTTACTGGAATTAGATATTCATGTAAAACTGGTACAATACATTAAATTAGCCGAGCAAAAAACCGGTATCGGAAGCGAGTATGTACGGGCGCCCCGTTTGACATTGGTGGGAGAAGAAAGAGAGCGCATCCTTCATCTTATTGAAACCGGCATTGCCAGCCGGCCGGATGTAACTCATATTATTAACGAAAAACAAACCATCATAGAACCAGCATTACTATAATGGTATCAATATTGTGGTAAACATGATGCATGTTGGGTTTGTTATACTGGTGTGAGCGAGATTGAACATGTTTTTAATTGATCATTATAAATTATACGAATGTTTCAGGATATCACTAAAGAAGGAATTGACCAGGTTATGAAAAGCGCATGGAGCGCTTTTCATGTTTATAGAAAACGCTCACTGCGGGAAAGAGCCGGTTTTATGCGGGCTATCGCCACCGAAATCGACGCTCTGGGTGATGAATTAATTGTGGTAGCGGGCAAAGAAACCCATTTGCCCGAAGCCCGTTTAAAAGGCGAACGTGCCAGAACCGTTTTTCAATTAAATTCTTACGCCGCAGCCTGTGAAAAAGGGGAGTGGCTGGAAGCGCGGATTGACACCGCTATATCCGATAAAAATCCTCCTAAACCCGATATTCGTAAAATGCTCGTTCCTTTGGGACCTGTTGTAGTTTTTGGAGCTTCTAATTTCCCTTTTGCCTATTCAACCGCAGGTGGCGATACGGCAACGGCTTTTGCAGCGGGTTGCCCGGTTATTGTAAAAGCCCATCCGGCACATGCCGAAACCAGCGAACTGGTGGCAAAAGCAATAAAAAGAGCCGTGGAAAAAGCCGGCCTGCCTGCCGGGGTTTTTGCGCATGTGCATGGAGCAGGTTTTGATGTTGGGCAGGCTTTAATAGAACACCCCTATACAAAAGCGGTTGGTTTTACAGGCTCCTTCACCGGCGGCAAACAGCTGTTCGATTGGGCCAATGCCAGAAAAGAACCTATTCCCGTATTTGCAGAAATGAGCAGCATTAATCCCGTATTTCTGATGCCCGGTAAGATGAAAACTGCCGCTTCAGAAATTGCCAGGCAATACGCAGGATCTGTAACATTGGGTGTTGGCCAGTTTTGTACCAATCCCGGCTTGTTGATAGGATTGGAAGGTGAAGCGCTTAAACAGTTCACCGACACATTGGCTGCCGAAATAGAAACCATTGCCCCCGCAACGATGTTGCACGAAGGGATCAGCAAAAACTACAGCCAGAAAAGAGAACAGGCATTGGCTCAATCCGGTGTTGATCTTGTATCAGTATCAAAAGTTGAGGCGGCCGGAAGCCAGGGGGTGCCTACTATCGTGTCGGTAAGTGCTGAAACCTTTATCAGTAACCCGGTATTGCACCAGGAAGTATTCGGACCGTATTCATTGATCATCCGGTGTAAAGACCTGGGGCAAATGCTGGCGGTAGCGGGGCATATTGAAGGCCAGTTAACGGCTACGTTGATGGCTACGGATGAAGATATTATCAATAATCCGGAGTTGGTAGATACTATTCAAAATCTTTGCGGCCGGTTCATTCTGAACGGTGTTCCAACAGGCGTTGAAGTGTGTTTAAGCATGCAACACGGTGGTCCGTTCCCCGCTACCACCGACTCGCGATTTTCTTCAGTGGGCGCAGATGCCATCAAGCGTTTTGCACGACCTCTGGCTTTTCAGAACTGGGCGAATGAATGGTTACCTGATGAACTGAAAAATGAAAATCCTTTGGGAATTTGGAGAACCGTAAATGATGCACTTGCTAAAGAGCCTATTAATTAAAGACGTAAAAACTGGTTGGGAGGTCGGTTACTTCCCGGTTCATATTACCATAACTAATGAAATATATTTTTGATTGTGTAGATGCCCACACCTGCGGTAATCCCGTGCGGCTGGTAAAGAAAGGAGGACCCGAGTTGGAAGGGCAGAATATGAGCGAAAAGAGGCAGCACTTTTTGCGTGAGTACGACTGGATAAGAACCGGGTTGATGTTTGAGCCACGTGGGCACGATATGATGAGCGGCAGTATCCTGTACCCGCCCCATGATGCGGCAAACGATGTTGCGGTGCTGTTTATTGAAACCAGCGGCTGTTTACCCATGTGCGGCCACGGTACTATTGGTACTATTACAATCGCTATAGAAGAAGGTTTAATACTGCCTAAGACACCCGGTATCGTACGCATGGAAGCCCCGGCCGGCCTGGTAATGATCGACTACAAAGAAGTGGAAGGAAAGGTAAAAACCGTGAAGCTGACCAATGTACCCGCCTTTTTACACTCAACAGAGTTAACGGTTGGGTGCCCTGAATTAGGAGAGCTGACGGTAGACGTTGCTTATGGAGGTAATTTTTATGCGATAGTAGATGCTCAGAAAAACTATAAAGGTATCGATCATTACAGCGCCGGTAAACTGATTGCCTGGGCCCGGGAACTGCGTAAAAACATCAATGACAAATATGAATTTATTCACCCGGATGATCCAACCATTAATGGTTGCTCCCATATCTTATGGACAGGGGATCCTATAGACAAAACTTCCACCGCGCGTAATGCGGTATTCTATGGTGACAAAGCCATAGACCGGAGTCCCTGCGGCACGGGCACTTCTGCCCGTATGGCACAATGGTATGCAAAGGGCAAGCTGAAAAAGGGAGAAGAGTTTATACATGAAAGTATTATCGGCAGCAAGTTTATTGGCAGGATAGAGGAGGAAATTACGGTTGCAGGTAAAGCGTCCATCAGGCCTTCTGTGGAAGGCTGGGCCAGGCTATACGGCTATAATACGATCTGGATCGATAAAGAAGATGATCCTTATGCGCATGGATTTCAGGTGATCTGATAAGCAGCGAGCGAAGCATGCATAAAAACTACAGGAAATGAATGTTGTAATTATTGGAGGTGGTATTATTGGGTTGACCGGTGCCTATTATTTAAGAAAAGCCGGGCTGGAAGTGTCGGTGGTGGATAAGAACGATTTGACAGATGGCTGTTCTTTTGGAAATATCGGATATATATCTCCCTCCCACTTTATCCCCCTGGCAACGCCGGGCATCATTAAGCAAGGTATGAAATGGATGATGAGCTCCTCTTCGCCTTTCTATATTAAACCCCGTTTAAATGCAGACCTGGTACGTTGGGGGTTGACCTTCCGGAAATCGGCAAATAATTCTCTGGTTGAAAAAAACGCACCACATCTTAATAACCTCCTGCAGCTTTCACGTCAGCTGATGACAGATCTGAAAAATGACCTCGACGATTTTGACCTGCTGGAAAGAGGTGTTTTCATGCTGTATAAATCAGAAATCACCGGCCGGCACGAGAAAGAGATGGCTGAACAGGCCCAACTATTCGGGCTTAAAACGGTTGTTTGTGACAGGCAACAGGTTCAGGACTATGAAAGCGAAACCGAGGTAGATGTAGCCGGTGGCGTATTGTATCTCGACGATTGTCATGTTAATCCTGCCAAACTGATGCAGGCCCTGTACAAAAAGCTCAGGGAGATGGGCGTTCATTTTTATTTGAATGCAGAAGTAACGGATTTTGAAAAGACGGGTGACAAAATTACCTCGGTAGTAACCCATACCCAACCTATCCCCGCCGATGAAGTGATCATTGCCAACGGGTCGTGGATGGGG
>JBQGCI010000570.1:0-17600 GCA_052038405.1 Acinetobacter pittii
ATACTGCTCACGGCCCAGATAATATACCAGGTTGATCGGGTTGTCAACATTGTTCATATCAATACCCGGGTTGGCGTGGCTGCGGATCATGGAAGTGAAATACATGAAGTAGCCCAGCATCATGAATGCATAGCACCAAAGCGATAATTTCAGCACTTTTAAAGCAGATGTCTTAATAAAGTATCCCAGGGCTGCACCAATAACTAGCAGCAGCATGATCTTGAATGCCGCCATAGTGCCCGAAAAAGCAAATGGTAAAAAAGCCAATGCGAAGAATAATGACGTCCACGCAACAATTTTTCCTTTGGATACATTGGCCTTAAAAGTCAGTGCCCAGCCAATTAAAAGGGCTATAATAATAAAGTAGGCGGCAAACCCCGAGAAGAAAGGCAGGCCAAAATTATTGACGAAGAGAATGTCGAACCAGCCGGCCGCTTTCATACTGTACTGAATTACGGCAACCTGTATAATACCGGTAATGACACAACCCACTAAAAAGGCAATAGTGGCACCTTTGGTTGTAGGTTTATAACGGCGGTAGTAATAGATCATTACGATCGCCGGTATAGTTAAAAGATTTAATAAGTGAACACCTATCGAAAGTCCCATCATAAAGAAGAGAAATACGATCCATTTGTCGCTGCGTGATCTTCCTGCTTCATCAGTGCCGGCATGTTCATCAGCGTGTTCCCACTTCAGCATGATCCAGAATACAAAAGCAGTGAAGAAAGAAGATAAGGCGTACACTTCACCCTCTACAGCGCTATACCAGAAAGAATCCGTAAAAGTATAAGCGAGTGCCCCTACAATGCCAGATCCCATGACGGTAACCATTTGAGATTGGTTAAGCGATTCGCCTGCTTTTACAAACATTTTACGCGCAAAATGCGTAATGGTCCAAAACAGGAAAATAATAGTGCCGGCGCTGGCAAGGGCGCTCATAAAGTTTACCGCATTGCCAGCAGTTTGCGGGTTATCGCCAAAAAGAACAATGAACAGTCTTCCCAATAAAGTAAACAAGGGGGCGCCGGGAGGGTGGGGCATTCCTAATTTAAAGGCACAGGCCACAAATTCACCGCAATCCCATAAAGAGCCTCTGGCTTCTCTGGTTAGTGTGTAGGTAAGCGTGGCGATAGCAAAAACCAGCCAGCCGGTGATGTTGTTTACTTTTTTGAAATTCATCTGAAAATTTAGTTTATAACGCTCGCAAAAATAGGGATAAAGGCTGCATGTACAGTTTTTAGGGGGAGTATTAGGAGAAAATTATCAAGGTGCCAAAAAATATTGTAAATGATGGATGTGATTCATGGCAGGAACATTTCTTTTATGAGGTAACTCTAAAGTAACAGTGTTTTTATCTATTGCCTGATATACGCCGGGTTCTGATAGGGATTATTATACCAGCTGGCATCAATTTCTCTCACAAAATTCTCAATGTCACGATCAAAATTATCTTTCAGGTTATAATCCTGTTTGAGGCTGCCGCCATAAAAAAAAGCCACCGTCTGGTACAAACGGGCATTCAGCCCTCCTTTATATTCTTTTAAAATTTCGTAGCAGTTATTGCCTGTTTGGCGATTAATGAGTTTCATCAGCACCTTACCCTGATAAACCGACAGGTTGGTCAACGGATCAGCAAACTGTTTCTTGAGCTCCTTCTCTTTGGCTTTTATAAGAGCTTTTCTGTCCCGTTTCTTATCCAGCACGGCTGCTTCCCGGTTGATCTGGTTGATGGTATTGCCGGCAATGCGGGCATAGGGGTAACATACGTATACGGCATTTCTGAGCCGGTTATATTCTTTTTTAACCTGCTCCAGTTTGGCAGGAGGCAGTTTGGATATCCATACATTTTCCTCTTCGGTAAAAGGCAGCATTTTAAACGAGTTGTAGTCGGTTCCGTACCAGATCGCGCCAATTTTGGTAAGATCATTAGGCCCCCAGTCTTTCATAATTTCCTGCATGCCGGGCCTTGGGGGTATACGGATGCTGTCGGCCGTTGGAGCCGTTTGCGCACGGGTATGCCATACAAAAGCTGTAGCAGTTAGTGCGCAGAAACAATATTTCCAAAGGGTTTTCAACTTCACAAAGTTAGTTGCAATCGGGATAATTAATAAAGGTCAACGGTGTAAATTAGAACAAAATAATACTAACAGTTAGTTAAAGTATGGGGTACCCATTTGGGGAATAGAAAATGGGGATTGGGTTTTTATCATCTCATTGCATTCAGAATCAATATGAAAAAAGCTCCGGCACAGGTATTAAGAAAATTAACCGCATTGTTACTGATATATCCGGTGTTTTCCAGGGCAGCCCCCAAAATGGAATCGATAAGATTACCTAAGGCGCCGGCGATGACGATAAGGAGCAGGTCCATGCTCCAGCCCTGCCAAAAGGCATAAATCATAGAAACAAGGCAACTCCCGGTACACCCGGCCAGCGTGCCCTCCAGGCTGATAACACCATTCGCGCCTTTGCCGGCTTTTTTGAGCGATAGTATATCATAGAAGCTTTTTCCATACACATTGCCCAGTTCGGAAGAAACTGTATCGGCGGTTGCAGATGCAAAGCAGGCGGCTATAACCAAAGGAGCATTCAGGCTTAACTCCGGAAGTATCCAGGTGATCAAACCTGTGATGGCAGCCGCACCCGCGTTGGCAAAAACCTGTGCCGACGTTCTTTTGCCTTTTTGAGCTTCGGCTAACCCCTCTGATATTTTTTGATTCAGTTTCCATGACGTAGCCAGCACGCCCAGAATAAAAAAAGCAGCCATCAGGGTAATACCGGCCCACCCGGCTCCGGCATAGATACAGCAACTCAATATGCCGCCGGTTATAGCGGCTGGTGGTGTTAGCTTTTTGAGCAGAACACTGGCCACCATTCCCGACATAATAATCAGCAAAAATATCCGGAAGTCAGAATGCATTTAACGCAAGATAGGCCACTATACTGTATTTCAGGCTACCGGTTGTTAGTTTTAAATGCGGGTATACTGCTCAAACGTTTGCATAAAAATATATTTGGTTATTTAATTTTATCGTTTAAATTTGCGGTACAATGACAGCAACTCGATTTTTTACCGGTTTTTATTTTAGCTTCTTTTTTGAAATGAAGCCGGGAATGCTTTAGTTGAAATAAAACAGATAAAAATAACTCAACATAAAAAAAATCCCGGCAAAAGAAAGCCGGGATTTTTTTTAGCACTTACCCCGGCCTCGCCGGAATAAGTAAAAGTTTTAAAATGGTGCCAAAAGCTGACAGTTCGCAGGAACAAACCGTAAGTAAACCAAACAGTACGCCTCATATGGCGATTCAGGGCTTTGAAGGGTGCTTTCATCAGCAGGCCGCTAATCACTACTTCAATAAAAATGTAACGGTAGAGTGTTGTACTACTTTTAAGGATGTGATGGCGGCCGCAAAAGATGCCAGCCGCACCGATGGCTGTATCATGGCCATTGAAAATTCGATAGCCGGCAGCATCCTGGCCAACTATAATTTGATACAGGGCAGCAACCTGAAGATTGTAGGAGAAGTGTATATGCAGATACACCAGAACCTGTTGGTAAACCATGGCGTAACACTGGAAGACATTAAAGAAGTGCACTCGCATACCATGGCGCTGCAGCAATGCTATGAATACCTCGATCAGTACAAGTGGAAGCTGGTTGAAAGTGATGATACCGCCCTCAGTGCAAAGCATATAGCCCAGTATAAAAGCAAGCACACCGCGGCTATTGCCAGCAGCCTGGCAGCAGAGATTTATGACCTGAATGTTATTGCGCCTAAAATTCAAACCCTCAAAAAGAACTATACCCGTTTCCTGGTTTTAAAAAGGCCGGAAGATATCGAGGAACCTCAGACCGGGAATAAGGCATCCATCAATTTCCAAACGATCCACAAGGAAGGGGCGCTGGCAAGGGTTTTAGGCGTGATGGCGATACATAAGGTAAATATGTCAAAGCTGCAAAGCTTCCCTATTCCCGGTTCTGAATTCAAGTACCAGTTTCATGCAGACCTGGAATTTGAAAATATTAAAACCTTTGAAAGGGTAATTGAAAAATTAAAGCCATTAACAGAAGCCATAAAAATTTACGGCATTTATAATAAAGGTATATGGAAGTAGCAAAACGACTGCAGGGAGTAGGAGAATATTATTTTTCTCAAAAACTGCGGGAAATAGATGAGCTGAATAAGCAGGGTAAGCATATTGTGAACCTGGGTATCGGGAGTCCTGATCTGCCACCGCATCCGGATGTGGTAAAAGTATTATTTGAAGAGGCGCAAAAACCTGATGTACACGGCTACCAGAACTATAAAGGCAGCCCGGTTTTAAGGAAGGCTTTTGCAGACTGGTATCGGCAATGGTATGGGGTGGTATTAAATGCGGATACCGAGATCCTGCCGCTGATTGGAAGTAAGGAAGGCATCATGCATATTTGTATGACCTATTTAAATGAAGGAGATGCCGTTTTGTTACCTAACCCGGGATACCCCACTTACCGCAGTAATGTGACGATTGCCGGGGGTATTTGTATGGATTATGACTTAAAGGAGGAAAATAATTACCAGCCGGATTTTGAGGCCCTGGAAGCTGCAGATCTGAGCAAAGTGAAATTGTTTTTTGTGAACTATCCGCAAATGCCCACAGGTCAGCAATCTGATAAGCAGGTGTTTGAAAAGCTGATCGCTTTCGCCCGTAAGCATGATATATTGATTGTACACGATAACCCGTACAGTTTTGTTTTGAATGATGAGCCGGTAAGTTTGTTGAGTATTGAAGGGGCTAAGGAGGTGGTGATAGAGTTAAACTCATTAAGTAAGTCGCACAATATGGCTGGCTGGAGGGTAGGGGTGCTTTGCGGTGCGGCTGAAAGAATTAATGAAGTGCTACGCTTTAAGAGCAATATGGATAGTGGCATGTTCCTGCCCCTGCAGTTGGCGGCAGCCAGGGCATTAACATTAGGGAAAGAATGGCACGATGAGGTGAATGCTATTTACAGGGAGCGTAGAGAAAAGGTTTTTCAATTGCTGGATCTGTTAGGTGCTGTGTATGCTAAAAACCAGGTAGGTATGTTTGTGTGGGCTAAAATACCCGGTAAGTATAAAGATGGCTATGAGATAGCCGACGACGTTTTATATAAGGCCAATGTATTTATTACGCCCGGCGGAATTTTTGGCAATGCCGGTGATAATTATATAAGGATCAGTTTATGTGGCTCTGTCGAGAAATTTGAAGAAGCGATTAACAGGGTAAAGAATAGTTTGAAGGTTTAAAGTTTAAAAGTTGATAGGTTACCGGAAAATTAGGGTAATCCGGTAATCCAATAAATTATGGTTCAGACAATATGAACAACCGGAAAAAAATAGCCATAGTAGGAGTAGGGCTTATCGGCGGATCGATGGCTTTGCAGTTACATGAGAAAAAGCTTTCCTCCCGGTTAATCGGGGTGGAAGCCAGCGCGCAGCATGCAGAACAGGCTTTAGAATATGAATTGGTGGACGAGGTATTGCCTTTAGACGAGGCGATTGAAGCTGCCGATGTAATTATTCTGTCGGTTCCTGTCAATGTTCAGGTAAAACTGCTGCCTCAGATACTGGACAAAGTAACCGACCAGATCGTGATGGATATGGGTTCTACGAAGTCTGCCCTGATTGCTGCCATACACAATCATCCTAACCGCGGGCGTTATGTAGCTTCACATCCCATGTGGGGGACGGAGTATAGCGGACCAACGGCCGCTGTAAGAGGTGCATTTGAAGGAAAAGCAGTGATCATTTGCAACCGGAGTGAAAGTGATGCAGATGCAGTTGAGTGGGTTGAGAAAATGTACCAGAAAATTGGCATGCGCGTGACAGATATGGATGCCCGGGCCCATGATCTGCATGTGGCTTATGTGAGTCATATCTCTCACATTACCTCGTTTGCGCTGGCGAATACGGTATTGGAAAAGGAGAAGGTGGAGAGCGCGATTTTCCAGATCGCTTCAGCAGGTTTTGAAAGTACCGTTCGCCTGGCGAAAAGTAATCCGGCAATGTGGGTGCCTATATTCCTGCAGAATAAGGAGAATATACTGGATGTGTTATCTGAGCATATCGACCAGTTAACTAAATTTAAAGAATATATCGCCAATAGCGACCAGGAAAGCTTGCAGTCGTTAATATCTGATGCCAATAAAATAAAAAGAATCATCAAATAAACAATTAAATTTGCCGGATGGAAAATTGATTAAAAACTATTCAATGTTTTCACTGTAAATGAATAAATTTTAAAGCAAACTCTTTCGGTTATTAAATAACATCAATAATTATATTTCAATGAGCACTCAGCAGGTTTCATCAAAAGAAAAAATCCAGGAACTATGGGCTAAAAGGCCGATCATCGTAAGCGGCCCCTGTAGCGCCGAAACAGAAGAACAGGTGTTGGAAACAGCACAGCAATTAGCCGCAACCGGTAAAGTAGATATGCTGCGCGCCGGTATCTGGAAACCCCGTACCAAACCGGGTATGTTTGAAGGCATAGGAGCCAAAGGTTTGCCCTGGTTGCAAAAAGCGAAACAAATTACCGGTTTACCTACCGCTATCGAAGTAGCCACTGCTAAACAGGTGCAGGATGCTTTAACTTTTGATGTTGACGTGCTTTGGATTGGAGCCCGTACTACGGTGAATCCTTTTAGTGTTCAGGAGGTGGCAGATGCTTTACGTGGTGTAGATGTACCGGTATTAGTAAAAAATCCTATTAATCCTGATTTGGAGTTGTGGGCAGGTGGTGTCGAACGGATTGCCCGTGCCGGTATCAAGAACCTGGGTTTAATTCACCGCGGTTTTTCCTCCTATGGTAATACCCAATACCGTAACGCACCTATGTGGCACCTGGCTATTGAAATGAAATTAAAATATCCGGAGTTACCTATTTTCAACGATCCTTCTCATATATGCGGTAAGCGCGATAACCTGTTAGAGGTTTCTCAAAAAGCGATAGACCTGGATTATGATGGTTTGATGATTGAAAGCCATATCGATCCGGATAATGCATGGAGCGATGCGAAACAACAGGTAACACCGGCTCGCCTGAAAGAAATGATGGAAGCGATCATCTGGAGAAAAGAAGATGTGGACAACCAGGACTACCACCAGGCTTTGGAAAAATTACGTCAGCAAATAAACCACCTGGATGATGAGATGCTGCAAATTTTATCCCAGCGTATGAAAATTGCCGATCAGATCGGTCAATATAAAAAAGATAATAATATTACTATTTTGCAGCCGGGCCGTTGGCAGGAAATTATTGAAAAAACAGCAGCGCGTGGTGAAAAGCTGGGCTTAAGCCGCGACTTTTTAAATAAGTACCTGGATGCGGTTCACCTGGAGAGCATCAACCACCAGAAGCAGATATTAGACGCTTAGGTTTCTCGTATATGATATTACATGTACGATGTACGGGTTGATGGAAGCGCGTACATCGTACATCACTATTTAATGTTTTTGATAAAAGCGAATGCTGTGCTAACAGACACATCGCCTAAATCGTTTAACTTTGGCTCAAACCATTCAATTCTCCAACGCCGCTACCGATTTTCACTTTAACAGCTCTTTAAAGGAGCTGGGTAAAATAGCAGATAAACGAAGCGCGGTCATCATTACTGATGAAAATATCTTTAACGCCCATGAATCCAAATTCAAAGGCTTTACAACCATCGTCATACCCCCCGGAGAAGATCAGAAGAACCAATCCTTGGTAGATGGTATCATCGGGCAGCTGATTGATAAGAAGGTGGATCGCCAATCGGTATTGATTGGTGTAGGTGGAGGAGTGATTACTGATATTACAGGGTATACCGCATCGATATACATGCGCGGGATAAGGTTTGGTTTTGTACCTACAACGATCCTGGGTTTGGTAGATGCCTCCATTGGGGGTAAGAACGGAATTGACGTAGGTTTATATAAAAATATGGTAGGTGTCATCCGCCAGCCGTCTTTCCTGCTACACGATCTTTCTTTATTGCAGTCGTTGCCTGAAAAGGAATGGCAGAACGGGTTTGCTGAAATTATTAAGCATGCCTGTATCAAAGATGCGGCTATGTTTAAGCAGTTGGATCAACATCATCTGTTTGATTATATGAAGGATAAAAAACTGCTGGCCGAGCTCATTCAACGCAATGCGCTTATCAAAACCAAAGTGGTGCAGAAAGATGAGTTCGAAAAGGGTGACAGGCGCTTATTGAATTACGGCCATACCATTGGCCATGCTATTGAAACGCAGTATGGTTTGATGCATGGGGAAGCGGTTGCTATTGGTATGGTATACGCGGGGCAGATCTCGGAACAATTACTGGACTTTGGTAGTAAAGAACGCGTGAAGGCTTTGATCGAAAAATACCAGTTACCTACCACGATTTCTTTGGATGCCCAAAAGGTATTTGAAGTTTTGGTAATGGACAAAAAACGCGTTCGGAAGGAGATGAATTTTGTGCTGTTGAATAAAATAGGGAAGGCAGTTGTGTATCCTATCCCACTACAGCGCCTGGAAAGAATAATTAGTAAATTATAAGATCGCTTAAAGCTTTTTTAGTCCTGTATGAATTCATTATAGCCCTGTGGCAAATAGTCGAGTGAAATGCCCGTGTATCATTTTTACACACAGTTGAATACCTGTTCGTGGCGTTCCCTGCCCGTCGGGTCAGGCGGGCCAGTCTGCCTGCAGGCAGGTACCCGGCAAAAATAATCGCGGCGAAGCCGCAACAAAAAAATTATAGATGAAAGTAACGGTTTCCCCCTCTGTTTTAAAAGGTGATATTTTAGCTCCTGCATCTAAAAGCTCCATGCAACGCGCTTGTGCTGCAGGTTTGGTTGCAGCCAAAAGATCTGTAGTATATAATCCGGGGCATAGCAATGATGATAAGGCGGCCATGGGAATTATACAGGCGTTGGGCGCCATTATTGAAAAAGGTAATGAAGAACTGGTGATTGATAGTACCGGCTTTTCACCTGCTGCCGAAGTAGCCTTTATGAATGGCGATCAGGGCGGAGCTATTAACTGCGGAGAGAGCGGCCTGAGCATTCGCATGTTTACGCCGCTGGCGGCTTTAACCAGCAATAAAATAACGATCAACGGCGAGGGGAGCCTGGTAACAAGACCTATGGATTTCTTCGACGAGATTTTACCCCAGGTAGGCGTTACCGTGCAGTCCAACCAAGGCAAGTTGCCATTGGTGATACAGGGACCGCTCCAACCTAAAAATATAAGGATCGACGGATCTTTAAGCTCGCAATTTTTAACGGGCTTACTGTTAGCGTATGCTGTAGCTCCATTTGAAGAGGATAGTGTATCTATAAAAGTGAACAACTTAAAGAGTAAGCCTTATATCGATCTGACACTGGATGTAATGAAAAAATTTGGCCTGAAAGTACCGGAGAATAAGAATTATGAGGAGTTCGTTTTCTATAAAGATGCGGCTGTTTCTGAAACCACTTCTAACTATACGGTAGAGGGCGACTGGAGCGGCGGAGCTTTTCTGCTGGTTGCAGGCGCTATCGCAGGTAATATTTCTGTACGTGGTTTAAGCATGAGTAGTACCCAGGCCGACAAAAAAATTACTGAAGCTTTAATGGCTGCAAACGCAGGCATTGCGATAGATGCAAAAGCTATTCAGCTGCATCAAACAGCAATGAACGCTTTTGAATTTGATGCAACAGATTGCCCGGATTTATTTCCGCCCTTGGTGGCATTAGCCGCTTATTGTAACGGGGTGACGAAAATAAAAGGGGTGAGCCGCCTGGCACATAAAGAGAGTGATCGCGGTATTACATTACAGCAAGAGTTTGGGAAGATGGGTTTGAAAGTAGATCTTGAGGAAGACCTGATGTACGTGCATGGAGGCAATGGCTTAAAAGGCACCCTGGTGCATTCACGTCACGATCATAGAATAGCGATGGCTTGTGCGGTTGCTGCTTTAAAGGCTGAAGGCGATACAACTATTGAAGAAGCGCATGCGGTAAATAAATCCTACCCGGATTTTTATAATCATATCAAAGCATTGGGCGCCCGGGTAAAAGGGGGAATTGGTTTGGATACTTTGAGAGAGGTGATGAAGGGAAGTGGGTAATACACGATGTGAGATGTATGAGGTACGGGGCTGGTATGAGAAGCCGATGCTGGATAATGATTGGCATGTTTGAGTTAGTATTAGCCATTTCGAATGTTTGAAAGGAAACGGTTTATTTATGAGATACGGGTTTCTGTTTTTAATAAAATAATTTGTTATGAACTCTTTTGGCAGAATTTTCAGGGTGCAGATTTTTGGTGAGTCTCACGGAGATGGGGTAGGTGTGGTGATTGATGGTTGCCCGGCCGGTTTGGATATCCCGGTTGAAGATTTCCTGCCCGACATGGAGCGCCGTAAAGGTGGTACTCAGAAAGGGGCAACACCCAGGAAGGAGGATGATATTCCTATTTTCAGGAGTGGCCATTTTAACGGGAAGACGACGGGCTTCCCCATCATGATCTTTTTTGAAAACAAAAACACCCGTAGTGGCGATTATGAAAAACAGCGTAGTTTTCCGCGTCCGGGCCACGCAGATTATGTTGCCCATAAAAAGTTTGGCGGTTTTGAAGATTACAGGGGTGGCGGCCATTTTAGCGCCCGGTTAACCACAGGCCTGGTTGGTGCAGGCGTTATCGCCAAGAAGCTGTTGAAAGGTATCACTGTAGAAGCAAGGGTAACAGAAATCGCTGGAGAGACTGACCTGGAAAAAGGTTTGCAGAAAGGAATTGACGCTAAAGACTCTGTAGGTGGCATTATCGAATGTCGTGTAAATGGCTTGCCATTGGGGTTAGGTGAACCTCATTTCGATTCAGCCGAGTCTTTAATAGCACATGCCATGTTCTCTATTCCGGCAGTTAAGGGGGTGGAGTTTGGAAGCGGTTTTGCAGCATCCAGAATGTTTGGCAGCCAGCATAACGACGCCATAGAAAACATGGATGGGAAAACAACCACCAATCACGCCGGTGGGATCGTAGGAGGCATTACCAATGGTAATGAGCTGGTTTTCCGTATCGCAGTAAAACCTACCGCATCTACTCCCAAACAACAGCATAGCTTAAACTGGGAAACCGGTCAAACAGAAGATTTTTCGGTGAAAGGCCGTCATGACCTCTGCGTAGCATTAAGAGCGCCGGTAATTGTGGAGGCTGCTACTGCTATTGTTTTAGCAGACCTGATGATGCAGGAGCAAAAGATCCCCCGCATAGTTTAGTGTTTTTAATTGAGCATTCATGTGTGAACAAAAATGCTTTGGCATGTTTTTTAATAGTAAATTGGAGTATCATTTACCAATCTTAAAAATTACAACTATGAGCATTTTATCCTGGATAATTTTTGGTCTGATTGCCGGCGCTATAGCCAAAGCTTTACACCCTGGTAAAGATCCGGGTGGTTGGATCGTTACTATTTTAATTGGTATAGCGGGTGCTTTTGTGGGCGGATGGATTGGTACCCAGGTTTTGGGCGTATCAATCGACGGCAACTGGTCTTTTAAAGGATTTGCATTTGCAATTGGCGGCGCTATATTACTGCTGTGGATTTATGGTATGGCAACCCGAAAACGGGTGTGAATTTACATCAACTTAAATACAGCCACCCTTCGAAGGGTGGCTTTTTATTTTGTCAGATAAGCAGCACAAAAAAAACTATTTCAAAATAAAAGCGTTATAGTATTTTCATCATGTATTTTTATCTTTTTAATTGTCAGATCTCCGCCTCAGCGGAACGGGCAGGTAATCTGCCAGCAGCAATATCTTATCTGACAAATGGGGAAGATTGCGGGTTTATTTCATTTTGTAAGCTATAGATAACATGAACTTCAAAGCAACCGGGATTCCTTATGGTCAAACTTTTTCATTTTCCAAGCTTGTGTTGGATTACTTAAGTGAATCTGAAGCACTTCAGCCATTTTATGAACAATTTCCCAGGAAAGAATCTTTGGAGGCCATTATAAAAGCCAAAAGCGCCCATCAGTTAAACAGGCAACTATTGAGTGATGCGTTGCAGGCTCAGTATAAAAACCTGGAGACAGCCGAAGCTTTATCCAATAATATTGAATTATTAAAGCAACCCAATACATTTTCGGTCACGACTGCCCATCAGCCTAATATTTTTACAGGTCCGCTTTACTTTGTGTATAAAATTCTTCATGCTATTAAGCTGGCGGAGTACTGTCATTCTGTTTATCCCGATTACAATTTTGTTCCGGTCTATTATATGGGAAGCGAAGATGCGGACCTGGATGAACTGGGACATATTCATTTGAACGGGGAAAAACTGGTTTGGGATACCAAACAAACCGGGGCAGTGGGTAGAATGACAATTGATAATGAATTGGTGCGCCTTATAGACCGTATCGAAACCGAAATAGGCATACAGCCTCACGGAGCCGACATCATGAAAGCCGTCAGGACATTTTATATAGAGGGCGCTAATATACAGACGGCTACATTGGGTTTTGTCAATCACCTGTTTGGAGTGTATGGGCTGGTGGTAGTGGTGCCCGATAGCCCTGTGCTGAAATCGGTAGCCATTGATCTTTTTAAAGACGAATTATTGAACCAGCGCTCGTCGGCGATTGTAGCGGAGACGGCGCAAAAGCTGGTGAATGCCGGGTATAAGGCGCAGGCGCATGGCAGGGATATCAATCTTTTCTACCTGAAAGATACCAGCGAAAGATTGAGAATAGAAAGGAACGGCGACGCCTGGACCGTTATTGGCAGCAATATACAGTTTACACAGGAAGAACTTTTTACCGAATTGGCGTTACATCCCGAACGTTTTAGTCCGAACGTCATTCTGCGCGGACTGTTCCAGGAGATGATATTACCCAATATTATATTTGTAGGGGGGGGAGGAGAGCTGGCTTATTGGCTGGAGCTAAAAGGTATCTTCAATCACTACAAAGTACCCTATCCTTTATTGGTATTACGCAATTCATTTCTGATTGTTAAGAGTAAGCAGGCACAAAGAATGAATAAGCTGAATTTTACCGAACAGGACCTATTTCAGAGTCCGCTGGGTTTGAAAAACAAATGGGTAAAGGCTAACAGTCAGAATAATCTTTCCACCGGGCAGGCGCAACTGGCTGTTAAAAAAATATTTGAATCATTGGCTGATCAGGCGGATCCTATTGATCCTACCCTGAAAAGGCACATTTATGCATTGCAAAAACGGGAGGAGAAGAATATCATGGAGTTGGGAAAGAAATTCCTAAGAGCGGAAAAGAAGAACTACAGCGACGCGATGCGGCAAATTGATGCTTTGAAACAGCAATTATTTCCCAATAACAATTTACAGGAAAGGATAGACAATATATTGCCTTACCTGGCTTGTTGGGGACCAGAGCTCATTGCAACCCTATACCATCATTCCGCCGCCTTTGAGCAGCAGTTAGTGGTTATTTCGGAACGTTAATCGAAAGTATTGGTGTACCCTTTTTCTTTCAGGTTACCAACTTTAGCCAGCACTTCTTTTTCCAGGTTTTGCTTATACAGTTCCACATTATTACCTACCTGGGCATTGGTAGTGCCAATGATCTGGGCCGCAAGAATACCTGCATTTTTCGCGGCATTTAATGCCACTGTAGCCACGGGCACACCGTTAGGCATTTGCAGAATCGAAAGTACGCTATCCCATCCGTCGATAGAATTGCTCGATTTTACCGGAACCCCTATTACCGGCAAAGCCGTAATGGATGCTACCATACCAGGCAAATGAGCGGCACCTCCGGCACCGGCAATAATTACTTTCAGGCCCCTTGCTTTCGCCTGCTGCGCATATTCAACCATACGCAATGGTGTTCTGTGGGCTGATACAACCGTTAGTTCGTATGCAACACCCAGGTCTTTTAGGATATCCGCAGCAGCCTGCATAATGTTCAGATCACTATCGCTACCCATGATTATTCCAACTTCTATCGCCATGTTGCAAAGGAACAATAAAACGATTAGCCTGCAAAAAACCAGGCAAACTGATTTCCAGATACTTGAAAAACAATAATCTTTTAAGGTGTTAAAATTTTCTTATAGCATTAAAAACAGGCAATAATTGCTCTTAACAGGCGTTTATATTAACGCCTACCGAAAATTCTACAAGTTCTTATAGAAAGACATACCAATAATTTTTAATATTAAAAAATTAAAGGAGACCGCATGCAATTAAAAAATTATTTGCGGCTACTGGGACTTTGCGTGTTATCAGTAGCTTTTTTATCCTGGACTATTAATAAAATAGAAGCAATTAATGAGCCAGAATTTAAAAAGGATATCGGCGTTTCAAATGAATCTCATAGTGAGGCGGACGCCCTGGAGCTGGTATATGACAGCCTGGAGTTGGACGATCAGGGCCTGTCGCATGAAGCGTTTGTGTACGCGATGCATGGTTTTAAAAAGCTCGATGAAGAAGGGGCTTTGCAAAATGATTCCGTATTGACGATCATCGATTTTGACCAGCCCAGCAGTCAAAAACGTATGTATATTATTGATGTAAAGAATTATAAGATGTTATTTAATACCTGGGTGGCTCATGGCCGCAATACAGGTAAAGAAATGGCGGAGTTCTTTAGTAATACGAACGAGTCGCATAAAAGCAGTCTGGGATTTTATATCACCGATCAAACTTATAGTGGGAGCAAAGGCTATTCGTTAAAACTAAAGGGCCTCGAACAGAATTTGAATACCAATGCAATGCGTCGTGCCATTGTTATCCATGGTGCACCTTATGTAAGCCAGTCTTTTATTGATGCGCAGGGTTATATTGGCCGTAGTCATGGATGCCCGGCAATACCAACGGCATTAACCAGGCCAATTATTCAAACTATAAAGAACGGCAGCTGCCTTTTTATTTACAACAGGAGCTACCGGCCCACTGCACATTTCTCAGTTGGGTAAATTATTAAGCCGGCATTGCCGGTTTTTTTATATGCAATTATTCAGGATCTGCCTAAGATCGCCCATCAGGTAATATCGGGATATCGAATAAATACTCCTGCAAATAAAATTTGTTGGCGATCAATTAACTATTATATTTGTGACCATGAAAAATGAAAAAAGTCTTTTTTGGTGGTGGCATGCAAACTCTTATGGGGTATTGTAATGCCGCGCATCATAAAGATGAATGATATACAAGAACCCCGGTACTACCGGGGTTTTTTATTGGTTTCAATAATAAAATAATGGCCTTGGTCTTAGCTTGATAAACATGCAGAAAATAACAATTAAAACCAGCGTTACCTCTATGCTGGCCGACGTATTTACACCAGTAGGAATATACCTGCGCTTAAGGGACCGATTTAGAGATACCATTTTGTTGGAGAGTACAGACAATCATGTTGCCGAAAACAGCTGGTCTTTTATCGGGGTAAATGCCATTGGGGGTATTGAAATTTCCTCCGCCGAGAAAATGGAAATAAAGCTCCCCGGCCAAACTGCAGCAGTATTTCCCTTTCAGCAGCAATCGTCCATCACAGATGTATTGAACGGATTTATGCAACGTTTTGACGTAGCACCTTCGGCGCATAAGGTGGCCGCTTATGCACAGGGACTTTACGGCTATACATCTTATGATGCGATCCGTTTTTTTGAAACGATACCGGGAGCCACTTTCGAGTTGGATGAAGAGGCCATCCCTTTGATGCGCTATCGTTTGTATCAGTACGTAATAGCTATCAATCATTTCAGGGACGAATTGTTTATATGCGAAAATGAGATAGCGGGTATTGAAAGTGATAAAGCTGCCTTGATGTCACTGATTCGTGGTAAGGATGTGCCGGTATATCCATTTGAAACAAATGGCGGCGAAAGCTCCAACATGAGCGACGATGATTACCGCAATATGGTACAGCAGGGAATTGCGCATTGTTACCGGGGCGATGTTTTCCAGATTGTTTTAAGCCGCAGGTTTCAGCAATCTTTTAATGGTGATGAATTTAATGTTTACCGTGCCTTGCGCAATATCAATCCATCACCCTATTTGTTTTTCTTCGATTATGGCGATTATAAGATCATGGGTTCATCTCCCGAATCGCAGCTCATCATTAACAACGGGAAGGCTGTTGTTCATCCGATAGCGGGTACCGTAAAACGTACCGGCGATGATAAGCAGGATGCGGCAGAAACCGCACGGCTTGAAAATGATCCTAAGGAAAATGCAGAACACGTAATGCTCGTGGATCTGGCCCGTAATGATTTGAGCAGGGGGTGCTATGATGTGCAAGTGGCACACTTCAGGGAAACCCATTTTTATTCTCATGTAATACACCTGGTAAGTGAAGTAGTAGGCACAGTGAAGGACACCACTAACGCATTTGAACTGCTCGCAAAAACTTTCCCGGCAGGCACTTTAAGTGGTGCTCCCAAAATAAAAGCTATGCAACTGATCAACCACTATGAACCTACCTTGCGTAGTTATTATGGCGGCGCTGTTGGTTTTATGGGCTTTAACGGAAGCTGCAACCAGGCCATAATGATCCGCACTTTCCTTAGCAGGAACAATACCCTATACTACCAGGCCGGTGCGGGAGTTGTAGCCGCCAGCGTTCCCGAAAGTGAGTTGCAGGAGGTGAACAATAAATTGGGAGCCTTAAAAAAGGCAATTGAAGTTGCCCAGACTATTTAGGTTCAGTACTCTAATCATATAAGCACATTTAAAATATACTATTCTACATTTTACATTCAATATGAAACTTCTTGTTTTTGATAACTACGATTCTTTTACCTACAACCTGGTGCACCTGATTGAAAAAATTTTACATCAGAAGGTAGATGTGCACCGCAATGACCAGATCACCCTGGAACAGGTAAAGGAATATGATAAAATAATTCTTTCCCCGGGTCCGGGTATACCGGAAGAAGCGGGACTTTTATTGCCGCTGATCAAAGAATACGCTGCATCCAAATCTATACTGGGCGTTTGTTTAGGGCAGCAGGCCATTGGCGAAGCTTTTGGGGGACAGCTCACGAACCTGTCAAAAGTATATCATGGTATCGCAACTCCCTGTAAAATTATAAAAGCAGGCGTGGATTTATTTGACGGATTGACGGAAGAGTTTGAAGTGGGCCGCTATCATTCCTGGGTTGTATCAAGAGAGGCGTTTCCCGATGAGTTAGAAATTACCGCGGTGGATGAGCATGATATGATTATGGCATTGCAGCATAAAAGCTATGATGTACGTGGCGTACAGTTTCACCCAGAAAGCGTATTAACGCCGCAGGGAGCGCAGATATTGAAAAACTGGTTGAAAGCCTAGGAGATTGGATATTGATTACTGCATATTGAATATTTCAAATGAAAAAAATATTAAGCTTATTATTTGAGCATAAGACATTAGACCGGGAAACTGCTAAGGAGGCGCTCGTAAATATCGGTAAAGGAGTATTTAATGAACATGAAGTAACGGCTTTTATGACCGTGTTCCTGATGCGTAGCATTACGTTGCAGGAGCTGCAGGGCTTTCAGGATGCATTGCTGGAGCTTTGTGTGCGGGTAGACTTTAGTGGTTTGACCACTCTGGATATAGTCGGTACCGGGGGCGATGGTAAAAACACCTTTAACATTTCA
>JBQGCI010000571.1:0-3424 GCA_052038405.1 Acinetobacter pittii
CACAATCCCGGCAATATAACCTGGCCATCCTCCAATTGCCGGTAATAAGGCTAAGCACAGGGTGCCGGCAAGAAGCAGTACCAGGCTGATTTTCCGGGTAAGCTCTGTTCCAAGTTTGTCGACTAATCTTCCGGAAGGGACACCGGTTATGATAGAAACAAACGGTCCGGCGGACATTATTAAACCCACCATTTTTTCGCTCAGCAGCAAGCCCAAATACAGGAAAAAGGGCCCTACGATCAGGGTCGCCATCATTACGCTGGACACCAGGAAGTTTCCTGACAAAGCATCCATCAATACCTTGTTTTTCATGATCCCTGTATCGATCAAAGGACTTTTGCTGCGCTTTTGCCGCAAAAAAAACTTCCAGCCAAGGATACCGGAAACCAGAAGCGATATAAGGCTGTATACATTCAGCCGGTCTCTGCTGAAGGTCATCGCAATGGCATAACTGCTTACCGCCAGCGCAAATAGTAACACGTCGGCAACATACATTTCCTGTTTAACCCCATTACCATGTTTCTCTCTCGGAACGAACTTTAATCCCAAAAGAAAAGTGCTTGTTCCCAGGATGGTCAGCAGCACAAAAACAGAACGCCATCCGAAACCCGACAGCAATAACCCTCCTATAGATGGACCCATCGCCGTACCCATGGCAGACAGGGTACCTATCAGGCCCATGGCCCTGCCTCTCCGTTCCCGCTCGGTGTTATTTTTTACCAGCACTAAGCTCACCGTCGATAAGACAGCCGCTCCGACGCCCTGAATTGCCCTTAATAGTATCAGCAGCCATATATTGGTAGCGAAGACAGACGCTAACGATGAAATGGTGAACACCGCTAATCCGTAAAGTAAAGTCCTGCGATAGCCATATCGGTCTGCCAGCTTGCCGGAAAGCATCACAAACACGGTAATGCTAAGCAGATACGCAATTACGACCCATTGCACTGTTTGCAAATCAGCCGAAAAATTAGTGGCAAGAGCAGGCAGAACAATATTGACAATGCTGGTTCCCAATGAAGCCAGCAGTACAGACAAGGATACAACCACCACTAATCCTCGATTGCTATGCGTCATGGCCGGAATATTTTAGGGGAAGCAAAATCCGGCAAAGGTTTCTTGTCATCCTCGCCGCGGCCCATAAACCAATGCTGTATACGAGATGGAATAATCCTACCTTCAGGAGAATGACCGGCTGGCTGGTATACCGGGAGAAAGCTACTCCGAAGTTTAATATGGGCTGGATAATAAAAATGCTGATGAGGAAACTTATAAAGCCTGTCATCAGCGCCATCAGCAATGTGGGCTTTTGCAGCCACTTTTTTCCATACACGAGGTTAGGCAGGATGGCAAATAGAATTCCCAGGCAATAGTGTGCAGTCCAGCCAACAAACAACGCCTTGTCCATAAGCTGACTTTGTAAGGCCGGATTCAGGTGGGAAACGATCCATTGCCCTACCAGCAAAAGACCGTGAGAATGTACCCCGAACATTTTCAGAACAAGCGTCCAGACATCTGTCGCCAGTGTACCCGCAATACCTGTAAGGATGGTTTTTTGTATAAGTTTCATACTCTTTGCCTATTGAAAAGGCAAAAGTATAAACGGCTGCTGCAGGCCCGATAGGACAAAAGCGAGCTTATGTAGGATTATGTAAAATGCTTTCTGAAAGCTTCCGGCGAATAGCCCGTGTGCTTTTTAAAGAAGCGGATAAAATAGGAAACATCCTCGTAGCCCAGGTACCAGGATATCTGGTTCACCTGGTTGGTGGTTGCCAAAAGATAGCGCTTCGCTTCCAGCAAAATGTAATCATTGATCAGCGATGAACCCGATTTCCCCAGTACCGTTTTAGTAATCGTATTTAACTGGTAAGTGGTCAGGTGCATTCTTTCCGCATACCAATGTACCTGCTTCTGGCTGGAAATATGCTCAGCGATCAATTCCCTGTACTCCTCCAGCCGCTCCAACTGATAAGATATTTTTTCATCGGGCGTGCCTGCCGGCTCCTGTGCCTGACGAAGTAGTTCCACCAGTAAAAGCTGAAGATTCACCTGAATGACGAGCTCATACCGATCCTTCTTTTCCTGGCTTTCCTGATAGATTGTGCCGATCAATTCCAGTAATTTCTTCCCGGCGGCAGCATCGGGAAGGTAATAATTTTTCCTGGCTACTTTTTTCAGGATTTGTCTTGCTACCACATCACTATTGAGCTGGAACTGATCTGTAAATTGCAGCAGATAGCCTTCACAATCTGACAGCAGCTTTAATTCATGCACCTGGCCCGGGCGCATGAGATAAATGCTTCCATCCACCACCGGATAAGGCGTAAAATCTATAATATGTTCGCCGGCGCCTCGCTCAATAATCAGCAGGAAGTAGAAACTATGCCGGTGCAGATCCTGCACCATATCCTTACCGGATAACAGATCCTTTACATTCCAGATCACCAGATCCCCCAGGACATCAGGTTCTTTTATCGCGGGTTTGATATGTCTTACAGGAATGGCTTGCATGGTAAAGTGTAATATGTCAGGTTACGAATTTAGCTCATCAATGCCAGTTGGATACAAGCTTTTCCTTGCCACTTTGACTTGAATTGATGCTATCCAAAAGACACTTTTGTCGGTTTGCCGGAAAGACATAAAGCCTGCAGTGAAATCATTAAGTAACATTTGCGAAGCGTATTTAACCCGGCAATATGGAGTTTTGTGCCGGATCAAAAATAGTAAAATATGGCACAGCAACATCTGTCATTGGTTACCGGCGCAAACGGACATCTGGGCAATAACCTGGTAAGATTTCTCCTCAATAAAGGCATCCCCGTTCGGGCCTCGGTGCGAAGCACCGGCAACAAAGCTCACTTTGCAGGACTAAACTGCGAAGTCGTACAGGCAGACATTACCGATAAAGAATCTTTGAAACGTGCCTTAAAAGGCGTGGAAACCTTTTACGCCGTTGGCGCGGCATTCAAACTTTGGGCAAAAAATCCTAAAAGGGAAATTTACGACGTTAATCTTGACGGCACTAAAAACACCATTGAAGCAGCGGCTGAGGTGGGTGTCCGACGCATTGTATACGTAAGTTCCATTGCAGCACTTAATTACTCCATTCTTCCCGCAAAAGAAAGCGGAGGCTATAACCCCGACCGCAGAGATATGTATTATAACTCAAAAAATGACGGTGAACAACTGGCGTTTGAATTGGCAAAGAAATACAATATCGAACTGGTGGCTGTGCTGCCCTCAGCCATGATTGGCGGGGAGGCCTTTGCACCGCTTAATGTGTCTTACCACATTATCGACCTGATCCTGAAAAAGCAGATCCCGGTAGAAACGAACATCACACTGAACTGGATTGATGTAAAAGATGTGGCAGAAGGTTGTTATCTCGCAGCTACAAAGGGGAAGCCTGGCGAACGCTATATAC
>JBQGCI010000572.1:0-7001 GCA_052038405.1 Acinetobacter pittii
AATTTACCGACGAGGGATTATCGCAATTCACTTATGCGATCCTGTTCGATAAAAAAATTGTATTGATCGATCCTTCAAGGGATCCGCAACCTTTTTACGATTATGCAAAGCAGAATGATGCAACCATTATTGCCGTTATAGAAACGCATCCTCATGCAGATTTTGTGAGCAGTCATGCTGAAATATATCGTAAGTTAAAAACGCGCATCTATGTAAGTGACAAGCTACAGGCAAAATATCCGCATCATGCAGTAAAAGACGGTGATGTAATTGCTTTGAATAATCACCTGCTACTAAAAGTACAGGATACGCCAGGGCATTCGCCCGATAGTATTTCTATCCTTTTAAGAGAAGATAATATAGACCGGGCTGTTTTTACCGGAGATGCTTTACTGTTTGGGGATGTAGGCCGGCCCGATTTGCGGGAGTATGGCAAAAATGAAAATGAACAAAGAGCCAGCCTGGCCAAAGCTATGTATCATACTATACAAGATAAGTATGCACCCTTAAGAGATCAGGTTGTCGTTTATCCCGCACATGGAGCCGGTTCCCTTTGTGGTAACGCCATTCGTAATGTTAAATCCAGTACCATCGGGGATGAAAAAAAGAACAATCATGCATTTCATCATCCCAATGAATCGGAGTTCGTGGCAGCTATTTTAAAAGACCTTCCTTTTATACCGAAATATTTTCCTTATGATGTTGAGCTGAATCGTTCAGGAGCGGAAGATGTGCAGCCAGGTATCGGTAAGGTTCAACTCAGGGAAGAAAACTTTGAACCGGCAAAAAATGCTTTGGTAGTGGATATCAGGCCTGGTACGGATTTGAAGGATGCTTACTATCCGGGAGCTATTCACGTACCCGAAGGGGCGAAATTTGAAACCTGGTTAGGAACTGTTATTGCTCCGGGTGAAAAATTTTACCTGGCAGTACAGGATGCGGATGCCTTTCATACAGCTGTCAAAAAGCTTTCAAAAATCGGCTATGAGTCCAATATAGAAGGTGGGTTTGTATATACAGTGAAGAAGCCCTATCCTGTTTTTCTAAATGGTAAATCTTTTTCTTTGAGTGACAAGGATGATTACACCATTATTGATGTTCGCAATAAAAAAGAATATGAACAAGACCCCATCATTGCCTCATCTGTAAATATTCCTTTGCCAGACCTGGACCAGCGATTAGCAGAAATTCCCAGAGACAAACCAATAGTAGTGCATTGCGCGTCGGGCTACCGCTCTGCCATCGCAACCAGTATTATTCGGAAAGAGTATCCCCAACTGTCTATAATGGACCTGGGTGACAAAGTAACCAGCATCAAAAAAGAAAAAGCACATTAATCAATATTTCACAACCCCTGATACAACAGGTATTGCTAGTGGCGACTTAATTAGTGATCCCTTTAATTTTCTACCTTATGCCTGTTAAATATGATGTCATAGTGGTTGGGTCCGGTCCGAATGGTCTGGCAGCAGCAATTACCGTGCAGCAGCGCGGTCATTCAGTATTGCTGATTGAAGGTAATGAGCAGGTGGGAGGCGGTTTGCGAACCAGTGAATTAACCCTGCCAGGCTTTCAGCACGATGTATGCTCCGCTATTCATCCCATGGCTATTCATTCACCGTTTCTCGCATCGCTTCCTTTGGCAGATTTCGGATTGCAGTATGTTCATCCCGACATTGCGGCAGCTCATCCTTTCGATGACGGAGGCGCCGCTTACGTAACCAACTCTCTGGAAGATACAGCAAGGGCTTTGGGTAAAGACGGGCAGGTTTATTCCGATTTGATCGGGCCTGTGGTAGAAGACTGGCCTTTCATTATCGATAGTATACTGGGTCCTTTGCGTTTTCCGCATCATCCGTTTAAATTGGCGAAATTTGGATTAAAAGCACTGCGGTCTGCTTCGGCTATAGCAAAAAGGTTTTCAACAAAAGAGGGAAAGGGACTATGGGCGGGTATGGCAGCGCATTCCATTCAACCCCTTACCAATGCCAGCACTGCCGCGATAGGACTGGTGCTTTCAGCTGCTGCACATATTAAAGGCTGGCCTATGGCTAAGGGCGGATCCCAATCTATAGCCAATGCACTGGCGGCTTACTTTAAGCACCTGGGTGGAACCATTCAAACAGGACAATGGGTAAAATCGGTAGACGAGCTGCCAGAGGCCAGAGCGCTGGTATTAGATGTGACACCGGTTCAACTGTTAAAAATGGCCGGTCATCGCTTTACCTCTTCTTACAAATCTCAGCTACAGCGTTATCGCTACGGAATGGGCGTGTTTAAAATAGATTGGGCCTTGAATGGGCCCATCCCTTTTATTTCCGAACCATCCAGGAAAGCGGCCACCGTTCACCTGGGTGCAACATTCGAAGAAATTGCCTTGTCCGAAAGCGCTGCTGCATCAGGAAAAGCTGTTGATAAACCTTTCGTGCTGTTAGCCCAGCAAAGTTTGTTTGACAACTCAAGAGCGCCCCAGGGGCAGCACACGGCCTGGGGTTATTGCCATGTTCCTAATGGTTCGGTTGCTGGTATGACTGATATAATTGAAAAACAGGTGGAACGCTTTGCTCCCGGATTTAAAGAACTGATCATTGCAAGAAATGCGATGAATGCGCAACAGATGGAGGCTTATAATCCCAATTATATAGGCGGAGATATTAACGGAGGTATTATAGATATTCGTCAGCTATATACCCGTCCCAGTTTAAGCCTCACCCCGTACCGTACATCGGATAAGCAGATTTACATCTGTTCTTCATCTACCCCGCCCGGTGGAGGTGTACATGGAATGTGTGGACTCCATGCCGCTCAAACCATTTTGGAAGATCTGTTTTAGTAAAACAACGGAGCGGATCGCCAGAGCCGTATAAAAAAAAGAGGGGCGAACGTCCTGCCTTGAAAAGCACCGTAGCCCACTCTAGCCCTCTAAACCATTGTAAAAATAAAACACCGTATTGGCCTGTCAGGTTGATTTTCGATGAATGGGGTATTTTTAAAGTTCAATGCCGTTTTTTTTTAGGTAAAGCTCTTCAGCGCTTCCCGAAAGTAAACCAACACGCCTGGGTAGCACGGAGGGGCTGAAAGCAGGTTTATGCGCGGCAGTTCTAAAACAAAGGAGAATTATTATTTTCTTGATGTTGAATTCTGGCCTCATTAACTAATAAATGAGCGAGCCGCGTAGGTTCGGGAATTCTGTGCTTGCGGGTGCAATTTTTAACAATAGCTACGCTTTGCGCCATATTAAGCTTATGACCCGGTGAAACAAAAACCGGTTTGCATTTTAATTTGGTGCGAAGCACCGTTCCGATTCGTTCCTGCCGGTGAAGTAAAGGGCTTTCCGCAAAAGGGCTATCGGCAGGCTCGATATACGTACCTGTAAGGCGGGTTTTTGCGCATCCTATTGAAGGAGTGTCAGTAATCAGGCCAAAATGAGTAGCAATACCCAGTCGTCTTCCATGTGCAATGCCCTGCCCGTCTAGTACCATTACATCTGGTTTCCTGGTTAGCTGATTCCAGGCTTTTAAAAGGGCGGGTAGTTCCCTGAAGGCCAGTAAACCGGATATGTAGGGAAAACGGGTGGTAGCAGCTATTGATACGCGGTCAACCTGTAGCATTTCCGGGTATTTTAAAACAATGATGCCTGCATAAACAGTTTCCTCGAACCTGTTAAAAGAGATATCTGCCCCCCCGATCAAACGGATAGGTGTATCCAGCGCTGTAATATTGATGTGAGCGCTCAGTTCTTTCTGCAAAGCGACTGCTTCAGCAGGTGTTAACTGATCATATTGATCCGGATCGATATGCCTCATTTGTCTTAACTTAAGGTTGCTGTGTCCATAACAGTTCAGAAATGTCAAACCCGGCATTTTTAGCAATATCAAGGTACTGGTTTTTAATGCTGTCGGGCATTGTTTTCTCTCGCGATAACAACCATAAATAATCCCTGTTTTTTCCGCAAACCAAGGCATATTGATAATTATCATCAATGGCAATCACGTTATAGCCTGCATAAAAAGGACCGAAAAAAGATACTTTTAGCATAGCAATATCCTCATCTTTAACAAATTTGGCTTTCCCAATTGATTCCTTTTGTTTGTATTTTTTGTTGTCGTAGCCTGAATTCTTAACCCGGATGGTTCCATCGCTGTTAGCGCTATATTCTGCAGTAACCCGGCTCATATTTCTTTCGAAGCGAAAATCAAAGCGGGCTATTTCATACCATTTGCCTAAATAACGCTCTTTCTGAAAACCGTTAACAGCATTAATTCCTTTGGGAATGGTTTTGCATCCTGCTAAGTAAGCAGCAGCTCCTGCCGCAACTAATACTCCAGCCCCAATCCATAAATATTGCTTTTTTTTCATGTGCGTAATCTTAACAGTGAAGAATATTACAATATTTAAGCCGAAACCTGCAGGAGCCTGTTTTGAAATGAAAGCTGTAAATTAATAACAATTTTTAATGTTTTTCCTTTCGCTGCCTGAACGCGATGTTCCGATAGGGCGGGTGGGGATATCCGTCATTTTTTGATCCATTCTTCGGAGAATTGGATATTAAGAAGCCTGTAGATGGATGTCTGAACGAAAGGGAAAATCCGTTGCCGGCTTAGTTACATTAACCGCAAAAAAGAGACGCGAAAGTTACGGAGAGATTCCTGTCAAACCTTTAGGTAATTTAAAACAGAATTGGAATGGCACATACAGCAGATGTATCAGGCTATTACTCAGCGTTATCTTTGCATCATCCTTCTCTGCAGTTGATATCTTATAAAATTACTACGGACTCGATCAATCCGATGGTTCTGGCGGGTACATCAAACTCTGTTTTCCTGATCAGCTTTAGCAAATAGGTAACCCATGGACCTGGCTGTTCAATTTTCTTTCCAAGCTTTGTCACCAGGTGGTCCATTGCCGCAATATGCTGCTCCTGCTGTACGCCCTTCATATTGGCCAGCAACAGGGCATTGCTCCACGAGGTAGCCCTGGCTTTGTTGATGCTGAAATTTAAAACGGCTTCATGCCGGCCATTTATAACCCGGGCTAAGAAGCGCATAGGCGCCCATACCCGGGAAAGACATTCCTGCACATCGTCGAAAAGACCTGCGATAATGCGGTTGATGGCGTTAAAGTCTTTTTCAAGATCGTGAATTTTACCGCCGGGTGCAATGGAGGCCGCTGAAATGGCCAGGTCGAGGTTAATATGTGTATTGATACCCAGTAATAAATGCTGCAATACAATATTATCAGTATTCGAACTGCTGGTAAAAGTATATTGCCATGATGTTGAACAAGGCTTTCGGGCCAGGAAACATTTCCAGGCATCAGTGTATCTCGAAGCGAAGTGAATATCGAGCTGCTCCATACGGGCCCCGTCTTCAAAAAGACCATTAACAATGCCTTCTTGTACCGCCTGTGTCATGCGTAAATACAATGCCGCAAAATAACCTGCTCTGAGGTTATTTTTTTTACAATGATTAACTATTGACTGAAGATCAGCAATTACAGCGTTAATATCCGGATAGAGCATGGTGCAGTATTGGTTCTTTAAAGATACAAAATTCAGGAATATAACAAAAGCTAAAAAATATAGTATCTTTGTGCTAAGTTTTTTAGTTTATTTTGTAATTTTACACCGGGCATTAAGAAAAAAAGTTGAAACAATTGGTTTGGCGCGCTTTATGCATAGGATAGGCAATAAAACTGAACTTTATGTCTACTGAAAATCTTACCCGGCAGGAAGCTGCTCAAAAATTAAAAGAACTCTCGGAAAAAGCACGTGTTTGTATGTTCTGTACGCAGTTGGATGAACTGCCTTTGGCGGCAAGGCCAATGTCTTTACAGGAGTGTGATGAAGATGGTAATCTATGGTTTATAAGCAGTGCAGACAGTAACAAAAACTTTGAAATAGGTGATGATAAAAGGGTGCAATTATTTTTTATGAATAATAGCGACCATGAATATCTTTCCGTTTTTGGAGATGCTTTTATTTACACAGACAGGGAAACAATAGAAGAAAAATGGTCTCCCATCGCTAAAGCCTGGTTTGAAGAGGGAAAGGACGATCCGAACGTCACGATTATCAGAGTAGCTCCCGGTGACACCTATTATTGGGACACAAAAGCAGGAAAATTGGTGACACTGGCCAGTTTTGCCTGGGCAGCTGTAACAGGGCAAACAACCGATAATAGTGACGGCGTTGAAGGAAAATTGAACGTATAGCATAGTCTTTCCGTTCATTAAACGTCCTGCCCATTTAATGGAGGAATTTATATGAACGATAGACTACGCGAAAAATTAAACATTTTAGCAGATGCCGCCAAATATGACGTGAGCTGCAGCAGCAGCGGCAGCAAACGTAAAAATGAAGGCGGCATCGGTAATGCATCTAATGGCATTTGCCATACCTATACCGAAGACGGGCGCTGCGTGTCATTGCTTAAAATTCTGCTAACCAATCATTGTATCTATGATTGTGCATTTTGCGTATCCAGGAAAAGTAACGATGTTAAACGTGCTGCTTTTACAGTAGATGAAGTGGTGCAGCTGACCATGAACTTTTACCGCCGTAATTATATAGAAGGATTATTTTTAAGTTCCGGCATTTTTAAGAATGCCGATTATACCATGGAACGCCTCCTGCGCGTCGTCAAAAAGCTTCGTGTTGAAGAAAAATATAACGGCTATATTCATTTAAAAACTATTCCGAAGGCAAGCGAGGAGCTGATTAAAGAAGCAGGTTTATATGTAGACCGGATGAGCATCAACCTGGAGATGCCCACAGAAGAAGGGTTGAAATTAGTAGCTCCCGATAAAAGTCATCTGGATGTGCAAAAGCCACTGAACTTTGTACAAAAACAAATTGCGCAATTCAGGGACGATAAGAAGCTGATTAAAAAAATACCCCGGTTTGTACCCGCTGGTCAGAGTACACAAATGGTGATTGGAGCGACACCCGAGTCGGATATGCAGATCATGCAAACGGCAAACGCCTCTTACAAAAACTTCTC
>JBQGCI010000573.1:0-11108 GCA_052038405.1 Acinetobacter pittii
CGCAGCTCGGGTTTATTAAATTTGAGATCTGCATCTACCTGGGTAAGGATATCGCTTTTATTCGCCTCATCTAAAAACTGCGGCAATATTTCCGAAAGCTTATCAAAGTCGTTGTTCTGCAATACAAATTGTACTGCCTGACCGCCACGACGGTTCACCTGTATCGTCTGGTCCTGATTGGCAAAAGCCCTGGCCTCCGTGTATTTGGAAACATGTTTGTTTACATATTCCACTATCTCCTTTTGCGAGCGGTCCCGCTCACCGGGCTTCACCAACCTTACCCGGATCATACCGTTATTAGCTGCTCCACTCATTCTCGAACCGGTTATCGAAAGTACAATCTCATGTTCGGGCACCGAATCAATCAGGAATTGCGACACCTTATTTACGTATTGGTCCATGGCCAGGAAAGAAGTTCCCTCGGGCGCCGTTAAACTCAACCTGAACTGGCTTTTGTCTTCCATGGGGGCCAGTTCCGATTGAATATTGGTAAACAGTAAATAAATAACCACAAAACAGGCTGCGATCACTACCCAGGCGATCCAGCGCAATTTCATAAAAGCTTTCAGGGTACGCTCATACAGGCTTTCCATGCCCGTAAAAAAAGGTTCTGTTTTCAGATAGAACCAGGAATGCTTATGTACATCTTTTTTGGAAATAAACACGTTGAGAACCGGTGTTAAGGTAAGCGATACAAATGCTGATATTAATACGGCGCCAGCCACTACAATACCAAACTCCCTGAATAAACGACCTACAAATCCTTCCAGGAACACGATCGGTAAAAATACCACCGCAAGCGTAATGGAGGTGGCAATAACGGCAAAGTAAATTTCTTTCGACCCTTCCAGTGCGGCTTTGCGCTTGCTCATGCCCTGCTCCAATTTCTTAAAGATATTCTCTGTTACTACTATACCATCGTCTACCACCAGACCGGTTGCCAACACAATCGCCAGAAGCGTCAGTACATTGATGGTATATCCCATGATATACATGATAAAGAAGGCCCCGATCAAAGACACAGGGATATCGATCAGCGGGCGAATAGACAATAGCCAGTCCCGGAAAAACAGGTATACAATCAATACTACAAGTCCGATCGCTATTACCAGCGTTTCTTCTACCTCAAGAATTGATTTATTGATATATTCCGTTTGATCCAACGCTATATTAAGCTTGATGTCAGCAGGCACTTCTTTTTTAATATCCTCCAGGCGCTTATAAAACTCGTCTGAAATAGAGACATAATTAGCTCCCGGCTGGGGAACAATGGCTAATGCCACCATCGGTACTGCACTTTCTTTCAAAGCGCTCTCTTCATTTTCCGGCCCCAGCACTACATTTGCCACGTCTTTAACACGTATATCGCTTCCGTTTACATTTTTCACTACGATATCAGCAAACTCCTCCTCTGTATCCAGGCGGCCGAAAGTGCGAATGGTCAGTTCGGTATTATCACCGGTCAATTTACCCGAAGGCAGTTCTATATTTTCTCTTTGTAAGGCCGATTGAATTTCTTCCGGGGTAATATCAAAAGCCGCCATTTTATTAGGATCCAGCCAAAGCCGCATAGCAAACCTCTTTTCCCCCCAGGTATCAATACTACTTACACCCGGTATGGTTTGCAACCGGTCTATTAAAATGTTATTGGCATACTCGGTAAGCTCCAGCGGATTTTTAGTATCACTTTGTACCGTCATCGACAGAATGGGTTCTGCACTGGCATCTGCCTTGCTTACCGATGATGGCGCTTCCAGGTCGGGTGGTAATTGCCTTTGCGCTGCCGCCACTTTATCTCTTACATCATTCGCCGCCGCTTCCAGGTCCACACCCACATCAAATTCTACGTTAATACTGCTGCTTCCGTTACTGCTGCTTGACGTAATATTGCGGATCCCCGGAATACCGTTAATGGCATCTTCCAGGGGCTCTGTAATCTGCGACTCTATAATATCTGCATTGGCACCTGCATAGGTGGTACGCACACCAATATTGGGCGGATCAATGGCAGGATAATCCCTAACCCCCAAAAATTTAAAGGCAATAACACCAAATACGATAATGACCACGTTCATCACTATCGCCAGTACCGGCCTTCTTAAACTTAATTCAGAAATATTCACTCGTAGACGTTGAACTTTAGATGTTAGATATTAGATACCGGATACTAGATACTGGATGCTCGTCACTAACTATTTCCCACTCAGTATGAACTATTCACTCCCATCATCACTTCACTATTTCCCCAATCTCCACCTTCGCGCCCGGCTTAGTGGTCATAATGCCTGTTGTTAATATGGTATCGCCCACTTTCAATCCGCGGGTCACTTCTACCCGGGCAGAATCGCGGGCACCGATTTCCACATCGCTGAACACGGCTTTTCCATCCCGGTATAAAATAACCTGCTTGCCTTTGATGGTAGGTACCACCGACTGCGACGGAACAAATATGGCATTTGTGTTGGCAGCAAAACCCAATTTCACTTTTGCGAACGCACCAGGTACCAATGCCGCGGTGGCTCCATTTACCCGGGCCCTTACTAATAAGCTCCGGTTGGTAATACCCACATTCGATTCGGTGGCGTAAACCCGCGCCGTATAGGCTTTATCACTCCCCTGCACGGTGAAATCAACCAGCTGACCGTTTTCGATATTACCAACATATTTTTCGGGAATAGAAAAATCGAGCTTCAGATCACTTACCTGGTTGATGGTGGCGATAACATCGGCGGGCGATACATAGGCACCCGGACTTACGTTTCTAAGCCCGAGTTTACCGCTGAAAGGAGCGCGGATTTCCGTTCGATAGATCTGTGTCTTGACCAGGTCGATATCGGCACGGATATTATTCAGGTTCAGCAGGGTGATATCATAATCATTACGGCTGATGCCCTGTATGTCGAGTAAACGGGAAGCCCTGTTCTCATTGGTTTGGGCAATAGCCAACTGAGACTGCAATTTTTTTAACTGGGCCTGCAGGTCGCCATCATATATTTTTGCCAGCAATGCCCCCTTGCCCACAGACCTGCCTTCAGCAATATATAATTGTACAATGCGACCCGATAATTCGGGCCGTACTTCAGTAACCTCATTGGCGACAATAGAGCCGGGTACTTCTATCACGTCCGCAAAAGACTGGGTAGAAACAATATAAGCTGCCAGCCTGGGAGCAGTACGTTGGGAGGGCTTTGATTTTGCCTCTTGCTTTTTAGAACCACATGCAGCAAAAAGACAGGCGATCGTTGCACTGATTATAGTTTGGCGAACATATTTAGAGATCATCAAAAATCGTTATAACTTAAAATTAAGCACCTAATCAACATAAGACGCCAAAAAATAAAAAATCCTGCTTAAATTAGTATTTTTTAGTGGAACGTTCCCGGCACTCACCCAGCTTGAAACATTCAAAATAATCTACGTGTTGAAGTTTAGTTTTCAATTCACTACTCAATCCGGCCAGGTATCTGACCTATTTTGTACCGAAGCGCTTTACAGGTCTTCCATTCGTTCTTAATGATAGAGAAAACGACCGGTCCCGATAAGAGCTATCCGGCATCCAGCCGGCGGTTTTTTAAAATTCCATCCTGTCTGGCGCTCAGGCGGGCGTGGCATTCCGTAAAGGAAAATGATACCAATTGGCGGGAAACTGAACGGCTATGGCTTCCAATTCCCGATGCATAAGCAAACACCAGGAATTTACATCCGGAGTTTACATGGATCCTTGGCATGATTTGGCACACCGGGTGAAATCAATTTTTCCTTCTATGCCCGCTTCACAAATTCAGGTGCCGCGTAGCACCAACCATAACACACTCCGTCTTTTTATTGGTTATTGCAAAAAGGTAGAGCCCTATCGCGCTCAAAATCAGTGAAAGCTTTATTGAATAGTTATCAACAGTTGCTTTGGCTGGAATACAGTAAACCATAACTCCAGGAAGTCACCATTGGCAGCAACAGCCAGCGATGCCTCTTTATGAACCAGCTTTAAACGAATATTGAACATGATTCATCTCAAAAACTAATTCATAGCTCCTATTTACCAATTACACCCATTTCCCTATTCCCTATTCACCATTTGCTACTCACTCCTTCTTGCTAATCACCGATAAATTATGCTTGATCCTATTGGCTTTATGCAGCAGATCTGCCTTTTCATTACTTACAATGGTTACATGCCCCATTTTACGGCCAGGCTTCGTTTCAGCTTTGCCATAGATATGAAAAAATGCATTTTCAATTTTCAACATTTCTTCCAATCCTTCATAGTGAGCAGGACCGCTGTGGCTTTCAGCTCCTATAATATTTTGCATTAGCGAAGACTGGATCGCTTCTGTACTGCCTAAGGGGTACTGCAACATAATACGCCAAACCATATCGAACTGGGAGCTATAATGCGCCTCAATGGTATGATGCCCGCTATTATGCACCCTGGGCGCCATTTCATTCACCAAAACATCTCCCTCGGGTGTTACAAACATTTCAACTGCGAAAATGCCCGGAGAGTCCAGGTTCTTCACAGATGCCAGCGCAATAGCTTCCGCCTTGTAATATATTTCTTTTGAAATTTCGGCAGGGCAAAGCTGGAAAGCCAGCAGGTTCAGGCTGGTATCAAATACCATTTCCACTGCGGGATACAACGCCATCTTACCATCGGTACCTACAGCGATCATCATAGCTATTTCTTTTGCAATATCTACTTTCTTTTCCAAAACACTTAAAGCATCAAAGCCTTTGGTGATATCACCTGCTTCATGGAGCACCTGCACCCCTTTTCCATCGTACCCGCCTTCAGCCAGTTTATGCACGGCAGGTAAAAACTCCAGGTGCTGCGCCAGGTCGTCAATATTATGTGTCAACATATAAGGAGCCGTAGGAATTTTGTGTTCGGCGTAGTAATTCTTTTGAGCAGCCTTATTACAAATGATCTTTAACACAGCGGGTTTAGGGAAAACAGCCTTTCCCTCCTGCTCCAGCTTTTCGAGCGCGTCAATGTTTACATTTTCTATTTCTATAGTAATGGCATCCAGCTCTTTGCCAAAATTGTATACATCATCAAAGTTTTTTATATCCCCCTGGATAAAATAATGGCACAAATGAGCTGCAGGGCTGTGCGCATCATTTTCGAGCACGTAAGTAGTAACGGGGTAATTAGCTGCGGCTTGTAAAAGCATCCTGCCTAATTGTCCTCCGCCGAGAATTCCTATTTTTTGCATGCCGCAAAGATAGGTACGTGAGGGGTTTGTCAGAGTGCCATTTATAACATTTACTTATGTAAAATTTGCGGTGTAACTGTTAAATTTGCAGACGGTAGTTCAAAGCGTCTCCAGGCAGCGCGGCTTGGCTGGTATCATGATTCAACATTGACTTTCAATTGTTCATGACCTCGTCACCATATGCATTTTCTACCTCCCGGGATGTTTTGATAAGCGATTAAACAGGCAATTTATCTGAGATGATGAAAAATATTTTTGGGATTATCCTTATTTTACTCGGCAGTTTACCAATACAGGCGCAAACCTCGGCGTCGTCTTTCAGTAATACAGCCATTTCTTCTTTTGTCACTTATCAAATGGGTTTTCAGCGTCCGCGCGAGTCTTTTGCGCGCAAAGAGGCTAATTTAAAGGCCTTATTTGAAGCTAAGAACCTTAAATGGCCGGCGCGTTACATGTATATCCGCTCGTTTAAATACGACAGCCAGCTGGAAGTATGGGTAAAGAACACCGTTACCGAACCCTATAAATTGCTGAAAATTTATAAGGTTTGTGCATTGGTGGGAACGCTGGGGCCCAAGAGATTTGAGGGTGACTACCAGGTTCCCGAAGGGTTTTACCATATTAACGAGTTCAATCCTAACAGTGCATACTATTTGTCATTAGGACTTAACTATCCCAACGCTTCAGACAGGATATTGAGCGACCCTGTAAAACCCGGCGGCGATATTTATATTCACGGAGGCTGTGCCACAGTAGGTTGCATTCCTATTAAAGACGACCAGATTGATGAGCTCTACGTATTAACGGCCAGCAGCAAATCAGTTGGCCTTGACTTTATACCCGTGCATATCTTCCCCATTAAATACGATGTAAAGAAAAGCTACGAATACTTGGGCAAGCTTACGAAGGACAACAAACAACTGAAAGATTTTTCAGACCCCCTTGAAGATGCTTACGATTATTTTGAAAAGTACAAACAGATCCCGGTTGTAATGATCAAAGACGACGGAAGGTATGTAGTGAGCAATGCCTTGCCTAAAGTACCTAAGTTCCAGCCTAAACTACGGCCTGTGAGTGATCATAAGCCAACGGTACGTAGTATAGATTTTGTGGCGGATGCAGTTGCCAAATGGCCTGAATATCCCGGAGGCGCGGATGCCTATGCGGCCTTCTTAAAACAGGTTGGAAAGGATATGATAAAAGCTTTCCCTGATAGCGTCAGCCGCGTTTATGCGCAGGTGGAATTTATTGTAGACAAAGACGGAACAGCCGTTAACTTCAAAGTATTGAAAGGCGTAGATACCTATTTTAATACCGTACTGATAGAACAAATGGAAAAAATGCAGAAATGGTCGCCTGCTATCTACCGTGAAAAACCGGTGGCTAAAAAAATGGTGCAGACAGTTCCCGTAGGAGTGGATTAAACCTATTCTTTAATTAAGTGAAATAAGTAAGCGCAGCCCTTCAGGGTTGCGTTTTTTTTGTGGGGCAGATAGCCGGTACAGGCGATGCGTTTCAGCCTGCCGTAAAATGCCCTGTCATTGACTTATTTACACCTCACCCGGGAATGATGGCCTCAGTACATTTGTATCAACAATCAATCATTAAAACAATCATTATGAACCAGCAAATTTTTATCAATCTGCCCGTAAAAGATCTTCAGCAATCGATGCGCTTTTATACCTCCATCGGGTTTACCAACAATCCGCAGTTTACTGACGATAAAGCGGCTTGCATGGTGGTAAGCGATACGATTTTTGTAATGCTTCTAACACATGGGCGCTTCAGCGATTTCACCTCCAAAGAAATTGCGGATACAAAGAAAACAGTGGCGGTTTTGAATGCGCTTTCTGTTGCAAGCCCTGATGCATTAAACGGGATTGTAAATAAAGCCATTGCTGCAGGTGGCAATGAATACGCTGAACCCAAAGATTATGGCTTTATGCAGCAGCGTTGCTTTGAAGACCCTGATGGGCATAACTGGGAAATCACTTATATGGACATGAGCCAGTTTCCTCAATAGTCAATAATAGATAGTTACCAAAAGGCTGCTCTACACGGGAAGCCTTTTGGTGACCAACTTTGTAGTCGTATTTATCTTTTAAACACAAAGGTATTAAGGATCATTAAGTGAATGCACAT
Source organism: Acinetobacter pittii (assembly GCA_052038405.1). Taxonomy (GTDB): domain Bacteria; phylum Bacteroidota; class Bacteroidia; order Chitinophagales; family Chitinophagaceae; genus Niabella. The sequence continues at coordinate 7,356 of JBQGCI010000573.1, forward strand.
TAAAAGTATAGTGCCACAGCATCGTTATTTAACTCCCCTATGTTTTAGATGCTGTTCTGTTTTAATAAAATGGCGATCCAATAGAGGATCTTTTCATTTTTAGACTTTTACGGCTTCAGCTCCAATACCAGGTTGGACATAGGCCGGAGAGCAACAGAATCCTTTAGCAAAATCTTCATATCTGTAACCACATCCCTGCCCGTTGCAAAGCCATCCAGTCTTTCTGCAAAGCGGCTCAGGCCAAGAATAAAAGGCTTGTCATTGGTATTCATAATACACATCACACTTTGTTGGGCATCATACCTGAAATAAACATACACGCCATCGTAAGGAACAAACTGCATTAGTTTACCGGTTTTAATAGCCGATGAATTTTTCCTGAAACGGGCCAGTTTCCTGATGTAATCAAACAGCGCACTCTCTTTGGCAGTTCTGCCGGTAGCAATAAATTTATTTGCTTTATCACTTTTCCAGCCTCCGGGGAAGTCCAGTCGTACATAACCGTCGTTTGGCGAAGTAGTACCTGCCATCAATATTTCATTGCCATAATACATTTGCGGTATGCCCCTGCAGGTGAGTAACCAGGCAAAAGCAGCTTTGTATTTTGCGGTATCTTCATTCACCACGCTGTAGAACCTTGCGATATCGTGGTTGTCTAAAAATATCACCTGGCGCATCGGATCTTTGTATAAAAAATCCTGGGCAAGGGTTGTATACAATTTATTGACCCCGTCAGTCCAACCAAAGGGCTGTGTTAATGCCGGTTGTATGCCATAAAACAAAGTTTGAAAATCGGTAGTGGCCTGCAAATTGCTCTTAAATGGCACTTCGTAACTATTTTCACAAAAATAACTTTGGTTCGGCACGCCATGCACCCAGGTTTCTCCGAATATGGTTAGCCTGGGAAAATCGTCGTATAAAGCCTGGTTACAACGGTTCATAAAAGGCAGATCATTATAGGCATACGTGTCAACACGCCAGCCATCAATACCGAACGTTTCCACAGTCCAGATGGCATGTTGTATCAGGAAGTCCTGCACCATTTCGTTGCTTTGGTCCCAGTCGGGCATAGAGGGGACAAACCATCCGTCAGACATTATTTTTTTATCCGCAACCGAGGCATAGGGATCAAATACTACCTGGTCTTTATAACTGGTTTGCGTAAATTTTGGCCAGCGATGGAACCAGCTGCTATCCGGCTGATCTTTAAATAAAAAATGCTCCGTTCCTATATGATTATACACCGCATCCTGGATTATTTTCATGCCCTTCGCATGTGCTGCGTTTACCAGTTCGTGATAAGCCTGCTCTCCCCCTATCCTTCTTTCTATCTTATAATGATCGGTAAAAGCATAACCATGCTCGGTTCGCTCGGGCATATCATTCTCAATAACCGGGTTCAGCCAGATCGTTGTAACGCCCAGGTCCTGCAGGTAATCCAGGTGATTTTGCACCCCCTTCAAATCACCGCCATGCCGGTTGAACACCGTATCTCTTCTCAGGCTTTGATCCCGCATTCCTTTTACCCTGTCGTTGCTTTCATCACCATTGCTGAAGCGGTCGGGCATGATCAGGTACATCAGGTCTTCCGAAGTCACCCCTTTTGCATAAGCAGTACCATTGCCTGTACGGCGCGGCTTCAGCTCATACTTCAGGCCCTTTTTGCCTATAAAAGGCAAAGTGATCCAGCCCGGTTGCGCGTTGGCCCCAATCTCGAGGTTATAGAAAATATAGTTAGGATTTGTCACTCGGTTAATCTGTTTCAAATGTACGCCCGGCGCCAGTTCCATGCCTTCAGGCTTCATTTTAACCATAGGTACCGTAGCAGCTACCTTGTCTCCCCTTACCATCAACTGCAGTTTACTCCACTTCATGCCGGTCCACCAATGGGTGGGATAAACGGCTACCTGCTGCGCCTGTACCCAGTTGTTCCAGCAAAATAATACCATCATTAAAACCAACCTGTTCATCATGCGTTTTATTTTAATTGACAACTTATTTATCTGATAACTTTATAAACAATACATATACCGCCCCTATCAGCATCAACACACCAGCCACTAACAGGTAATATATAGCATGACTATGAAATAGCTTGCTTACGATAGGGCCACCGATCAACCCGTTAATGATTTGAGGTATTACAATAAAGAAGTTAAAAATACCCATGTATATACCCATCTTACGTTGAGGAATACTTTCGATCAACATCGCATAAGGCATGGCCAGTATGCTGGCCCAGGCAAAACCAAAGCCCAGCATGCTGATCCACAGCAGGCTGGTATCTTTAATAAAAAAAAGCGAGATCAATCCTAATCCGCCGCTAGTCAGAGCTAAAGCATGGGTTTGCTTTTTACCGATCTTAGCTGCAAGGGGTATTAATACAAAAGCAAACGGAATGGCGAAAAAATTATACCAGCCAAATAAGGATCCGGTAAAGTCTCCGGCTTTGTTGAAAGCAGCTGAATGCGTATCATCCGGCTGTAGTCCGAAATGATGCGTAGCAATAGCGCTGGTTGTAAATACCCACATAGAAAACAGGGCAAACCAGGAAAAGAACTGCACCACACCCAACTTCTTCATATTCGCAGGTATGTTCGCCATATCCTTCAACATATCGGAGAAACCGGCTTTGCTTTCGGCGTTATGCGCCTCACCCGCAAAGGCACTTAACTCGGCAGGCGTATATTCTTTCGTAGTAGCAATGGTATATAAAATAGTAGCCAGTAAAATGACGGCTCCCGCATAAAACGCATAAATAACATTAGGCGCTACAAACCCGGCCGGGGCAAGGTTCGACACACCCATCCAGGTAAGTAGCGCCGGTAATGAAGACCCGATAACAGCGCCAATACCAATTAGTATGGTTTGCACACTAAAACCCACCGTACCCTGTTCTTTGGGAAGCATATCGCCTACCAATGCCCGGAACGGCTCCATGGAAATATTCACGGATGCATCCATTAATGTAAGGAATGCTACAGCCAGCAGCAATACATTGGCTGCTAAAAAATGGGTAACACTGGCAGAGTTAGGCAGAAAGACCAGTCCCAGGGCACAAAGAATGGCCCCTATTAAAAAATAAGGTTTACGCCGTCCCATCGCTCCCCAGGTATTATCCCCCATATGACCGATAACCGGCTGCACAATTAATCCGGTTAGAGGGGCTACCAGCCAGAACCAGGAAAGCTGGTGTACATCAGCACCAAAGTTGGCGAGTATACGGCTGGCATTACCGTTCTGCAAACCAAACGCCATTTGTATCCCTAAAAAGCCCATGCTCATATTAATGATCCGGGCCAGGGACAAACGGGGCTTCTGCGCCGGAATCCATTCTTGTGTTAAAGACATTGCAATCGTTTTATAATACAAATATAGGCATTATGTATTTAGTACACATTAAAAACAATCCATAAAAAAACCCTCCGCCCGGCGGAAGGTTTCCATTTTTAAATTACATAACCATTGGGAAATACAGCTCCTTTCCGGGTTACAACAATGCCGTCTTTTACGGTGTACAGTTCTGTTTCGGTATTCGCGAGGTGCGGGCCGCCGTTCAAACGTACATCGTCTCCTATCCGGCAGTTCTTATCAATAATACAATTGCGGAGGTAGCAACGTTTACCAATGCCAATCGGGGGGAGCCCTTTATTCTGGTCGTTGTTGATATCGTCGATAGTTTCGTAGTAATCGCTACCCATGATATAGCAGCTTACTACTGTTGAGCCATACCCGATGCGCGACCTGATACCA
>JBQGCI010000574.1:0-2742 GCA_052038405.1 Acinetobacter pittii
ATTTGTATTGCCTGAAGAAAAACTGGAAACGGCTGTGGAACGGGAGTTGCAGGAGGAAACCGGTATCCACGTAAACTACCTGGAACAATTGTATACTTTTGGCGATCCCGGCCGTGATCCGCGCCAGCATGTGGTTTCCGTTGCTTACTTCGGACTGGTTAAAAGCAGCGCCTATTTGCAGCTAAAAGCCGCTACCGATGCTTCAGATGCCCGCTGGTTCCCCATAAAAAAGTTACCGACCCTTGCGTTTGATCACAACAAGATCGTTCAACTGGCCATTGAACGGCTCAAAATGAAAGTGAGGTATCAGCCAATAGGGTTTGAACTATTAGATAAAAAGTTCCCGTTTTCCGACCTGGAGAAACTTTATACCGCTTTATTGGACAAAGAACTGAATCGCCGGAATTTTAGCAAGAAAATACTGTCCTACGGTTTTCTGGAAGAAACCGGCGAGCTGGCCAAATCTGAAGGAAGAGGGCGCCCCAGCATGATATACCGCTTTAATCAAAAACGATATAATGAACTGATCAAAGAAGGATATCATTTTGAAATTTAACACACCGGAAATGAATACTTAATTTTTCCGGGACACATGATCGATCGCCTGACAGGAAAACACCCCGGTTGCCGCCATCGAAAGAAAGCCCGTTCAAATAGCTATTACTGAAGCCAGTCAAAAAATCAAAAGCCGGTTCACCTAAATTTGAAGGATGGCGGGGGGCGCATGGAGGTGACATCCTGTTTCATGAAGCCCGCTTACGCCACCAGGTGGCTACCGAAATGGTCATTCCACTTCCTCCAGAGGAATTGTTACCACAGCCGGTTGCCTTTGCCGGACCGGCGTGGATACAACGCTTTAAAAAAATTGCTCACTCCGTTCCCCACCGGGGTTTAAACAATGAAGCGCCGCCGGACGCCAATATCGGGGATTATAGCAATCGCGGAAAGAAGATGCCTGCTGCTTTCCGGGAACAACAACCTGCTACTGGTGTTATGGGGACATGCGGGAAGAAAATGTTCCGGGCGGCACTTATGATATAACCAGCCCAGGCAAATGGCATAGAAATTCAGCTCATCAACATCACACCATCTGAAAATATAATCCTCCTGGGAGGGTTACCTAATTGCCGACACCGTATTAACCTACGCTAAGCGTGTACTATGATTACATACCGAACAACGCCGGCAGGTTCGCTAACAACCGCCAACTACAAAAATTTTGTACTGTGCAAAAATATTGCACAGCTATACTTCAATTTTACATTATCAAAGAGCGGGGCGATGATCCGCTAAAAAAATATACTATGAGCAAATTAAGCTTAACCGGAAAGGAATTAAGAAATATCGGCTATCCTGAAGGACCTGTTATTTCAATGGCTATGAATATTATGCAAAAAGCCTACAAACATGACAGCAAGGAAACAGCACTATCGGTTTTAACTAAAGTTCTTGCTGCTCCGCAGGATTATGGCGCTGATGAAGTGCTGGGCCCCATTGCAAAGCAACTGTTGACTCAGCCTGATGTATCGGAGCAAAATAGCATTTCAATGAATCAAACAGGCATCCCATTTAATATTTTCGGGCAGGAGCATATTGAAGAAGGCGCGATGCACCAGATGTACACGGCTGCTAAACTCCCTGTTGCCGTAGCGGGCGCACTAATGCCTGACGCCCATCACGGCTATGGACTGCCGATTGGTGGTGTACTGGCAACCGAAAACGCTGTGATCCCTTATGGTGTTGGCGTAGATATCGGCTGTCGCATGTGCCTGAGCGTTTTTGACATCAACCCACAGGAGCTGGTACAACGCGGGCAGTATTTCGCCAGGGAAATTAATGAAGCTACTCTATTTGGAAGTGGCGCCCAGTTCAAACAGGCGGCCGACCATGAGGTGATGGATCACGAAGCCTTTGGCTTATTACCGCTACTCAAGCAGTTACATGGCCGTGCCTGGAAACAGTTGGGCAGCAGTGGTAGCGGAAACCATTTCGTCGAATTTGGAGAAGTGAGCATTACAGAGACTGATGACACCCTGCAATTACCTGCGGGTAGATACCTGGGATTATTGTCGCACTCGGGATCAAGAGGCCTGGGCGCTAATATTGCCAATCACTATACTAAAATAGCCATTAGTAAAAGAAGGCTTCCGCAGGAAGCAAAAAACCTGGCCTGGCTGGATATGGCTGAAGCTGAGGGACAGGAGTACTGGCTGGCCATGAACCTGGCAGGAGACTATGCATCTGCCTGTCACCATATCATCCACGATAAAATAGCACGCCAATTGGGTCGTAAGCCCTTAAAGCGGGTGGAAAACCACCACAATTTTGCCTGGACAGAAATACTGGATGGAAAAGAAGTGATTGTTCACCGCAAAGGGGCTACACCTGCAGGGAAAAATGTATTGGGTATTATACCGGGTAGTATGACGGCGCCAGGCTTTATTGTAAAAGGTAAAGGGGAAGCAGCATCTATCTACTCGGCTTCACATGGCGCCGGCAGAAAGCTGAGCCGTACCAAAGCCATGCAAAGCATCACCGAAAAACAGCTAAGAGATGAATTGGTGAAGCACAACGTTACCTTGCTAGGCGGCGGTTTAGACGAAGCACCATTCGCCTACAAGAATATTGAAGAAGTGATGAAGGGACAAAGCGCACTGGTAGATATTGTTGGCCGCTTTACACCTAAAATCGTAAAGATGGATGGTACGCCGGTACGAACGAGGAAATCGCAAAAGTAAAACT
>JBQGCI010000575.1:0-4654 GCA_052038405.1 Acinetobacter pittii
CCTGTTAGGGAAAGTAGTGGTGCTCGATTTCTGGGCAACCTGGTGCGGGCCTTGTATCCGTTCATTTCCCGGCATGAAGAAGGCGGTTACAAAATATGAGCAAGATCCTGATGTAATATTCTTATTTATTGATACCTGGGAGCGCGATGACGACTACGAGAAAAAAGTAAATGAATTTATCGATAAAAATAAATACACGTTTAATGTATTGTTTGATGATAAGAAAAATGATGAAGAAATCGCCCCTAAGTTTGGTATCAAAGGCATTCCGGCAAAATTTGTGATCGATAAGAAAGGAAAAACCCGCTTCTTCCTGACAGGTTCTTCTCCTTACCCCGATTATATTTTGATGGAGTTAACCCAGATGATCGAAAGGGCAAAAAAAGGATAAAGATGATTTAAATAGGAGTACTTTTTTCATGGGCCGGTTTTTACTGGCCCATGATTATTTATACACTTAAATATTCGTATGCGTTACATAAAAATTATATGGAGCCTGCTCTTGTTGCCATTTATCTGCCAGGCGCAAAATAATAGCACACTTATAGAGCAGCAATTAAAACAGGCTTACCGTAAGGCCTACCTCGCATCGGTGAGGGCTTACGGAATAGACTCTGTAACCGGCGCACAGAATAGCGCACAATTTAGTGCCGTTGTGGTAACGGCAGATGGAATACTGCTAACAGTAGCCCATGCCGTAAAGCCCGGGCACCTATACCGCATCAGTTTCCCAGACGGAAAGTTGACGATTGCAAGGGCATTGGGACGTATTGCTACCGACCGCCAAACTTTACGACCGGATGTAGCCATGATGAAGATCATAGAGCCGGGCCCATGGCCCTTTGCTGAAATGGGAAGCAGCGCTGCTCTTACTGCAGGGCAATTTTGCTTTGGGATATCCTATCCTGAAAGTCAAAACCTGCTTGAACCCATGCTAAGACAGGGGAGTATTACCAACCGTTTAAATGAGTGGGGCTTTGTTGAAAGTTCCTGCATTATGGAAACCGGCGATTCGGGCGGACCTTTGTTTGACGAACAGGGTAAAATAATTGGACTGCATTCTCGCATCGATAAACCGGAGGGAGCCAATTATGAAGTGCCGGTTGATATCTACCGGAAATACTTCACCTCATTACAGGTTAGCAGGAACTATGATAGCCTTCCTGAAAAACAGGATGCCTTCATCTCCGGTAAGACCGCGCCTGCGATCATGTCTGAACAGGAAACCAAGAAAACGGCTGTTCTGGCAGTAGTGCCGAAAAAGCCTGAAGGTGTTGTAAAAATCTATAGCTTAAAGGACTCCATACTGGGGACCGTTTTTCAATTGAAGAATGGACGGCAGGTGATTGTTAGTAAGAGTAGTGAAGTTGGGGATTCGGCGTTTATAAACCTCGGCGGCCAGAGCGTTTTACTGGAAATACTTAAGCGCGACCGGTCAACAGATTTAGTGGCCCTTAGTATATCTCATCTGCTTTCGCAGCCCCTTATTGCAAAAAGCCTAAAGCCGTTGGCAGCAGGAGAGAGCGAATTAAAGGGCCGCTTTTTGTACACATTATTGCCGGATGGCATAACCAAAAACAGTGTTGCCGGGTTAATAATAAATGAGTTGCCCAACCGGTTTAGTTCAGGCGGATTTAATGCCGGCTTGCAGGAGCAGAACGGCTGTCCTACGATTACCCAAACAGATTCAGGGGGCGTTGCTGAAAAAGCAGGTTTAAAAAAAGGCGATTGTGTGCTTCGTATTAATCAGGTACCAGTAAAGGGTGCTAAAGGCTTCAATACCGAAATGATGAAATATTACCCGGGAGATACAGTGCTTTTCTCCATAAGAAGAGAACAGGACACAATGGATTTTGCGTTGACTCTTGTGCCCCGTATCCTGCGGGAACCGCCTCATCCTGTGAACCGTTTCGAGGGTGGCAAATCCCTGAGACGTGATGGTTTTCAGCATGTCATCCTGCATGATGCCAGAGTACGTTCTTATGAATGCGGTAGCCCCTTATACGATACAGCGGGCAAGCTGGTGGGTATCAACATTGCCAGGTTCAGTCACACAACTACTATCGCCCTAACCATTCAGCAACTGCTGGCTTTTATAGATGTAATAGGTTAACAGTTAACAATGCTTATATAGGATAGGCCGTAACACTTTTGGTTTCCGATAATGCAAAGTAGCTGTTTACGGTAGTGATATTGGGGAGTTTGGCAAGTTTATACCGGTAAAAATGATGGTATTCTTCCATATCCCTGGTAGATACCCGCAACAGGAAATCGAAAGATCCGGTCATCTGGAAACATTCTAATACCTCGGGGAACTTTTTTACCGACTTTTCAAATTGTTCCAACACTTCAATGGTGTGTTGATTGAGCAATACATGACTGAATGTCAAAAGCCCTTTCCCCACCTTTTTGCGATCGAGGATGGCTACGGAACGCAGGATAATACCTTCCTCCTTCAGCCGGCTGATGCGGTCATGAATGGTAGTGATAGACCGTCGCAGGGTTTGGGCAATCTCCCTGTTGGTTACGGAAGCATCCACCTGTAAAAGTCTTAGGATCTGTTTATCGAGTTCATCAATTTCAAACATGTTAGGTAATTATTTTAAGGAGCACCGGAAAAATTGCGGAGACTGCCTGATTCTCTAAGCAAATTTGATCATTTTTCCGGATAAATGATTAAATAATATACAAAAATCCGGCATTTATCTTATTAATTAGTATGAAAAATGTATTTGTGATCTTTGATTGGTCTTTGATACCAGCTACTGATCTTTCCAATCTATCATTTTAAAATCTAAGGTTATGAAACAGTTCCTATTGACGATGGTGGTTATTATGAGTGCCACAATTGGTTTTTCACAGATAAAACAGCCAGCAAAGTGGAGTTTTACGTCGAAGAAGATCAACGCAACGACCTATGAAATTCACTTAACAACCAACCTGGAAGGCGGGTGGCATATTTATTCTCAAACAACACCCGATGGCGGCCCGGTTGCCACCAGGATTAAGTTTGCATCTAATCCCCTGGTAACCATTGAGGGTGCCGCAACAGAAGTGGGAAAGCTGGAAAAAAAACACGAAGCCATATTCGGTGTGGACGTGAAGCAATATTCCAATAAGGTAGACTTTGTACAGGTGGTAAAATTGAAAGGAAAAGTAAAAACAAACATCACGGGCAGCATCGATTACATGACCTGTAATGACAGGGAATGTCTTCCACCGGCCAATCAAAAATTTTCTATAGCAATACAATAGAACCAGTTTATGAAAAAAGGATTATGGACATTTCTCTTTATAGGTTTACAATGCTTTGCTTTAACGGCAGCTGCAGCCGATACCACTGATATACGGTTTAAGTATCAATCAGAAAGAATTAACGATAAGGAAGTTTTGCTTTCTGTTACAGCCCGCATTGCACCTGGCTTAAAACTCTATGCACTGCAGCAGGGTGAGGCAGACGTATTGTATTCTGCTGTGCTTTTTGATTCGGCGATGAAAAAAATTTATTCAGGGACAATGGTCGAAAAAGGTACAAAGCAATCAGCGTATGACAGTTCGGTCAGCGCCAATGTTTATTTTTATACGGACTCTGTAAGCTGGCAGCAAAAAGTCAGTCTGGCCGCAACAGATAGTTTGTTAAGCAAGGTGCAGGTTAACTACCTGTACAAAAAAGGGGAAGCCTATTTACCGGGAGAAGAGACCGGCAAATTTTACACACAAGCGGCCGCCGATGTGTCAGGCAATACGGATATAGCAGACCGGTCTTTGTTGTGGATCTTTCTGACAGCCTTCGGTGGCGGATTACTTGCATTGCTAACACCTTGTGTATACTCGATGATACCGGTAACGGTTTCCTTCTTTACCAAGCGTAGTAAAACAAAACTGGAAGGAAGAAAGAATGCGGTTATTTACTCCTTGTCTATCATATTTATTTTTACGTTTATTGGATTTCTGATAACGCTGATCTGGGGGCCTACCGCTTTAAATGATATTTCCACCAACTGGATCTTTAACCTGTTTATTTTCCTGGTCTTCATTATATTTGGTATTTCTTTTTTAGGTGCCTTCGAAATAACCCTGCCTGCTTCCTGGTCTAATAAGGCCGACTCCAAAGCTAATGCATCGAGCTTTTTGGGTATATTTTTTATGGCGCTGGTGCTGGTGGTGGTTTCCTTTAGCTGCACCGGTCCTATACTGGGCCTTTTATTGCCTGTGATTTTCAAGGGGGGATATGCGGGTCCCCTGGTTGGATTTTTTGGCTTCTCGCTGGCGCTTTCGATTCCCTTTGCCCTGTTTGCTTTTTTTCCCTCCTGGTTAAACAGCTTAAGCAAACCAGGTGGTTGGATGAATACCATGAAGGTTACATTGGGTTTTATTGAACTGGCCCTGGCGTTGAAGTTTCTCTCTAATGCAGACCTGGCAAGAGGTTGGAGATTACTGGACCGCGAAATATTTATTGCCACCTGGATCGTGATCTTTATTTTATTGGGTATTTACCTGCTCGGTAAACTGAAATTTCATCATGATGATGAATTGCCCAAAAATGATTTTGGTATACCTTACCTTTCGGTACCCAGGCTGCTTTTTGCGGCCACTTCCTTGGTCTTTGCTGTATACATGATCCCGGGATTATGGGGCGCCCCGTTGAAAGGTA
>JBQGCI010000576.1:0-2462 GCA_052038405.1 Acinetobacter pittii
CAAATTCCTTCAGCAATTCAATCAGCTCGTTTTCGTTTTCAATTTTCCTTCTGCTGTTCCTGCTTATATAAATGCGGTTACCGGCTGAAGGAGTTAGCGGTGAAATATTCAACCGTTGTTCTATATTTTTTTTCAAAGACTTAATTTCTTCGACGCTCGGCTTCCAGGAACCGGCGTTTCCAAAGATCACCTTATCAGCTGAAAGTTTATAGGCACGGGTATCAATATAATTCTCTGCTTTAAAACCAAGCAGTTCGAGATATTCTTTTTCGTAGTGTCCTCCAAAGGGGTGGTAAGCTATAGCTATATCCCGCACATCCTCGCTTCCCAGGGCGTCTTTGATCCTGCTGAGTTTTGCTGCTACCATCAGCACAAAATCGTAATAGCCGGTTAAAACAGATGGACTTGTCAGATCCTGGTGATGGCTTAACAGTGGAATAAGCTTCTTCACAAATTTTAAAGGGCGCTTATCTCTCTTCCAAAACCGGTGCTCAAACCCCCTGTGATCCCAGTCGGTGCAAAGTACTTTATTATTGATGACAACAGATCCATGTTTTGATATAAAGCCATTTTGAAAGTCACATTCCCAAACATATACCCTTTCTGATTTAAAAGTATAGGCCTCAAAGAAAACTTCCTGCAGATTATTCTGATACGGAATTTCAGGCAGTGCTACTGCAGATCCCGGAACCGTTCCTATACAACAGGGTTCGAGAGAACGTATCGTCTCTTCTGGTGTAAGCAGCTGGTACTTCTTAAATTTAAAATAGGCATAAATAACCTTTTTCCTTATTGCAACTATAATATTTCTAAAAGTGCCCATACACAATTCATTAAAAACATAGTTTTCCGATTACTCATCTGATTGCCGGTTTAAATAACTGCAGCGGCACCAGGGCTTCCTTCACACCGCAACGAAGATAAAAATCAACCACCCAGGAAACGATTTCATTAATTGAAATAACGAATTAAACAGGAAGGGAATAAAAAAAGCTTTCACTTCTCCTATTCCCCTGCAAACAACTTTAGCTATCGTTTAATTAAGCGTTGTACAGCTTTTCGTAGTACTCGTGCGCCATACGGTTACTATCAAACCGGAAGCGTACGTCCTGCATACCGTTTTTCATAACCTGACGCCATGTTTTATAGTCTCCGTAATAAAGCGGCAATATCTCGTTTGTTAAAATTTCATACATTTTGTTCAGGTCGTACTGATCCTGATCGTAGGTCGACATATTGGCATAATCAGCCTTAGGTATCACAAAACCATTATGCCCATGGTTAATGAACTCCGGTATCCATCCGTCGTCGGTTGAAAAATTAACAGCTCCGTTCATTGCTGCGGTCATACCGCTGGTTCCTGAAGCTTCTCTTGGTACGCGTGGATTGTTTAACCAAACATCTGCGGCCTGCTTCAGTCTTTTAGAAAGACCCAGTTCATATCCCACCAAAACCGATACATTTTTATAATTCCTGCTCAAATGAACCAGTTCATTAAATTCGCTTATAGCCGGATGATCCATCGGATAAGGCTTACCAGCCCATATAATCTGTACCGGATATTTCTGGTTATTCATCAACTCGAAGAAACGATGCGGATCAGAGGCGATCATACCCGCTCTCTTATAGCCTGCAAATCTTCTTGCCCACACTATAGTAAACACATCGGGGTTGAATAACTTACCTGTTTGATCCGCTACAATTTCAAAGGCTCGTTTTTTCAACCATTTCTTACGATCATCAAAGCCATAATCATCACCTACATCTTTAAACTTATACATTTGCTTATCGGCCCAATAAGTCCAGTTCTGCGCGTTGGTGATCGAGATTATCGGACAGATGCCCGGATATTTACCCCACATATCCCTTGACACCTCCCCATGTAGCTGAGATACGCCGTTCGCGAGGCGCGCAAACCGCAGCGCCACCAATGAATGGTTGAATGAATCACTGTAATCCTGCGTTAACTGTTTTACCTCGTCAATACTTAATCCGCAGAAATAAGTCATTTTATGACAAAGGTAAATATCGTGCTTCTCATTCCCTGCTTCTTCAGGAGTATGTGTAGTAAAGACTAACCTTTTCCTTACCTCTTCGATATTCCGGTTATATTTCTGATAGAGATAAAATGCCGCTGATAATCCATGTGCCTCGTTTAAATGATACACATCGGGATTAAAGTTCAATATATCTACCAGCTTGGCGCCACCTACGCCCAACAGTATAAACTGGGCTACTTTAGCGGCTACATTGCTATCGTATAGCCTGTGTGTGATAGTTTGAGACACATAATCATTCTCCGGCAGGTCGGTACTTAATAAAAATAAAGGCGCTGTTTTGAAAGTATCCGGGTTCAGGTACCAGGCTTTTACCCATACAGGGTGATCATGCACATCTATCTGGAACTTGATCCCGGTATCTTCCAGGAAACTATATATTTTTTCGTTCCAGGCTACGTCCAG
>JBQGCI010000577.1:0-6055 GCA_052038405.1 Acinetobacter pittii
CCTGCATTTTTAATCAGCGGCACATAATTGTAGTAGTTGGTGTAAAAGTAGCCTGCACGCAGATAAGTTATTGACATGCCTTCGAGTTGGTTATAGATCTGTTCTATATGGTATAAACCTTCGATAGGTCCGGTACCCTCCGGTACATCTGCGCCAATGCTGCTCAGCATTACCACTTTTTTTACACCTGCATTTTTAAAAGCCGTTGCAAAAGCCTGGCCAGCCTTAACAGTGTTGTCGATAATGTTACTGCCGCCGAGGTTAGGTGGCGTCATGGCGAAAACGGCATCAGCTCCCTTAAATGCTTCGGTTAAAAATGCCGCATCGCTTACCGACCCGATAGCAGCCTGTGCGTCCAATGCTTCGATGTCGGCCCTACGATCTGCGTTGCTGCTGATAGCCGTAACCTGGTGGCCGGCTTTTGTTAAAATAGGAATAAGGTTTTTTCCAATGTTTCCTAAAGATCCTGTTACTGTAATTTTCATTGCTATCTTTTTAAATTATTTTTTTTGTTTGACAAGGCAAAGGTAATTTTGTACTTACTTTTATACAAGTACTTACCCTAAAGTATGTGTCATGACAGCAATAAAGAAAACATCCACTATACAGGAAAATAAACAAATAGCGCTGGAGCTTTGTCCAGTAACCTATGTAATGGAAAAGATAGGGGGGTATTGGAAGCCGATCATACTCTACCATCTCTCACAGGAAAATAAAAGATACAGCGAGCTTAAGCGCGCCATCCCGGCCATAACAGAAAAAATGCTGATTCAGCACCTCAAGCAATTAGAACAGGATGGCCTGGTGATACGAGAGTCTAAGCCGGTGGTGCCACCTTTTGTAACCTATAGTCTCACTACAGCGGGCAAGGGACTGATACCCGTGATCAATGCCATGGCTAAATGGGCGATCAAGGAAAGGGAGGGGGCGTATGCCTGATTCCGTCTCAGAATAGAAGCAGTCCTGCACCTTGGTTGCAGGAGGCTCCATTTGACGTAAGGGATTTATCAGGTATCAAAAATGCAGGTATGCATGCCCTTTATTTCATAGGTTCACCGCCCCTGGCAATTTTATATTCGTGCAGGAGCCGGCCGTCATTGGAGAACACATGAACTCCCGATTGGTAGTCCATGTCTTCACCGCTAAAATAGAAAGCAGCAAAGCCATCATTGGTTTTAGTGGCATTGCGATATTCGAAGGAAGAAGCGGCCGTGGTCCAAACTACCTTGCCTGTGTTGACATCAATTCGCTGCAGGTGTTGAGGTGATTGAGGGGCCGCAGTGGTATTTGCCTGTATCAGGAGGAAGTCAGGCTTACCGATCATGATGTCAGCTCCGAAATATTTCCTGTCGGGATCCAGGTCTGTTTCTTGTAACCGACCTTCATTGTTTGTGATTTTTATCAGCCGGGTGTCACCGTCTTTTGTTTTGAACGAGACGGGTGGAAATGATGCTTCATCGGCTGCGTTAATAAACTGGTAATCTCCATCTTTAAACAGTTGATCTGTTAAAGGAAGGTAAGTGAACTTCTTGCCATCATTCGTCAGCAGATCCCAGGTGGTACCGTACATCGAAAGCTTGGCGATACCGGAGCTGGCTTCGGGATGATGGCGAAACAGTGTTTGCGTTACGTCTTCAAAGCTATTGCTGACCCTGTTGAGCTTGAAGTAGGTGCGGTCGGCATAATTCACATAAATATCACCATTACTTAATTGGTAAAAATTAACATTGTGGTCGCCGAGGCGTCTGGCGTTTTTAAATAGCAGTTGCCTTTTGATCACATCTTTGCCAATAGGGTCTACAAAAAAGACATAGCTGTTGATGAGATCATAATTGCCATCTTCGCTTCGGAGGTGGTCGCGTACCATGCGCATCAATACCGGCCGGCCATTGGTAGTATTGGTATAAACATAGTTCTCATAATAATTTAGGTCTTCTTTCTTCTTTTGCGTTTCAGTGACAACAGGCCGGTCTGAGTTTCTGAAAATACCAAAGGTCATCATCAACAGCATGAAGCCAACTGCAGCTACAATACCGATCACTACCTGCTTTGACCTGGCTGGATTCGAACCCAGGTTGGGACCAAAGGGCGTATTGGGGTGGTGGTGCCTGATGTTGATATTAATATCGTCGTCATCCAGAAAATATTCTGTCTGGCAACTATTGCAACGGTAAAAATGATCACCGATTGCTGTTTTTTGTACGCTGCCGCAATGCGGACATTTAACTGCTTTAATATTTTTAGCCATGAGTTGGCGGTAATGAATTGTTTAGGTAGATGAACAGTAACATTGCCTGGTATCCGTAACGTTTCTGAAATGGACGAGCGGATATGCTATATTTTGGGATGGGCGCGGCTTTCATCGTTGGGCGGCCGGTAGCCCTTTCGGGGATCTCTGAAAAATACCCCATACACAATTACTAATACTACAATGAGAACTGCTACCAGCGCCAGGGTAGCGCCGCTCCGCAGTACGTCGCCGGTGCTAACGATTTCGACGCCCCAGATCCTTAAAATAATAATGCTTGTCAGTG
Source organism: Acinetobacter pittii (assembly GCA_052038405.1). GTDB lineage: Bacteria > Bacteroidota > Bacteroidia > Chitinophagales > Chitinophagaceae > Niabella. Next base: position 2,535 of record JBQGCI010000577.1, read on the forward strand.
CAACACTGCATAATACGATTAACAGGCCAATGATTTTTTTCATTGTTGGTTAATTTAAAATTTAGCCAGCCATTCTTTTTTCTTGTCGTCGAATTCCTCCTGTGTAATGATACCTTCGTTTAATAAGAGCTTCAATTGTTGTAATTTGACTACTACATCTCCGGCGGGTGCATCCAGTTGCCGGGTTTTTGCTGCATCGAAGGCTTTGCCTAATTCCATGCCCACACCCAGCTGCAAGCCGGCTCCGGCCAGGCCCCCTTCGTTTCGTGCGGCATCCCGCAAGGCTTTTAGCTTTTCCATCTCTACATAAGTCAGCCCGCCTTCGGCGGCGGCCATAGACTCAGCCGTAATATCGGCAACTTTTCCAATCCGCTCTTTCGTACCGTCATCAAATACAGTTCCGTTTACTTTAAAATCGGTTAATTCAAAACCCAGGTTTTCCAGTTCTCCCGCCAATTGTTGCCTGATCGATTCGCTCAACACCGGCAATTGCGCATCAATATGCTGGTAGGAGAAGCCCGATGTAGCCAACACGGCTGCCATGGCCTGTGGAAAACGGCTTTGCAACAGGTGCCGGGCATCCTGTACCAGGTATCGTTCTTGCGATCCAGTTACATGGGTAAAGAGGTGCAGGCCATTTTTAATGCGGAAGGAAAAACTGCCGTTGGCGCCCAACTCTACCGGTATTTTGTATAGCGGATCCATATATTTCACCGGTGTGGCGGTGCCCCAGTTCTGGTTCACGGTTTCCGCGGTACGGTAAAACCAGATCCTGAGCTTGTGTTCGCTTTCAAAGGCAGTGCGCAGCTTTAACAGCGTGGTGACAAAAGGATGGTTGTCCGTTTCCAGATTGTAGATACCCTGCTGGTCGATATGATTGGTCACTTTCCCTTCGTATACCAACAAAGCACCCTGGCCGGGTCCTACCAGCAGTTTACTGGCATTCTTGATTTCATCATTGACGGAGGGGAACCGGTACATCAACACATCGGGTTGTTGCTTGTCCCATTCTATTACCTGCGATAACTGCCGCTTAAAAAAATCTCCTATTCCCATGTTCAGTGTAAATTAATACTTACAAATATTTATTGCAGGCCGGTGGTTTCCCCCCATCGGCCCAAACACCGGAACGGAGCCCATCCCTGTGCCGTGAAAATAAAACACGGGTAATTTATTAGTAATACCAGTATAAATTCGCCGGTAATGGTTTACTATTCGTTGAATGCAGGCCCGCATGGCATGTAATTTGGGGATTCGTATGCAATAATGCAGCCAGAATTTGAGACTATATGCAGGATATTGCCAAATTAAAAAGCCCGGAACAAGGTCCGGGCTTTCTCAATATTGTATTATTTTATTTGGAGGGCTTTGCCGACATGTAAAATACCAGATCGCCGCCGGCTGTCAATTGACTGTGATCGATAGCGGTTCCTTTTACAGGTACCCCGTTAAAAGTAACTTTGGATACGTATACGTTTTTATCAGATTGGTTCCTGGTATCTACCGTTAAGGTATTACCATTTTCCAAATGTATTACTGCTTTTTTGATGGCCGGACTTCCCAGCTGGTAGGTTTCGCTGCCGGGTGCGAAAGGGTAGAAGCCTAGTGCAGTGAAAATATACCAGGCGCTCATCGGCCCGCAATCATCATTACCGCCTAATCCATCAATAGCTGCTTTGTATTGCTTTTTGAGGATCATACGTACGCGCTCCTGGGTTTTCCAGGCCTGGCTGGTAAAGTTGTATAAATAGGCCACGTGGTGCGACGGTTCATTGCCATGTACATAATTACCGATGATACCCTCCCGGGTAATGTCTTCGGTGTGTGCAAAAAACTCGTCGGGTAAATGCATGTTGAACAGGGAGTCTAAATGCGGCAGAAATTTTTTATCACCGCCCATTGCTGCGATCATGCCTTTAGGATCATGAGGAACAAATAAACTGAAGTTCCAGGCATTGCCTTCAATAAAGCCCTGGCCATGGGTAGAGAGTATGTCGAAATCTTTTTTAAAGCTGCCATCACTCAGCCGGGGACGCATATAGCCGGTTGAAGCATCATACACGTTCTTCCAGTTTTGTGATCTTTTGATAAAGGTTTCATACACATCGGTCCGGCCCAGCTTTTTAGCCGCCATAGCAATGCTCCAGTCGTCAAATGCATATTCGAGGGTAGTAGAAACAGAGTTGCCGCGTTTATCATCGGGTATATAGCCAAGGCGGATGTAATCTTCCAGTCCATCGTAGTATTTTACGTTGGCTGTAGTAATACAGGCATCCAGCGCTTTGTTATAGTCAAACCCCTTAATGCCTTTAACGATGGCATCCGCTATTACAGGTACGGCATGATAACCGCTCATACACCAGTTTTCATTGGCGTAATGACTCCATACCGGCAACATTTGATGCGCGCTTTGCCGCTGGTGGGCCAGCATGCTCTGGATCATGTCGCTATTGCGTTGCGGCTGCACCAGGTTAAAGAAAGGGTGAAGGGTTCTGTAAGTGTCCCAAAGTGAAAAGGTAGTGTAGTTGGTGAAGTGATTAGCTGTATGAATGTTCTGGTCTAAACCTTTGTACTGGCCGTTCAGGTCGCTGTAAACTGTAGGTCCGAGAAAGGTATGATACATCGCCGTGTAAAAGTTGGTCATGTCATCCTTATGCAATGCCTCTACCTGTATCTTATTCAGCTCCTGGTTCCATTGTTGCTGGCCTTTGGTTTTGATGGATGCAAAATCCCAGGAAGGCGTTTCTATGCGCAGATTTTCCAGTGCGTTTGTGGTGCTAACGGGTGACAGTGCAAATTTTATTTTTATTTTTTCGTCCTGCCCGGTTTTAAAATTAAAATAGGCCCGCAGGTTTTGCCCGATCATTTCCGGGAAATTTCGGGTTACATCGAACCGGCGCCAAAAGCCCTGGTACACCTGTTTTTTAAATTGAGCATACCCGTAGCTCTGAACGGGCTTTGAGAAGGTCATGGCAAAATACACGGTTCGCGTTTTTGCCCAGCCATGGGTTTGCTTATAACCTGTAACTAAAGTATCGTTTTCAACTCTTACAAAGGTCCAGGTATTTTTATCCTCATAATTGTAAATGCCATGCATCAGGTCGAGGAGGATCTGTGCATCGTCTGATTGCGGAAAAGTGTACTGGTGAACGCCCACACGGGTGGTGGTAGTCATTTCAGCCAGTATATTATGATCATCTAGTTTTACTTTGTAATAGTTAGGTTCAGCTGCTTCGTTGCTATGGCTAAACCGGCTCCTGTAGCCTGTTTCAGGTTGGTTAGCCGTCCCCGGATTTAATTGTAACGGCCCGGTAGTGGGCATGATCAGGAAATCGCCCAGGTCAGAATGACCCGTTCCGCTGAAATGGGTATGGCTGAATCCTACGATGGTCGGATCATCATACTGGTATCCGGCGCAATAACGGTAAGCGGTGCCGGTGTACTTGCCATCAGGACCCGCATACGGAATGGTATCTGTATCAGGACTTAACTGTACGGCGCCAAATGGTACTGTTGCACCC
>JBQGCI010000578.1:0-4073 GCA_052038405.1 Acinetobacter pittii
CGGTTGACTTTTAAAGACGGGAGTAGGTGTTTTAGATAATGTTGGGGTGATTTTGATCTCTAAATCTCACATTCACAGCATATAGCGAAGTGATGGTGAGATTTATTTTTTTGCTATATTTGCGCAGCATAACTTAAAGAAAATGAACATCAATGCCGCCTATCCCGGATTTCAGCACCAGGCCCATGAATTAAACAGGTATATCGAAGCTTCCGGAATTTTCAGTATATTATTAAAATGTGGTGACATTATTCATCACAGACCGATGCATGTTGAGGATTTTCGTAATTGGCTGATCAGTCATGATATTGTGGATCTGCGTAGCAATGAAGATTGACGGTAGCGGTCAGGATAACATCCGGTTTAAATCGGTTTCGTATCAATGATGCGGGCAACGTTCGTTGCTGAAAATCATGGATCAATCAGCGCGTTACTATCCGGATCGATTGGGACGATTTTATACCAGGGACTGCTATTTATTATTATTTTCAGCTAAAGTAAAATTGTTTTTTTGCTGTTGACATACTGTTGTCACAGGTAGGGTGGAGCTTTGTGTTATCAATCATTAAAAAACAAAAGATATGAGCACTACAACTACAATCGAACGTCCCATCATTAGCGCTGAAGAGTTACTGACCGCCTGGCAGGGGCATCGCAATCTTACCCGTAAGGTAATTGAAGCATTTCCCGAGAAAGATATGTTTACTTTTTCTGTTGGCGGCATGCGTCCTTTTGCAGAGCTGATCAAAGAGATGATCACCGTTTCTGCTGTAGGATTAAAACAAATAGTAACCGGCGTTATCACGCCGTTTGAAGATGCCATGCCCCAGATCAAAGAAAAAGCTGATTTGTTACAGGCCTGGGATGAAGCGAGCGAGCAGATTAATGTTTATTTTCCGCAGATCAGCGCCGAAAAGTTTCATGAGGATATCAACCTCTTCGGTGAGTATAAGTTCCCTGCTATTGAAAATATCCAGTATTTTATCGATAACGAAATTCACCACAGGGCCCAGGCTTATGTATACCTGCGTGCATTGGGTATCCAACCTCCTTTTTTCTGGGATAGGTACTAAACATAGTATTGCGCCAGACCCTGAACATAAAGGGTAGGAGCGATCATCAAAAGTGGAGACTGCCGGCATTCAAACGATAGTCTCCACTTTTATATTTTACCATGATCATACTTTTTATCTCGTTCGGACTATATAAACATCCAATCTCGGGTATCTAACGTCTGATATCTATTATCCAATGTCCGGTATCTGGCATCTAACTTCCTTCTATCAGCAATCTACCTGCCTTTGATCCGCTTGTCAATATCCTGTGCAAACTCTTTGAGCCGCTGCTTCAGACTTTCGGGTTCTATGATATCCGATTTGTCGGCCAATACAATAAACCAGCGGAGAAAGTATTCGGGTTCATGAGGATAATGGAAGGTCATTTCTGTTTTGCTACCCACCTTTTTTTCTGAAATAAAGCCATATTGCTGCCGGCTGTGCTGAACATATTTTACATAGGTGTTATCCATCATAATCCTGACCACCTCGTAAGTGTCAAATTGAGGCTTCTGCAGATAAGCTGAAAGTTCTTTATGCTGTAAAGTAAAACCCACATCCAGGCCGGTTATTCTGATAATGCGATCGGACCTGAAGTTTCGATGTTCTTTCCTTAAATGGCAATAGGCCACCAGGTACCAGTACTCTTTGTCGTGGTATAAGCCAATGGGTTCAATATTTCTTTCTGATGGCTGGCTAGCATCAAAAGACTGATATTTTATGTACACCTGTTTCTTATTAACGATGCCATTCATTAGTATTTCCAACGCGTTGGGTACCTCCTTATTAAACAGGTTATTTTTGGGTGATACATGGATATTGGCATTGAGCTCGTCAATACGGTCTTTATCGGCCCAGCGTAAAACAGATTTTACCTTAAACATGGCCGATTGAAAGGAACTACCCAACGAACGATCGGTGAAATGCTCCATCAGCTTTTCTGCTGCCACAAAACTCACCGCCTCTTCCCGGGTAAACATCACGGGAGGTAATTTATAGCCCTCTACAATAGAATAGCCCACGCCGGCTTCCGAACTGATGGGAACGCCAGAGTTCTCCAGTGTTTTAATATCCCTGTAAATGGTACGGAGACTCACCCCGAAACGGTCAGCCAGCTCCTGTGCTTTGACAATGCGTTTGGACTGCAACTGGGTTAAGATAGCCACCACACGGTCAAACTTCTTCGGACTATCATCGTGCATTTCATCATCTATTGCGGCCATCTGTTTTAATTGTGCTGCAATTTAGAAAGCTAAGGTGAGGATTTCAAATATTTATAAAGAGTAAACTGTTGTGCATAAATAAAGAACCGCAGTACCTAAGGCACCGCGGTTGTTATAGTTGGGCAGATGTAAGTTTGTTAAATGGTTTTAGGCGTATATATAGTTAACATACCATCACCTTCACTGCTAACAATCAGTAAGGATTTCTTAGTGGGGCTCATTCTTGCAGGAACAAATAGTACACCTTCCGGAGCATCGCCGGTTTTGATCAATTGTAAGAATGTAGGATTTTGTGGATTGGAGATGTCATACATCGCCACTGCGTCCGCTCTTTCCATACCTACAAAAACCACATCAGTTTTACCTACTTTGCCGATTGTTATACCTTCGGGCTCTACTGATTTATCATCACTTCGGCCGTCATCATAGCCGGGTACCTTATTATCGTTGTTGCCCAGGCCAAGTACATCGTGTGTTTTAATATCCAGCTCATTTTTACTGTCAAAAACCTGGGCACCGGTCAGGCCATTCCAAACACTGAAAGAACGCGCGCCAAAAGAGTATAATTCATCAAAATCGCCGTCACCATCTGTATCACCTAAAGTTGTTGTGATATTTAAACGTCCTAGTACGCTATTTTGCTTTAGATCGGTTGCATTTGGAAAAACTGCAGGATCGAGAATAATGCTTTTGTTGCTGATTCTTTTTGCTTCCACGAATATTTCTTTATCATTGGCATCTTTATACTCACGTGCGTCGCCTTCGTTGGCTGTAAAGAGGTAGGGGACATTACCACGTTCCAAAACAGCGATCGCATCCGGCATATAAATCCCTTTTAAATGAGACCATCTGGCCGCCAGGTACTTTTTGTTATCATCGGTTACGTCAATCTCATTTCCGGCCAGAGAATAATCTTTGAAGCCTAAGGGGAAAATATGAGTGATCGCTTTGCCGGTAATATTTACTTTAGCGATCGCATTATTTTCCTGTAAGGTGACCCAGGCTGTTTTTGAGTCGGCAGCTATTGTAATATATTCCGGTTCGATATTAGAAGCGAAACCGGGATGGGTTTGCGGTCCAAAGATCCTGAAGCCTTTTGCTTTCAATGCGGTTGCCTGGCTGGCAAATTCATCAAAATACAAGGTCGTTACTGCATATTGGTTATCTGTTTCTATGATGGAAATACTTCCTTTGGGGTCAATGGAGTAATCGGCGTTAGGCTCCCCTTCATTAGCGGTCATAATAAATTTCCCGTCAGGTGAGAAGGTAACCATGTCCGGAAGGGCGCCCACTGTCACGGCCTTAATTTCACTATAGTCGGTTGTTTTTAATATGGCAACTTTTCCATCATCTGTTTTGTTGGCAGACTGTATAGCTGCTGCCAGCCGGCCATTATGTACGCTCACACTGTTTACCGCACCACCATAAGGTGCCATACTGATAGATCTGATAAATGCAGGGTTCGCCGGATTTTTAAGATCTATCACGTCGATCCGGTTCACTGCTCCATCGGTTCCTTCATTATTAACTACAAAAAGTCTTTGGGTAATACTGTCGTAAGCAGAAATTTCGGCTGCCGCAGTTCCTCCGATTTTTATTTTGCCCATCTCAGCAAACGTTGCCGGATCTTCATTCACAAAGAATTCCGGTTCGGGAGTTACAGGCTGGTTGTCATTTTTTTTACAGGATGCCATCGCTATGAGGGCGGCAATAAGCAGCGTAGTACTATGCTTCATGATCTGGTTTTAGGATGAAGCGCGAAACTATCAGTACAATGTAAAGAAATTGTGAACTT
>JBQGCI010000579.1:0-6786 GCA_052038405.1 Acinetobacter pittii
GCAACATGCGCTATGTGTTCTTTGGGGCTGACCTGGATATACACCGGTCTGAAAATGCCTCCGAAATTCCAGAAGTCTGCCTCCAGCTCTGCCTGATTAACGGATATATTATCAGACTTTTTTCTAACCTTAACCTCCAGGAGGTTCTTCTGACCGTATAAAACCTGGCGGGCAATATCAAAATTGAACTCATAAAAACCACCCTGATGACTCCCTACGGTTTGCTTATTAAGAATCACCTCACAATCTGTAAACACGCCTTCAAAAACATTGTGAATATCCTTGCCCTTCCAGGCCAGGGGCACCACAAATTCATGTTTATAATGTCCCTGTTCGTTCAATCTTTTATCAAGCGGAACATGCCCGTAATTGTATTCGCCAAAGCCCTGTTGCTCCCAGCACGAGGGTACCCTGATCTTACGCCACTTCTTGCTGTTCATTCCGTCAGTACAATAAAAGTCCCAGGGCACGGTATGATCTGCACCTGTGCCTGAAAGGTATTTAATTTCGGTTTGTGCGAAAGTGGAATAACCGGCAGTAAGCAGCAAAATGCTGGTTAGGACTTTAACAATAATCATGATGGCTGTATTTAAAACAGCGATAAAGATAAGCAAGCCGCAAAGGAATTAACATATTAGTTCCTGCGGATGATCCAATAAGCCAAAATGAAAGGAGTAGAAAGTCGGAAATTAATCTCCCGGTGGTATCCGTTAATCATTCAATTGCATGAAGTCACTAACTTTACCTTCGAAATCAGACTTGAGTTATGTCAAACCCTATAAAAAAGTTCCTTAATGAGGACCAGGACCCGAAAGCGATCGAAAAGATCGTCGGCAAATTGGGCAGCTTGCTGATGAGCGGAGAAATGATTGAATATATCGCCGTTCAAAGGAAACCTGCAGTAAATTTATCTCCGGATGCGATTACGCTTACCAATAGGCGTGTGATCTTCTGCCGGTTTAAAAACCTGGGACTGTCGATGGAGCTGGAAGACTACGTATGGAAAGACGTATACGATTGCCACATGAAAGAAAGCATCCTGGGGGCTGAGTTCTCGGTAAAAACCGTAGGCGGACAAGTCAGTAAGATCGACTATCTGCCTAAATCCCAGGCCAGGCGGCTTTATACTGTGGCCCAGGAGCAGGAAGAAAAGCAGCGGGAACTCAGAAGACAGCAGGATCTGGAGGACAAACGTGCCGCGGCGGGCAATGTGAATGTTACTACAGCACACGCCCAGCCTTCTTATGTTCAACCGGCTGAAGATCCGGTAGCCAGCCTGGAAAAATTAAAGGCCTTACTGGACCGGGGGCTTATCGAACAATCGGAGTATGATGCGAAGAAGGCAGAAATTCTGGCCCGTTTATAAACGCACATACCCTTTCTTATCTATTCCGCAACAGTGGCCGTAGTAACCATACATGACGCGGTAGATGTTCTTAAGGTTTTCACCATGCAAACGGGCTTTCATCTTTATGTTTGCAGAAAAATCTTCAGGATGAGTGATATGCTACAACAGAAATTTAAACACCAGCAGGTACAGTATCTTGAATTTCTCTCAGCGGACCTGCAAGCGGCCAAAGCTTTTTACAGCCAGGCATTTGGATGGATTTTTACTGATTATGGTGCTAATTATACCGCATTCGAAGGAGATTATTTAGATGGCGGCTTCACGGGCGGAACACCGGTAAAAGGCAGCATCCTGGTGGTGCTTTTCTCTGAGGATCTGGCCAAAACCAGGGAGCAGGTTGTGGCTGCCGGCGGCACCATTTCACGTGAGATATTTGAATTCCCGGGTGGCCACCGGTTTCACTTCACTGATCCGGATGGCTATGAGCTTGCTGTATGGTCTCATTAACGCCGGAATACAGGTAAACAGCCTCAGATCGAGACTTATGCCGCGGAGTTATTAGCGGCAATGCACGAACGCTGCCGGCACATCTGATCAGGTGCAACAATATTTTTCCAGTATATCGGTGAGATCGGTAATATCGAATGGCTTGGCCAGATACTCCGTAGCGCCGTTCTGCTCGGCAATCAACTTACCATCCCTGCTGGCAGAAACGATCACAACAGGCAAATCTCCAAACTCAGCATCCTTCCTGAGTGTTTGCAGGATCATATCGCCCGACATCACAGGCATCCATAAATCCAATATTACCAAAGCAGGTTTGGTGTGCTTTATGGCTTTCATCACATCCAGGCTTTTTGAAACCACTACCGGCTCGCAACCGGCGCTTAAAGCAACCAGTTCCAGAAGTTCAAGAATGCTTTGATCATCATCACAGAGGATCACTTTTGAATTACTCTTATTCACGGCTCAATGGGTATTGTAAAGTTAAAAGTAGAGCCATGGTTTTTCTCGCTTTCCAGCCAGATTGTTCCGTTATGGTTCTTTATAATTTGTTCACATACATATAGTCCGATGCCCATTCCGGCGAACTTTTTTTGGAATTCGGCTCCCCGGAAAAATCTCTGGAAAACACGTTGCTGATCTTCCAGGTTAATGCCAACTCCGGTATCCCTAACCGACACTTTAACATAGTCGCTAACCCTCGAAATATGTACATAAATTTCCTGGCTATCCGGGCTATACTTAATGGCATTAGCCAGCAGATTATTCAAAACCTGAACAATCTGCTGTTCATCTGCAGTTACACGTAGTCCGCTCGAGCCCGTGCAAACAATGGTATGACTCGAGCTCATTGACTGCATCTGCTCAACAGTTTCCCTTACCATGGTGTCGAAATCAAAAGTATCCTTATGAATCTCTATGTTACCCGACTGGATCCGCGAAACATCTAAAAGATCTGTAATCAAACCATTCAGTCTTTCAATAGCAATATTAACTTTTTCGAAAATAGCAGTATATTGATCAGGCAAATTTTCGGGTTGTAAACGCTTCAGCATTTGCATAAAACCCTTTATGGATGTAAGCGGCGTTTTAAGTTCATGACTGGCAATTGATAAAAAGTCATCTTTTCTGCGCTCGATTTCGCGGCGATCGGTAATGTCCTCAATGGCAATCAATATACGATCTTTATACTGGCCTTCCAATTCTACCCGGTAGGCATTTAACAACATCAGTTTTTTTCCAATATGCGGAAATTCATGCTCCACCTCGAAGTCCAACACCGGATTATTGGTAGGTAGTATTCTTACCAGTAATTCTTTCAGCTTTTCTATATTCCACTGCTGATTGCCCAGATCATACAGCAATTTGCCAACAGTTTCCTGGCTATTCACTTTAAAGGTCTTAAAAAAGTGGTCGTTGGCGCTGATCACTTTAAATTCAGGATCCAGCACCAGCAGGCTTTCTCTCACCGTTTGGATGATACTGGATAAAAAAGCCTCCTTTTCCTTCAACTCACTGGTGCGTTCTTTGACACGCTCCTCCATTATTGACTTCTGCTCTATCAATTCCAGTTCCGCCTTTTTTCTCAATGTTATATCGTTCTGAACGCCTATGAAATGAGTTATTACACCTGTCTTATCTTTTACAGGAGCCATAAAAAGTTCGTTCCAAAACAGGTCGCCGTTCTTCCGGTAATTACGTATTTCAACATGGCAGCTATCTCCTTTCTCAACTGCGGACGCAATGATGTGCCTGGCCCGCTGAGACCGGTCCTTTCCCTGGAGAAAACGGCAGTTGTGACCGATTATTTCAGAGCGTGCATATCCACTAATTTTTTCAAACGCAGTATTGCAGTATACGATTGGATTATCGGGCTGCTGGTTGTCTGTTATAATAATGCCGGATACCGAAGCGTTCAGGGCACTAAAGAGCAGGTCAAAACTCAATCCGCGCGATGATCCGCTCCCCGAGGCTAAATTGTTGAATGAAGACAAAATTTTAAATTTACATAACCGAAATGCTGTATCTGAAAGACCAGAACTGCGAAACCAGTACTATCTGCTGATACTATTTCATGCGTAATATCGTAATTACCAAAATAATACCAAAATTTTGATAAAACACCAGTTAGTGACATTATTCCAGGTAAAATTATATACACTTGCCATCAGAGGGAATTTAGGTCCATTATCCTCCTCTTACTTACCGGGCTCGCGGTTACTACCTGCTCTTTTAGCTGTCACCCCGCAGGGTAGTTTTCTGTATTTACAGTAATGTTTTCACATGTTGTACAAACGTTTGTATATCGAAAGGCTTTTGTAAAAAAAGATTCGCGCCGCATTCCAGCGCTTTTAAAGCATGTACGTTTGCAGACATCACCATTATTGGGATAGATACCGTGGCAATATCAGATCTTAACTCCTGGCAGAGCTCAATACCATTTCCATCTGGCAACATCATGTCAAGGATGAACAGATCCGGTAATACGCGACTTACGGCTTCATGAAATTCAGCCACGTTAGCACATAAAGTCACCTCATAGCTCTCGCTGGTTAAGAGAATATCAATAATATCCCTGATATGTTGATCATCTTCAACGACAGTTATTTTTTTACGCTGCATAAATACTGTTTGGTTACACCGCCTTTACCGGTCATTTAGTTATCGGTAGCACATCAATTATTTGACCAAAATGACTATTTTTAACAATTATTTGCTGTATGGTGCTGATATTTCATAAATATTATTAATTTGTACGTCATTGGCGATCGTCGGAGAAAGCTAATACCAACTGTTATTTATTTACGCTCAGACACCGGCTGAATGAGGTGTCCGGCATAGCATACAAGCAGGGCAACAAATCAACTGCCTATTTTTCTTGCCTTTGATCTCACTGGTATAAAATAGCAATACATTTGCTGAAATTATTGCTTTTAAAAATTGACTAGGATGGCTACAATTATTGTACAGGACAAGGATGCTTCTATTTTAGAAGTGCTTACCCTTGCGCTTCAGATGAAAGGTTTTACAACTGTTTCCATTGACACCTGCGATGAAGAACTGATGCTCGACATAATAGATAAAGAAAGACCTCATGTGGTGATGATGGATATCAGGCTTTCCGATGAGGATTGTATCAAAGCCTGCAAAGCCATTAAACAAAAATATCCCCATTTACCTGTTATTGCATTAAGCTGCAACAATAATATACATGAGCAGTATGATCAACACGGGTTTGATGGCTATATCAGCAAACCGTTTGACCTGGATCTCTTATACAATATATTGCGATCGCATATTGAACCTCCTGACGCACGCGCTCTGAATAAATAGCATTCATGGAATGTTATATGTGACCGCAGGTCAGATCGTTAGACATATTATTCGATAAAGTTTCATTAACACCTGTTACCAGAAAATGACCCTCCTCAAAGTGGGTAAAGGTAAATCCCTGCTTAACCAATGTTTGCTCTTGCAGCACTTCGTGCACAAATAGCAGGAGGGTAATACCCTGATAAAGCATTTCATCGGATTGGTACTTCAGCAACAGAATAACCTCTTCGTAAGATAGTTCCTTTCTCATATCGACAAGGATGAGCCACAAATCTACCTAATAGCGGCAACAAAATAAAGACACTGGTTATATATATTAAAACCTGATCTGTTAACAGGGCGACGGCTATGGTTACAGTTCACAGGCATTCCTGCTTAACAAAGACCACTATCGCTTTCCTTCCTCGGTTGCTGTATGTCACCAGAGGTATATGGCAGTACCGGCAATCTGCCGGCGCAACTCACAGAGTACTTGCTTTGAGCAAAACATTTTCGCAGGTTAGCTCTGATGTCACTTTGCCATAACACGCTAAACGCTCAACAACCATTTCTTATTTAAAAGCTGTGGAATAGTTCTTGTGAGACTAAGATGGTTCTTAACAGAAATACGTAAAACAATATGAAAAACCTGGCCCAATTTATCGTATACCAACCCAATGCAAAAGAGTTTCACATTTGTCTCGAAGCAGGTCGCATTTACTATTGCTGGTGGAGTTACTATCCACCGTCTCAGGACAACCGCTTTACACGAAAGGTGAGCCGGTTAAGGGATATATCGCCAAAAGACATTCCGCGAAAGCAGGTTTATGACCGTGGAACATATACAGTGAACAAGAACGACGATAAAGAGAGTGCAGAAAAAAAGCTAAAAGAAGGTATTAAAAACAAATCTTTCTCGTTCATACTGGATGGTAAAAAGCTAAAAGGAAGATTTATTATTAAGAAGACCCCGGGAGGCACGGTGATACAGAAATTCAAAGACAAATTTGTTGTAGAAGAAGATGTATTCGGTGGAGATCTGAGCAGAACGATCAGCCTGATGGTGCCGGACTATGACCCCAAAAAAGTAAAGCTGTATCCCGCAAAGCAAAGAAAAGGCGCGTCGCCCGCCAAGACGGCAAAACTACCGGAGCCCGAAATGATAGTGACAGAAGAAGAAGAAGAAATCACGGCTGATAAACAAATCGGAAAAACCATCTATCATTTTACGTTCTACAGGTCTGACGATGCGTCCGACCTCTGCCTTATCACCAATCCGAAGCATGAAGTGTTGATTCTTGAAAAAATCCGGGACAAATGGATACTTTTAAAAGCCGCCTCGGGAGCCGTGATGAAACAGGAAGAAGCATTAATTGAACACGCCGCTGCCCTGGAAAAGCAACAATAGTGTAAAAAATAAAGCGGACATAGTCCGCTTCACTTCCAGTAATATGCTGATCCATCAAATAATACCATTTTGCATCATCCGATGCTCAACATCAACTTCGCGTTTCATAGTTAACGGATTTCATTTTCTAAGGATAAAAGTTCTGCTCTACATATGCAATAAGGATGCCAAACTACGATTGGGGAGTTAACCAGGGTGATCGACGGAGCAATGA
>JBQGCI010000580.1:0-2142 GCA_052038405.1 Acinetobacter pittii
TTGTTCAATAGCTAACCAGGCTGGATCATTCCATGCTGACTGGTGGTTTTCGGCGCATTTCTGTAGGAAGTCCTCCTCGAAAACCTTTTGAATAATAGCAGCGTTCGGAACGATTTCTTCAAAAGTGAATCTTCTTCTTAAAGCTGTATCTAAGGCCTCGACGCTTCTGTCCGCCGTATTCATCGTCCCGATGATATATACATTGGCAGGCACTGTAAATTTTTCTTTAGTGTACGGTAATACAACTTGTAATGCTTCGTCTTTGCCGGCACGCTTATCCTCTTCTATAAGTGTGATGAGTTCACCGAATATCTGGGAAACGTTGCCCCGGTTGATTTCATCGATGATAATAACATATTTTTTTTCACCTTTCGTTGACGTTGCGCTATGTTGATAGTTATATTTACTTTTCAGGTATTCACCAACTGCTTTCGTGTAGGAGGGCCAGTCAAGTAGTATACCGGTGCGTAAATAAGTTGATATCCTTTCCTGTGTGATAACACCTTCGTAGGCTTTTTCGGTATTGGCATGAAACCTCAGGTTGCCTTTTGAATTTTCATAAATGGTAAACTCTTTTGCATGCCTGGTGGTTTTTAAAACCATAGATCCGTCGTTATCCTCTATCTCCTGTAGGAAGGACTCATAGATGGTACTGAAATTATCATGCACATCTACCTTTGTTTCTGCCTTGAGGCAAAGTCTTTTAAAGATGCCGTCCTCCTTTATGTAACGGACTTTATTCTCGCCCGGGTTGACATCAGGTTTGATACCTTCTATAAAATCCTCGTAGCTCATATTCTGGTGAAAAGTGGTAAAAACGATTTCACCGGATTCGATCTTTTGATCAAAGGCTATCTTTACGTCCTTCCTGCTTTTTCCGTCAATGTCAACCCCCAGTATTTCAAGAGCTTTATTGATGGTATTGTACGTTTTTCCCGTGCCGGGCGGACCATATAAAATGGTATTTAGTGATGTTGTTTTTTGCTTCATGGTTGAAGTACCTTTATTGTTCCAGAGCTGTTTAATTAACTTTATAATTTTGGGTTGCTGTATTTTCCTGATACCTGCCTGTAGCTCATAATCAAATTGATCTTTTAGGGGTATTTCATACCATTCCCCGGGAGATAGGGTAATGAACTCATCAATGGGTATGCGAAACTTGTTGAGATCATTTTCAAACTGCCTGAAAGCTGATGTAGGTTGAGCTGCGCCATTAACCCGTGCAATGGCTTTTGCTCTGAACCCTTCTGTGATTAGGACAAGATCATCTATTTGATACTTTTTGTCTCCCGCACCCACAATAATACCATTCTCTTTAATAAAGTTGTAGAAGCTGGGATAACTCTTTTGCCAATTGCAGCCGAGTTTCCAATAAGTCCTGCTTTGAGGAGTCAGATGATTATCTGCTTTTGGAGGCGTTTCAAATTTAAGATTATTCAAATGCTTGTTAGTTGGTTTTCCGCCGACAATCCTGCCTATATCTTTGCCGGTCGCCAACCTGTAAGCGATACGTAAAATCTCTTTGGGTGGATAAGCCTTGCCCTCGACGATCACATCAAATTGGGTAGACTTGTTAAATAGGTCTGGATCATCATCAATCTGGCTGGCCGCTTCTAATACATGAGCCCTGGTTACAAGGTGGATATCATCTGTCATACAGTTATATCTTCGTTTTGGCAGCTACAACCGGTCTCCGGGTCTTGCGAAGGGGCAGCGAGCTGGTATCTTTAAATAATTTTAGTAGCAGGTATTAACGAATGTTGGTGTGCTTACTTCTGAGCAAAAATAAAGGGAAGTTCTTTAAAATGTATTTTTTATGCTGCCTCTGTGACGTGTAGCCCATTTTCAGCATTAGAGCTTAATTAATACACTGTTAAAGGAAACATTTTCATTGAAAATTATAGAAAAATGCTGGCAAGTGTAGATCGGGTTTCGTAAAAATCCTGGTCAAAAGTAAATCTTCATTTTGAACAAGGATCATCATTACCTATTAAATTTAATACGATGGTTTTTTCGATATTTTCCCATCATTTTCCGACCACTTTATCAATGATACTTCCCGGCATGGTCGGAGCGCCATCATCCTTGAGCAGACCGGTATCAACGCGGCTAAAAAGTGATTGCATGATCAGGTGTCTTTCC
>JBQGCI010000581.1:0-9013 GCA_052038405.1 Acinetobacter pittii
TGATGGTAGGTACCAAAGGTAAAATGCTGTTTGATACTTATGGGCAAAAGGCAAGGCTGCTGCCTGTATCTTTAAACGAGCAGGCGAAAAAGGTGAAACAGCGTTATGCCCGTGTACCAAACGGCGCGGGCGGCCACCATGCTCAATGGGTGGATGCCTGCATAGCAGGTTATGGTAAAAAAGAAGTGAGTTCGCCTTTTGAAATCGCGGGTCCGCTTACTGAAGCCCTGTTAATGGCTAACCTGGCTATTCGTGGTGCCGACCTGCGGATCGACAATAAATACCCCGCCAAAAACCTGAAATTATTATGGGATAAAGATGCCATGCGGGTAACTAACTTTGATGCGGTGAACCAGTTTGTAAAAAGAACCTACAGACCTG
The DNA here is from genome assembly GCA_052038405.1 of Acinetobacter pittii. Lineage (GTDB taxonomy): Bacteria > Bacteroidota > Bacteroidia > Chitinophagales > Chitinophagaceae > Niabella. Next base: position 382 of record JBQGCI010000581.1, read on the forward strand.
GCTGGGAAATTAATTATCAATTATAAAATCTGAATAATGAAACGTACGTTACTAATGGGCAGTCTGTTTGCCTTATTACTGGTTGGTTTTGATGCAGCCGCACAAAAAAAAGGCAAATGGGTTACACTATTTGATGGAAAAACGATGAAGGGATGGAGAGGGTATAACATGACGGGCATTCCCAATGCCTGGACCATCGAAGATGGCGCTTTAAAGATCAACTCAAAGGCTCCCGCAACCAGCGAGCGGGGAGACCTGTTGTTTGATAAGAAATTAAAAAACTTCGAATTGCAACTGATGTATAAAGTAGATAAGGGCGCCAACAGCGGTATTTTATACCTGGCGCAGGAGATACCTGGCAAACGGGTTTATCAATCGGCTCCAGAATACCAGGTTTTAGATAACGAAAACCACCCCGATGCTAAAGCTGGTAAAAATGGTAATCGTAAATCTGCCTCCTTATATGATATGATTCCGGCCACGCCACAGGTGGATAAAGGTTTTGGTGAGTGGAATGAAGCGCGTATCGTTATTAAAGACGGGCATGTGCAACATTACCTGAACGGTAAAAAAGTAGTGGAATATACCCTTTGGAACGAAGACTGGAAGCATATGGTGCTGAACAGCAAATTCAAAGACTGGGCTGATTTTATGAACGCGGGCGGTGCGGCACGCTCGGGCTATATTGCCCTGCAGGATCATGGCAATAATGTATGGTTTAAGAATATTAAATTAAGAGAGTTGTAATCTTGCTGGTGATGTTAACCATGAGGTAATAGAAATCGCAAAAGCTTTGGCCCGTTCGGTTAAGAACGGGCTTTTTTATATGTCGCCCCTATGGGGCTTAAATCCAATATCAAACGTCATATCTATCCATATACGGTCCCGATGGGACCAGTCATTAAACGGGTTTGAGACCTTATTCACCATCTCTGCAATGGCGATGTTTTATACATGGGCTGGTATGTTTTACAGATTGTTTATGTTCGCCACTATGCGGCTTGTATCCATATCAAACGGCATTCTACCAATATTTGGTCGCCATAGGAACTTACAGTGTGGTGGCTTTGAGTTCAGTAAACCAGCGCTGCAACTATCGATGTTTATACCATGATACTTTTGCCCAATAAAATATGTAGCTACCATTGAGCTGAATTCGAATTTTAAAGACATCAAGCCAATGTTTGAACCCATAAAGCCGGTGATGATATGGATAATCATTTTCTGCAGCACTTTAACTCCGGAGGGACGTTAAATAGGTAGTAACAATAACCGGGAAAAATCAACAAGTCCTGTAGGGACGATACATTATCTACCGGTTACCATCTTGTACATTCAAATAATAAAACAGCGCAATTTCCCTTTTGTTTTGCGTTTCAATGGCATCATATAAATACCGGTCATAGCCTCCTAATCTGAAACCGTATTTTTCATAAAACCGGCATGCCGGTACGTTGGTGTTTTGGGTTTCAAGGCGGATAATGCTAAGACCTGTTTCAACAGTCCAGCGAACCGCTTCGTTCATCAACAGCTTTCCTATCCCTTTGCCACGATGTTTGTGATCAACACAAAATTCATCTATAATTACACAATTGTTCCAATCAAGCGAAGCTGTTAAATAACCTTCAATCGTATGCCGGGTGGAGCTGGCAACAATAATAACCGATGGCTTATTTTCATCTATCAGAAGATCTTTGTCAAAATCATAGTTTTTGATGTAAGTCGGCACGGGAGAGATATTCTTCAGAGCCGTTTCGCCAGAAGGAAGATGAGCTACTTTTTCTACCAGGAAACTGGTATCCATATGGCTGATATCGGATCGGCGCAGGTAGGGTACACGCTGAATTTTAATGCTCATTTTATTGTTTAGGTTGTTTAGGCTTCAATAAAATACCAGCAAAAACCTGCCGGATTAATAATATTTACTTCTTTGCCATATGGCTGCTGCACCGGTTTCCCGATAAGTGGAATACCAAATCTCGAAGGAAGATCTTTGTCAGTGATGTGTTTCCAGAAAGCGTGAATATCGGTGACTTTTACCGATAACATCAGGTTTTCAGCGAATGCCTTATTATTATATTGCTGTAAAATAAATGTGCAGTTGCCCTGCCGAAAGCCAGTTAGTCCTTCCTGTTCCCATTCTACCTCAAAACCCAGTTCCAGGAAAAACTGCTTAGCCTGATCAAAGTCGCTTCCCGAAGGAATAAATGGCTCAAGCGATATAAAACTCATACACAGATTTGAGGTAATTTTTGATAAAACCCGCCAAGAAACATTATTGGTTGCAAGCAATAATATGCAACGTTCTTCAGCATTTGCAACCTTATGGTGAAGCAATGTTGTAAATTAAGGAGAGATAGTGGTAACCCTTCGTGTAACCAGTATTCACTCTTCCTGGTTGAATTGAAAGCTTAAAAGCTTGTCAGGACTTACATCCAGTCCTTTCGCCAGCTCGAATAAGGTGGATAGCTTGATATTAAACCGGCCATGTTCGATCTTGGATATTTTACTTTCATCAATGGAGCAGTTGTAAGACAATTGCAGCAACGACATTTTTTTAAAATCCCGAATTTTTCGAAGATTTTCACCAAAAGCCAGGTTTAGTTTTTTAATTTCTTCCTTATCCATTTAGCCCTATAATTTTTGGCCAGACAAGGTGTTTATTATTTGAAAAATATTCACGGTCATTAATGACCGTATTGTAACATTCTTTTTATCTTTAGTTTGATTTCAACGAGTATAGTGATCAGATAAACATTAACTTTGTTATGAAATAATTTTAAGCATTTGCTTTGAGTCTCGCATTAGAAAACTGGTAATTTTAAACGCACGAGATGATAAGTAGAATGCCCACGTTACGGCGTGGGCTCTCTTATCTGTGTGTGGGTATACCAGTACCTCTAATGCGGTAAGTTGAGTTCCACGCCTTTCTTTTACTGCTTGTGTAACTCACTTACCAATGACTCATCAAAACCTATATACGATGAGTATTAAAACACCATATCAAAACATTTTTTCCCATGCTATAGGGTTTAAAGTATTGTACGCCTGCAAGCCTAAAATGCCAGTATAAGGTCAAGGGGAAAGATGGCGAATGTATGATTGTCCGATTATCATGGTACGTTTGTCTACTCCTGCGCTTTTTTCATGTAGGCTTATACCAAAAGTATAGGAAATCGTGGGCGTTTTGTCCTATACGGTTATCTCTATCCGATTGCTATTATAAAAAAACACAACCCCAATATTCAATATCACCAAACCAGAACAAGTATGATTAAAGTCTAACCTGATTGTAATCCATAACTACTCAATTTAATATGAAACAAATAACGCTATGCGGCGTAATGGCAATGCTTTGCCTGTACGCAACTGCCCAACCCCGGATCATTAAACCCCTGTACACGGGAGACCGCCTGCCTGATATGGTATTTACACAGGTGCTCAATCACACTGAAAAGAAGGCCAGCTTATCCAGCTTTCAACAAAACAATCAGAAACTGTTACTACTTGATTTTTGGCATACTACCTGTATACCCTGTATCAAATCTTTTAAAAAATTAGATTCCTTGCAACAGGTTTATAAAGAAGAGTTGCAAATATTATTGATAACCCCCGAAGATCGCCGTGTTGTTAAGGAGACTATTGAACGTTGGGAAAAAGCTAACGGACAAAACTTAAGAATACCTGTTATTACAGGCGACACGCTTTTACAGCGGTACATACACAAACAGTATAACCCCCACTATGCATGGATAGCACCCGACAATGTGTTGATAGCACAAACTTCGGCATCGTTTGTTACTCCCGAAATTCTTAGTACCTATTTAAAGCAGATGAAACACGATGTAGATCGCCGGGGCTATTTAAAAATAAATAATAATCAACCACAACGCTAATTCTAACTGTATGATAAAACATTTTTTTATAGTAACGGTATTCTTATTGGTGGCAGGAACACTGGGGGCACAAACTGCAATCAGCGGTTCGGTAGTACATGCAGAAACGAAGCGTCCCATATCAGGAGCCAGTATCCAGTCTGCAAACTCGGGCGTTGTTACTCAAACGAATACAGAGGGGCATTTTACTATTACGATCTCTGCATTTCCGGATACGCTTTATGTAAGCTATATAGGCTTCGCCAGTAACCGGATCATTGTGAAGCCGGGACAGCTCGTATATACTGTTTCTCTGGAGCCTACGGAAGGAGCATTGGAGCAGGTTTGGGTTAATACGGGTTATCAAAGAATGAAGCCCAATGAAATCAACGGATCGGTAACAGTTGTGGATAATACGATGCTCAATCAACAAATGGGAACGAATATCCTGCAGCGGTTGAATGGTGTTACAAATGGCTTATTGTTTAATACCGGTAAAGTAGGAAGCAACGCCAGTGGCAGATCGCCTAATGATATTTCGATCAGGGGTCTTAGCACCATCGATGGGCCACTGAACCCGCTTATTATATTGGACGACTTTCCTTATGAAGGAGATATCAACAATATCAATCCTGATGAAGTAGAAAGTGTCAGTATTCTTAAAGACGCAGCTGCCGCCAGTATATGGGGGGCGAGAGCCGGCAATGGAGTAATTGTTATAACTACCAAAAAAGGAAAGTTGAATCAACCTCTTAAAGTTAATTTCAACAGCAATGCAACTGTCACGGAGCGGCCCGATCCCCGTTCTTTACTCAGAACCCAGATGTCAACTTCGGACTATATCGAAATTGAAAAATCTTTATTTGGTAAAGGATTCTTCAATACCGTTATTGATAATGTTACGAGTATGCCTGCGCTAACACCGGTTGTTTCGATACTGCAGCAAATTAAATCGGGGAAGATGTCAGAGGCAGAGGGTAACAGGCAAATAGAATTGTTGAAAACGCAAAGCGGCCTTCCGCAATTCGGTGAGATATTTCAGCAAACGGGTATTACCCAGCAATATGCACTGAGCCTTACCGGTGGAAGTAGCTATATGGGTTGGTTGTTATCGGGCAATCATAACCGCGTCGTTAATACCGATCTTTCTGTATCCAGCAGAAGCAATGCACGTTTTGAGAATAGTTTAAAAATTCTTAAAAATCTCAATTTAAATTTGGGTGCTTTTTATACGAATAGTACTTCAAAAACCGGTGCACCAGATTATACTGCTGCTTCCATGCAGGCCAGCAGGTATACGCCCTACCAGACTTTTGTTAGTCAGGATGGCAGCCCGGTTGGTATACCGCGGTACCGCAGGGAGTTCCTGGATACCATCGGAAATGGCCGATTGTTAGATTGGCTGTATTATCCTGCCACTGACTTTGAACAGGATTTTACCAGGCAGCATTTACAGGAGCTTATTGGAAGAGCTGATATTAACTGGTCGCCTTTTGATGGGTTGAACGCAACGGCGTTGTATCAATATCAAAAGCAGTGGACCAGTAGTGAACGATGGGCAGGGCAGGAAAGCTATAATACCCGGGACTTAATCAATCGTTTTACCAGCCTGGGTACGGGTACCACTCCTGATGTATATAATATACCCAGGGGAGCCATACGCACACAAAGTATTTCGAATCTCATATCTTATAATATACGAGGCAAGGTAAGCTATAGAAAGACCTTTGGCAACCATTATGTATCTGTTGTATCTAGCTTCGATATGGGTGAAACGGAAACGGTCAATGCCGGTGCTTTTACTGTATATGGCTATATTGAGGAACCCTTGTCTGTAGCGTCGGTAAATTATGCTACCGATTACCGGACACTAATAGGCGGTGCCGTGTCGAGAATTCCAGGTACACCCGGCATAGGACGACGACTCACTAACCGGTTTGTTAGTTTGCTTTCCAACGCGCAGTACAGCTATAAAAACCGCTATCATATTAGTGGTAGCTGGCGAAGAGATGCCGCCAATGTTTTTGGAGTGAATACGAACGACAGGTGGAATCCGCTTTGGTCGGTGGGCGGGGGATGGGATATCTCGAAAGAAAAGTTTTATCGCTGGCAGACAATTTCTTTTTTAAAGCTTAGGGCAAGCCTGGGTTATAGTGGCAATATAGACTTACGGAAAACACCGCTGGCCACTACGGGTGCGTCGACCAATAGAATTACTAATTTCCCGACGCAGCGCATTAGCCAATTAAATAATCCAGATCTGCGATGGGAGAAGTCAAGACAGCTGAATGTGGGCATCGATTTTTCGACTAAAGGGCAACACATCAGCGGCAGCGTTGAGTATTATGTTAAGAAAGGTACTGATCTCTATGGAAATACGTTGTACGACTATACTACCTGGGGAGAGCAGGGGACCGTAGTAACCAATACGTCCAGTATGCGCGGGCAGGGTATCGATCTAAATCTGCGGAGTAATAATATAAGTAGCGGCGATTTCAAATGGCAAACGACTTTGATTCACAACTATAATACCAGCAAAACCACCCGTTACTTCTCGAACGATGCTAAAGAATTTAATATGTTACTGGAAGGAAGTATTATCACACCTGTTGTAGGCAGGCCCCTATACAGTATTACTTCTTACAAATGGGGTGGCCTTAACAATCAGGGGGATCCGCAGGGTTATGTGAATGGACAATTAAGCACCGACTATAATGCCATTGGTAACTCTATAACGGTAGATGGCATAGCCGGCGGAAGCCTGGTTTTTATAGGTACTTCGGTACCCACGCACTTTGGGTCGGTAATTAATGAGCTTACATGGAAGCGGCTGACGCTTTCTTTTAACCTGATGTACAAATTGGGCTATTATTTCAGAAAAACAGCTTTTACAATGGGCGGGTTATACGACTCAGGCATCGGGCACCCGGACTACTATAAGCGGTGGCAACAGCCGGGGGATGAGCTTTATACGAACGTACCTGCTCTCGTTTATTCCGATTATACCCAATTTGTAGGCAGGGAGAGCTTTTATAGATCTGCGTCTATACATGCCCTAAAGGGCGACCATATAAGATTTCATTATTTAAACATTGCCTTTGATTTGACTTCCAGGAAAAGCAAACGCTTTTTACAAAGCGGGCAAATCTATGGCAACCTGGCTAACCTGGGGATTATCTGGCGTGCTAATGATGAAAACCTCGATCCCGACTATCCCAATACTTATGCACCTCCCAAACAGGGAACTATTGGATTCAGATGCAGTTTTTAACCCAACCAATTTATTCACCACATCAATATTGTAATATGACGCATACTTACAGATGGATTTATACGCTGATACTATATCTTACCGGCGGTTGGATAATTTTTGCCTTTACCGGTTGTAAGAAATACCTCGATTACCCTTTTAGAAATGATGTAAGAATACCGACCCATCTCAGCGACCTGCAGGGATTGCTGGATGATGCGGCGACCATGAATGAGAACCGGACACCCTCCTTTATGGAAAGTTCTTCGGATGACTATTTTTGCTTGCCGGAGCGATATGCCGCTCTCAATGACTGGCCTAAACAGGCATATATCTGGCAGCCATACGATTACCGGTATCCCAACGACTGGGCTATTTGTTATTATCCGGTATATGTTTCCAATTTCTGCCTGGAAATGTCCAATGAAATTGAGAGAACTGCAGCTAATGGGTCTGACTGGGACCATGTGCACGGCTCTGCTCTTTTTTTCAGAGCCTACTATTTTCTTAAGCTTGCCTGGACTTATGCGCTTGCCTATGATGAAGGGAGTGCTTCTTCAGACAAAGGAATTGTTTTAAGGTTAACTTCTAACTATAACGATCCTTCTGTAAGAAGCAGTGTAGCCGAAACCTATACACAAATTATTAAAGACGCGCAGCTCTCCGCTTCTTTGCTGCCCAACCTGCCTTTGCATAGCTTCAGGCCTTCGAAAACTGCAGCATATGGTCTATTAGCCAGGACTTATCTCTCCATGCGCAGGTATGATAGCGCCTATCACTATGCAGATCTGGCATTGTCCATTAAAAGCGACCTGATCGACTATAACGGTGATCCGGATCTAGGTACGCTAACGACCAATTATCCTTTTAAAAGATTTAACAAAGAAACGGTGTTCTATTCCGAAGTGAATACTACCGGCACCTCTTCATTAACATTGGCATCGAGGGCCAGGATCGATTCTGTATTGATGGATACCTACGAAACAAATGATTTAAGAAGAACGGCTTACTTTACCAAATCCGGCAACTACTATCAATTCAAGGGAAGCTACACGCAAACCAGCAGGAATTTTAGCGGGATCAGCACAGCCGAACTCTTGCTGATCAGGGCTGAGTGCCTGGCAAGAAATGCAGCTGGCAGCGCGGGCGATCTTCAAAAAGCTTTAGCAGATTTAAATAACCTGCTGTCCAAACGGTATAGAACTGCAGCTTTTGCACCTGTAACAGCCGGTTCAAAGGAGGAAGTGATCGACAGGATTTTGTTGGAGCGAAGAAAAGAATTGCTCTTTAGGGGACTTCGATGGATGGATGTCAAGCGTTTAAATAAGGAAGGCCGGAATATTGTGCTGAAGCGCCTGTTGAATGGAAATATTTATACTTTGGAACCCAATGCAGCTTACTACGCGTTACCGATTCCCATAGATATTATTGAGGTTGCAGGAATACCACAAAACTGATTAAAAGAAAGGTGATCCGGTAATATGGATCACCTTTCAATAGGTCATTA
>JBQGCI010000582.1:0-5250 GCA_052038405.1 Acinetobacter pittii
GTTAAAGTAGCCCGGTAACAGGTCTTGCCACGGCTGCGGTAAAATGGCCGTGTCGATATTCTTTCTTACGATACTTTCCTGTATTTCAAAATCAGAGATTTTAGTGCTGTCGTATGGCGCTTTACCGGTAACCAGGTGATAAAACGTGACTGCTAATGAATAATTATCGGTCTTGTATGTAAGATTTTTTACATCATATACCTGTTCGGGACTCATGTACATCAATGTACCCATGCGAGACCCCGTTTGGGTAACGGTGATGTTATCCTTTATTTTGGCAACGCCAAAATCCAGCAGCTTTACCTGCCCGTTGTCCGTTACAAAAATATTAGCAGGCTTTATGTCGCGGTGCACAATATGTTTTCGATGGGTGTACTGCAGCGCGTCTACCAGGCTGTTCCACCATTCAACCAGCTGATCGCTGCTGAACGGTTCGCCGCTTTTCATGCGCGCCGACAGGTCCTTACCTTCCAGGTATTCCATGATCATACAGGGGCGGCCTTCTATCATTCCAAAATCCTGTATATTCCGGATATTCGGGTGATTCAATTGTACCATTAACCGGGCTTCATTCTGAAAACGCGCAACCAGGTCCGCTTCTTCACAAAATTTTTTCAGCAAAATTTTAATGGCTGCCGGCTTTTGCAGGTAATTCTCGGCATACCATACCTCTGCCATGCCGCCGTCGCCCAGCTTATACTTTAATACATATCCGTTAATGCTTGTATGCTCCATGCCGTATACCTTAATCCTATTATAAATATATCATCAATTTTGCTTCCAATCAGCTATTTTTAATACACATTGGTGCATATTGTAACCTTTAAAAATAAAAGAAGGAATTGCATTTTTTCATAAAAAAATATAAAAACCGGTAAACGGCAGCCCAGTTCCGGTAAAACCAGGGTAATGGTAGCACACAATATTCTGAATAAGCTCTCGATTAGTCCCCAAAGCCTGATACAACTGAACGGGGGCGACATCAACAAAACCTATGCTGTAACAACAACAACCAATCAAAAGTATTTCCTTAAAGTAAATAAAGCACATCATTATCCGCTGATGTTTGTGAAGGAAGCCCGTGGTTTGAATGTATTAAGAAACCATACCCGGCTAAAGGTGCCCCAGGTTATCGAAACAGGAGTTATTGATGAACATCAATTTCTACTACTGGAGTGGATCGAAAAAGACGCTGCAAAGACTCCTGCGCTCTATCAGTTCGGCGGGGGAATTGCAGAACTGCACTTAAACAGCCAGCCCTATTTTGGCTTTAAAGAGGATAATTACATCGGCAGTCTTCCCCAGATCAATACGCCTGGTTCAAACTGGGCCGAATTCTATGCCACCTGCCGCATCCTGCCATTGATGAAGTTACTCCGCGACAAACGCCTGCTGGCAGCCCCGGAGACCATCAAAGCCGAGCGGCTTTGCGCTTCCATTAACAACATTTTCCCCCCGGAGCAGCCAGCCTTGCTCCATGGAGATCTCTGGAGTGGGAATTACACCCCAATAACCGGTGGCCAAACCGCGATTTTCGACCCCGCGGTCTATTACGGACACCGGGAAATGGATATCGCCATGACCCAACTTTTCGGCGGCTTTTCCAATGAATTCTATGCGGGTTATCATGATCATTATCCCTTGGAAAACGGATGGGAGAACAGAATGGCTTACGCCCAGCTATATCCTCTTTTAGTGCATGCGGTTTTGTTTGGGGGTCATTATATCAACCGTGTGAAACAGGTTCTGGATCCATTTTAGCATTGTTATGTAAAAGCATATTTAAATTCAATTGTTGAAATGAATCATTTTAAACGGGAACTGGTAGTGGCATGCAGACTAATCGACAGTTACAAGTTTGGATACGTCAGGTATAGCGGTACCGTATTCCGTTAGGTACCAGCGGAGCCGTGCAGGCGGCTGTTGCAGCACACCCCGATAGGGGCAATACGTACTAACCAATACAACGGTATTCAGGAGCCAGTGGGTTTTAGCCGCTTGCTTTTTGATGTTTTTTCTTGCTACTTTGGCGTAACTTAGGAGTAAGTATTCATGCCGGCTATGATGATCGTATATAAAACAAAAGCAAGCCTCCTGCTCAAACTGTTATTCGTAACGGTTGAGGTGGCTTTGTTGGTGGTTGCCTGGGCAGAAAAGAACATCGCCTTATTAGCGGTCACCGGCGGGTTGGGATTGTTCACGCTCTATATTTTTTATACCACCCATTATACGATCTATGAAAGTACATTAACCATCAGGAGCGGATTTATTTTTACAGCATCTATCGATATAGAAACTATAACAAAAGTAACCCGCAGGCGGAAGCATCTTTTAAGCGGTCCCGGGTTTTCAGCAGACCGGCTCCTGATAGCCTACAACGAACGCGACTGTGTAATAATAGCACCTTGCTTACGTGAAACCTTTGTACAACATCTGAAAAAAATCAATCCGGATATTCTATATACAGAACAATAAGGCTTATACTGCATGCAAAACAGCAAGCTCCCGGGCCCGCACCACCAGTATAATTTCAGTACCTGCTCCCGGCGCAGCGTTAATCTGGATATCGGCATTGATCTGATTAGCCCGGGCCTTTAAGTTCTTAATACCATTCCTATTAGTAAGCTTTAAAGGATCAAATCCCTTTCCATTATCCTTTACGATGAAACAAAGATCGCCCTGGTCGTAGGAAGCCTTAATAGAAGCCCGGCTGCACTCGGAGTACTTGATCAGGTTGTTAACCGACTCTTTAATAATCAGGAAAATATTTCTCCTGGTTTCCATAGGTAGCGGAATTTCAGCGATAGTATCCGGAAAGTCAATTTCGAAAGCGATGTTCTTTGATTCAAACAATGGAATCGAAAATTCGCTGATATGCATACTCAGGTTGCTGAACTTATCGTTGGAGGGTTTAACCAGCCAAATAATATCGTCCAACGCCTCCAGGGTATCCTTGGCATTGGCTTCTATCTTCGATAAAAGATCATGAGAGTCAGTTCCGTTTTTACGCAATAATTCGCTGAAAATATGAATACTGCTTAGAGAAGACCCCATGTCATCGTGCAGGTCGGAAGCAATTTGCGAACGGATCTCCAGCTCCCTTTGAAGAGAACGGTTTCTTTCCAATAGCCTGTTTCTTAAATAATATAAAATACCCGACACCAGTAATAACAAAAATAAAATGAGGCTGCCAACCATGATAATATTCTTGTTCTTATCATCCTTTTCCAGCAGTGCTATTTTACTCTGGTGATAGGCTACTTCCCGGGCTCTTACAGACTGGGCGCTTCTAACATTGATAATACTATCAGAAAGCGCTTTATATAAATTGCTATAGGTGTAGGCCTGCTCCCAGTTTTGCTCGGCCTCCGATGTTTTCATCAGTCCCCAGTATGCCTCTTTGGCTTCAGTTACCGATCGTATTGCAGTTGAGATATGCAACGCACTGTCATACATACGGCGGGCCATAATATGATCCCCGTCTTTTAAATGTGCAGCAGCTATATGATTGTAGCTGTTAGCTATAAAAATCCTGTCGCCCAACTGAATATTAATGGGTAATGCTTTTTTATACAAGGCCAGCGCCTGAGCTGAGTTTCCGTGCTCCAAAAGAATATTACCTAAACTATTATAGCAAATAGCGATTCCTTTCAAATCGTTCCTTCTTTGGTTATACTCCAATGCCCGGGCGTAGTACAGCTGTGCCGAGTCGGCAATATTCAACTTTTCATAACACTCTCCCATGTTCTGGAGATTGATAGCAATGCCGCGCTCATTGCCGGCTTTAACAGCAAGGGGCATACACTGGGCAAAATAATCGATAGCCGCCCTGTAATTACCCTGGGCCAAATGAATATTACCGATGCTGTTCAACGCAATAGTGATGCTATAATCATCGCCGGTTTTTTCAGACAATGTAAGCGCTTCCAGCAGGTATTCAAGTGCCGTACTATAATCGTCCATTCTCCGGTAAGCGACACCCAGGTTATTATACGCCTTGATTTCTTCGTGGATATTTTCCTGCTTTTTTGAAAGTTCGAGGGCCTTAATGTGTAATCCTATGGATTCTGTATACTCTGAAAGTTCTCTTTTATAATACCCGTATGAATTGAACAGCAGTGGCTCCACTTCCCTGTAACGTAACTGATCCACTAACCTGAAAGCTTCCTCATACAACACCCCCCGCGATACATCGCGGCCATTTTTTTCAACATAACTTAAAATGGAATCCACCTTAATCTTATTATCAGGCATCAGCAAAATGGTATTCTTTTTATCCTGCGCGTAAGACGGCAAGCAGGTTATCAATAGTAATGCAGTTATAGTCACTGCATACAGCATACCATTACATTTAGTAAGAAGGCTCATGGCTTAGTTTCAATTTAAGGCAATCCTCCCGGAATCAGTCAATCCCTGTTTTACAAATCTATTCAATATTTTTAACAATCGTTATTGTAAAGCTATATTAATTAAAAAGACTCCCTTTTGGGGAGCCTTCTCAAATATTATTTTTTTTACTTCAGTTTAGATAGCGCATCCTTAATCCTTACCCAACCCTTTTCGATATTGGGCAAGCTATTGGCAAAAGAGAAGCGAACGCAATTCGGTTCACCGAAAGCGGCGCCCATAACCGAAGACACATGGGCCGTGTTCAATATATACATACATAAATCCGCAGAATCTTTAATAAAGGTTTCGCCGTCCGTTTTGCCAAAATACGAGCTCATATCCGGGAAAATATAAAATGCTCCATCCGGCTCCGAACAAATAACGCCCGGCACCTCGTTTACAAGTTCCAGAACACGTTTTTTCCGGCGGGTGAATTCTTCCGCCATTTCCTGTGTAGGCTTCAGGTCGGAGGTTAAAGCGGCAACACCCGCCTTTTGGGCGATAGAGCAGGTTCCGCTGGTAAACTGTCCCTGTAATTTTTCCATTCCTTTTGCAATGGCAACCGAAGAAGCGGTATAACCAATACGCCATCCGGTCATTGCAAAGCCTTTGCTCAAGCCGTTTACAATCACCACCCTTTCTTTAATATCCTCAAACTGGGCAATACTTTCATGATCGCCTACATAATTAATATACTCGTATATCTCATCAGAGATAATGGTTACCTGCGGGTGTCTTTTAAATACTTCTGCCAGGGCCGCCAGTTCTTCTTTGCTATATACTGCACCCGAAGGATTGCAGGGAGAAGAAAACAAGAAAGCTTTTGTATCGGGAGTGATCGCTGCTTCTACCTCTTCAGCA
>JBQGCI010000583.1:0-1906 GCA_052038405.1 Acinetobacter pittii
CAGCAATAATGATAATTCCACCCATTGTCGGTGTACCAGCTTTCTTCTTTTCTCCCTCAAGCCCCAAATCACGAATTGTCTCTCCGACTTGCTTATTGTGCAAGAATTGAATCAATTTTCCCCCAAAAACCGTGGTAATAATCAATGAAGCAATTACAGCCATAGATGTCCGGAAGGAGATGTATTGAAACAAGCCTCCCCCTGGTATATGAATGTATTCACTGAGCCACGTAAAAAGATGGTATAACATATTTCTATTTTTCGTTAAATGTATTCTCTAAAACTTCTTTGTCATCAAAATGATGTTTCACACCATTTATATCCTGATACTTTTCATGTCCTTTTCCTGCCACAAGGATAATATCGCCGGGGCTAGCTAGCTGATATGCTGTGCGTATTGCTTCCTTACGATCCGCTATAGAAAGCGTCTTCACTATTTGATCCGTCGCCACACCAGCTTCGATATCTCTAATAATCTGATAGGGATCTTCTGTACGTGGATTGTCGGAGGTAATCAAAAAACGATCGCTATAACGCAAGGCAGCTTCAGCCATTTCAGGCCGTTTGGTCTTATCCCGATCGCCTCCACATCCCAATACAGTAATGATTTTTTGTTCTGGACGTCTCAATGAACTAATGGTCTTCAACACATTTTCCACGGCATCAGGCGTATGGGCATAATCTACGATTCCAAAAACACCCGAAGCCGACTTCATCGTTTCAAATCTTCCTTCAGCACCCTTTAGTGTGCTTAGTGCAGTCAACACTTTTACCGTTTCCTGCTCAAGCAATATCGCCGCAGCATAAACCGCCAAAAGGTTATAGGCATTGAAGTCACCGATTAATTTCACCCACACCTCTTGTCCGTCAACACTCATCAGCATGCCATCGAAATGACTTTCGATAACCTTTGCTTTAAAATCTGCACCAGAACGCAAGCCATAGCTTTTCCGATGTGCCACTGTATTTTGAAGCATGACCTGACCATTTCTATCGTCAGCATTCGTCAAAGCAAAAGCATTCGCATCCAAATCATCAAAAAACTTCTTTTTCGCTTTGATATAGTTATCAAAGGTTTTATGAAAATCCAGGTGATCATGTGTAATATTCGTGAATATCGCCCCCGCAAATACCAGTCCCGCGATACGCTCCTGAACCACAGCATGTGAACTAACCTCCATAAAAGCATAGTCACAGCCATCATCAACCATATCCCGCAACAATTTATTCAATTGAATAGGGTCTGGCGTTGTATGAGTAGCCGGTATAATCTTCGTTCCAATCTGGTTCTGTACGGTAGATAATAAACCTACATGGTAGCCCAATTCGGTAAACAATTGAAACAACAAGGTAGCTACTGTCGTTTTACCATTTGTGCCGGTCACGCCTATAAGTTTCAGCTGCTCAGCAGGATTTCCGTAGAAATTAGCAGCAGCGACACCCAAAGCATAAGCAGAATCAGCCACTAAAATATAGACCACAGAATCCAGTATTTCTTCTGGCAGTTCCTCCACTATAACTGCTCTAGCTCCAGAAGTAATCGCTTTATCGACAAACAAGTGACCATCTGTTTGAACACCCCGCACTGCGATAAACAAACTTCCCAACTCCACTTTTCTGGAATCAAAGCACAAAGAGTGCACATCAACCTCTTCAAGGTTCCCTACAACCTGCTGTACAGGAATAGCATGCAATACTTTTTTTAAATCCATCATTACTTAAGTTCTAAATTTATCGCCGTTCCAAAAGCCAGTTTCTGTCCTGCAGCTAACGACTGCATTCCCACTCTTCCTTTTCCTGTCACGTGCGCTTTAAATCCTGCATTCTCCACAACATATAAAGCATCCATCAATCCCATTCCGACAACATTCGGAACGATTCCTTCTTTATATTTTAAATCCATGAA
>JBQGCI010000584.1:0-3814 GCA_052038405.1 Acinetobacter pittii
CAGAGGCTTTTTTCCAGATCATTGAAGACGACGAGGAAATGGAACAAACCGGTACGCATGCGGTTACCGAAGCCGAAGGTACTTTTGAAATGAAACAGGTACACTTTAGCTATCCCAATGGCACCAAAGCATTGCATGATATCAGCCTTAAAATAGAAAGAGGAAAAACCACAGCGCTGGTAGGCCTGAGCGGTGCCGGTAAGAGCACCATACTTAACCTGCTGAACAAGTTTTATGAGCCAGATAGCGGAGCCATATTGTTAGACGGTATTCATCTTAACGAATACGAAAATGCCTCCTTGCGCAGTGAGATAGGGCTGGTACTTCAGAAGAACCATATTTTTAAAGGAACGATTGAAGATAATATCCGGTATGGAAAAACAGAAGCCACCAATGAAGAAATTGTAACTGCGGCCCGGAAAGCTTACCTGCACGACCAGATCATGGAACTACCGATGCAGTACCAGAGCGATGCGCAATTATTGAGCGGTGGTCAGCAGCAACGTATAGCTATTGCACGGTTATTCCTGAAGGATCCTCCCATCATATTCCTGGATGAACCTACCGCCAGCCTGGATGCTATTGCCACCGAACAGATTAAGAACAGCCTGGATGCGATTAAAGAAAACCGTACGGTAGTGATTATATCACATTCCATTTCCCAGATCGTTGATGCAGACATCATCTATGTTTTAAAACAGGGAAGGTTGGTAGAGCAGGGGAGGCATGAAGATTTGATGAAACGGAACGGCGTTTACAAAGAAATATTTGATGCTTCGGCCCGGAGCCTGAATATGGCACGCATTGTTCAAACACTTCAGGGGTAGCGCTTTTATTATTTTGTTAACAACTGCAAGCGCTTGTTGGATGTCTTACCAGCAAAAGGTTCTAAACATGAAGACGAAAATTACGATTTTAGCGCTGTTATTTCTTTTAATGGGTGTGGCACATGCCGACGCGCAGCGGCACCATTACAGGGGAAAAAAGGGTTATGCCCGACATGGTCATTATCATAAAATGCATCACCGTCATTATAACGGCCACAAGTATCACCACCGCTACAAGGCAGTACGGTATTACAAACCAGTGCGCCATTACCATCATCCTGCCAGATATAGCAGGAAAGTTGTTTATGTACAACCGCATCGGCAGGGATATTATAACAGGACTTCTTATTACAGGCCTCCGGTTCGCAAAGTAATTTATGTCAGGTAGCGATCCGGGTTAGCAGATGCGCAAGGCCGTTGCACGTATAAGTCGGCGGCCTTTTTTAGGGGGCGTATTTTTTTCCGCATCTCGTAAATGGTTTTCCCAATTTCGAAAATGAATGACGCAGGGGCGGGTTATTTTTGTGTAACAAGGTGATCGGGTTGTTTGGGCTTTTCTTTGAGATCAGGTGGATAGTTTTTGAGAACAGGCTCTATCGGTTAGCCGGGCAGTTCAACAAGAATAAGTATAGTTTTCCTTAAGCCCGCCTGAATGATTAGTCGGGCAGGCAGATAGTTTTCGAGAGTGCACCGTTTATTTCTATAAAGGGTGCTTTTTTTTAGCTGCAATCGTGAGTTTTTTGAAAGATACCGATTCAAATAGTTAACCATTAAACTTGTCAACTTACTTAGGGTACATTGATATACTTATGTATCTGCAGGCTGAGTTCCCATTTAGGATTTTGTTTGATATACTCAACGATAAGGGGTGTCATGGCATTTGTCTTGCTCCATTCTGGTTGCAGGTATAATTTGCAGGTATCAGAAACCCGGGCTGCAAAGCTTTCGCCCCAGGCAAAGTCTGACTGATTATATACAATAATTTTTAGTTCATTGGCTACAGGAAGGATTTCCGGCAGCGGGGCTTTGAATTTTTTAGGCGAAAGGCAGATCCAGTCCCAGCTGCCGCTCAGTGGCGAGGAGCCCGAGGTTTCAATATTGGTAGCAATGCCTTCTTTTTGAATAGCTGCGGTGAGTTCATCCAGGTTATGCAGTAACGGCTCTCCGCCGGTGATCACTGCCAGCGGCGTATTAGATGCTTTAATGGTGTTTACAATGGCATCAAGCGGCATCATGGGGTGCCCGTCAAAAGACCAGCTATCTTTCACATCGCACCAAACGCATCCTACATCACAACCGCCCAGTCTTACAAAGTAAGCCGCACGGCCCTGGTGGAAGCCTTCTCCCTGTAGGGTATAAAAATGCTCCATGACGGGGAAGGATGATACTTGTTGGTCGATATTTGATTCTTGATGTTTGATAGTCGATGTTTGATATTTGATGTTTGATGAAGCATCTCTTATCTGGCTCCGGTATGCGGTGTCCAGTATCTATATTTACTTCACACTTACGTGATCTTCTTCTACTGTTTGTATAAACCTGTTAATTTTTCTACCTGATAAATCAATTTTTTCTTTCCGCGAGATTGAAACTGGCTCATCGTTGGAGGAACCTGTTTCAAACAGCATTTCAAGATGATCAATCGTTTCATCATTTGGCGTCTGCGTATAAACAAGGAACTTAATAAATTCATTGTTGTATCTTCTTCTGCCGTAACCTTCAACGATAGTTGATTTCACATTTACTGGAACGTTTGATTTGCTGTCCTTCTTCTGAAAGCCCGAATTCGGGAAGCTCAGGCTACATCTTATGTATTTCGATAAAGGTTGCTCTCGATACCTGCCAGATCTCTGATTTCCGGTAACGCATAGGATAATTTTATCTTATGTATTATCCAGTATCCAGCATTGCTTAATCCCTATCCACGCAGGACTTATAAGTATTCTTCATTAAAGCGGCGATGGTCATGGGGCCTACGCCGCCCGGAACCGGGGTAATGAACGAGCATTTAGGAGCTACCTGTTCAAAATCCACATCGCCAACCAATCTGTAGCCTGATTTTTTTGAAGCGTCTTCCAGGCGGGTGATACCTACGTCTATTACCACTGCCCCTTCTTTCACCATTTCAGCTTTCAGGAACTCTGGTTGGCCGATGGCCGCAACGATAATATCTGCCTGTTTGCAAATTTCGTTCAGGTTCTGGGTTCTGGAGTGGCAAACGGTAACCGTGCAGTTTCCGGGATTGGTATTATTGCTTAATAAAATACTCATGGGGCGACCCACTATATTGCTACGGCCCAGTACCACCGCATGCTTGCCTTTAGTGGGTATATTGTTATGTTCCAGCAGCAGCATAATACCATAAGGCGTTGCGGGGATAAAAGCTTCTGCCTCGCCCATGATCATGCGGCCGATATTTTCGGGGTGGAAACCATCTACATCTTTACTGGCAGCAATGGCCTCGATTACCTTTCTTTCTGAAATATGAGCAGGCAGCGGCAATTGAACCAGTATCCCGTCTACCGACATATCTTCATTAAGCTCCTGGATCTTATCCAATAACTTCATTTCGCTAACTTCTTCTTCGTACTCTATGAGCGTAGAAATAAAACCAATTTCGTTACAGGCTTTAACTTTAGAGTTGACATAAGTTTGACTGGCCCCATTAGTACCTACCAATATTGCGGCAAGATGCGGTATTTTTTTACCTGTGGCTGCACGCTGCGCCACATCTATTTTAACGGTATTCAATATAGCTTTGGCCGTCTTTTTTCCATCCAGTAATTGCATTTTGCAAAGATGCACCAAATTTTTAACAGGGAGCCAATTTTGTTAAAACCCGGAAATAATTGCCTTAGTTCAGATTTTAGTTCTTAATTACAATCAAATTTTCTAAAAATATATCTATTAAATAAATATATATATAATTAATTATGAGTTAATTAAGATTGTAATGCCGTTTTTAGTAAGTTTTGTTAATTAAGAAA
>JBQGCI010000585.1:0-7434 GCA_052038405.1 Acinetobacter pittii
AAAGCCTGGATCGCAGCGCCCGTGCCACGGCCACCACAGCCTATTAATGCCACTTTAATAACACCTGCCGAGCCTGAAAAAAAATTGGCATTGCTTAAAAGCGGCGCCGCTGCCAGGCCACCTGCCAATAACCCTGTTTGCTGTACAAATTTTCTGCGAGAAGTTTTATTGTCCATTGTTGTTGGATTTAAAAGTGAATCTGATAATCGAATATTATTTCATTTTATTCAAAGTGCCAGGTAAGTATCAAAGAACTTTTCTACCTCCTGCTTAGACGGCTGCACCAACGGGCGCACCAGCCGGAAACCCACAAATGGGGCATCTGCATTCCACCATTTACTTTTTGGAATCTGTGGGTCGCGCCGGTTCCATACCAGGTCCGATGAAGTTCTTTTAGCGCTGCGGAGTGATTTTGCCGGATCGCTATAGTGCCCGCCTCTTACCACCAAAGGATGCCTTGTAGCCGGTATTACCAAAGGGTCCTGCGTTAGCTTTCCCCTTTTCTTGTAAGCATCAGCCATGTACTGGTCCAGCACCCATTCCTGCACGTTTCCCAGCATATCGTAGAAGCCCCAGGGATTGGGCTTTTTCAGACCTGTTTGATGATACTTCTGATTACTATTAGTGTTGTACCAGGCATAATCCTTAAGACGGGTACTATCATCTCCAAAAAAGTAGACGGTTTTAGTACCCGCTTTACAGGCATACTCCCATTCGGCCTCGGTGGGCAAACGATAGAACACACCTGTTTTTTCATACAACCATTTACAATACATCAGAGCGCCATGTTGTTTCATACTATTGGCCGGGAAACCACCTTCTTTACCCATACCCAGTGTTACTTCGATATAAGGACGGGAAGGACGTGTGATGGCATCAACCGTACTATTCTCTGCATAAGTTTCATCATTTAAATATAAGGCAAACTCATCGTGCGTAACCTCTCGCGCTCCCATCCAGAAAGCGGAAAGGCTTACCTCGTGCGGCTTTTCATCGGCAGCCTCACTACTACCCATTAAAAAGCTACCTGCTTTTACAGGGATCATTTCAAACTGTACCGTTGAGCCAGGAATAGCTTGTTTGTATTTTTCAAAAACCGGTTGTTGTGCTATAGTATTTAAACAAAACATAGACAGCCCAACCGTCAAAAGTTCATATCGTATCATTAATTTCTTTTCTTAATAAATTATTGACCATTTTATTTGGACACCGGAAAATCGTCTACTTCCCGGTAAGCCTGCACCAAACGTTGTTCACCTTGCTTACCTTGCAGGGAGGTTCCATGCTCCATCCCTACAATTCCTTTATAACCTTTATCGTATAAAAATTTGAAAACATTTTTATAATTGATCTCTCCGGTAGTTGGCTCCCTCCTGCCGGGATTGTCGCCTACCTGTATATAAGGTGTTTCATCCCAGCATAGCTCCAGGTTCGTAATCAGGTTGCCCTCGTTCTTCTGCAAATGATAGGCATCAAATAGTATTTTACAGCTGGGACTATCAACGGCCTTGCATATTTCGTAGGTTTGGGTGGAAGTACGCAAAAACAAATCGGGTGAATCACTGAGTGGTTCTAACACCATCACTATCCCGTGAGGCTCGAATATCTCAGCTCCGCGACGTAAAGCTTCAATTACATTAGCCGTTTGTATAGCAATGGGGAGGTGCTTTTCAAAATCACCAGGCACAACCGTTACCCATTTGGCATTACAGCGTTTAGCTACTTCTACCGACTTGCGGCACCCTTCGAGGAATATCTCAACATGGCGGCTGTTTTTGGCAGCCAGCGTATTAGCGCCGTTACCACCCTTCGGCACAACAAACACTCCCATACGCATTCCAAGCCTGGCAAGTGTTTCACCAATTTTGGTTTGCTCGGCGGCAGATCTTCCCGTCATACCATTATCTTCAATAGATCTGAAACCCAGGTCGTACATATATTTGATCTGGTCAATAAAATTGTTGCCGGCACTGGTAGAAAACATACCATCGTGAGGCGCATAATCCAATTTAAATTTTGAAGAGGG
This sequence comes from Acinetobacter pittii, assembly GCA_052038405.1. Lineage (GTDB taxonomy): Bacteria > Bacteroidota > Bacteroidia > Chitinophagales > Chitinophagaceae > Niabella. Next base: position 2,027 of record JBQGCI010000585.1, read on the forward strand.
GTTCAACCTGTTTCCCGCCGATAAAGAAGACGTTACAGCCAGCGCTCCGGTAGAAAGCAGGCTGTTTCGAAGAAAGGATCGTCGTTGCATTACTTTAATTTTAATGAACCGCTACCCGTTTCGCTTTTGCAAAACAGGTAGCCCGTTCCATGTTTATTGAGTTAGAGAATAAGAAAGTTTATTTACCGAAAGCATATACCTCGGCAATAGCTGTAAAGGGAGCCCGGTTACTGTCGGGGAAAACCAGCTTCAGGTATCGTCCTTTTGCCTGGCTGGCGTTGTTGATCACCAGCTTATCCCCCGAAGTGAAAACACCCTCACCCGCCAGGGTCCAGGAACCGGAAGGATCAGAACTATTTCCCACAAACACCTGGGCCGTTCTGGCATCCGTATTACCCTTTCTGCGGTACACTTCAAAATAGCTGATCTGCTTATCAGAAATCATATCGATAACAGCCCAATGCGGCAAAGGAGCATGAGGATCGTACTGCGAATGCCAGTAAGAATCAAGACTCCCGTCTATTAAAGTATTCATGCCTCCACCATCACTGGCTCTTTCGTCCGATACTGCCAGTACCTTCCATTGCGAACGATTGAACAAATACGTATCCGGTAGCTGTCCGTTATCCCAGTTGGTATAAAAAGTATCGATAGAAGCAGCCTGGGGAATGTATAATGACCGATACTGGAATGCCGACCCGGCCCTCGCATTAAAAGAACTGGAGAACGAACTTGCCGGAACCCTCAGAATCGTATCAAGACCGGAAATTTTAGAAACATATTTAATTTCATTAAAGATCATCCCCTCTCCTCCGGCAAACCATTCAATACCTGCTGATGCCTCTGTGAGTGAGATCTGGCGAATTCGACGATTGACCAGTGTAGAAGCGTACAAAGAGCCAAAAGCGGCTCCAAACTGTGTATAGGTAAGAGAGCGATTTTTAAAATTATCGATGGCGTAGATATTAAAGGCGTAAGATTTCTCATCAAGGCCTGTTAGCAGCACTTCCATGCTATCCCTGCCCGATTTAAAGTTCACCGGCACTACCAGGGAATCTGCTCCGCTGTTCCAGCTAACCACCACTTCTTTTACATTAACACCGTTAACCATCCAGAGCCTCATTTTCAAACGTTGTCTACCCGAAACAAAAGCAACTGAATCTGGCTTAACAGCATAGATAGTTTCTCCATCCTTAATAAATTCCTTATGAACATCCGTAAACTTGTCACAGGACGCTACGCCTGTCAGCACGCAGCAAATGATGAGTATATAAACTAGATATTTCATGACTATTTTTTGTCTGATTAATATTTGGATGCTATGGTCTCCCGCGACACCCATTATTTAGGAGCTTGCATTACTCAGGCTCGCCAAAAACATCGATTTCAGCCGGATGCGTAAATGTGGTACTACCCCAGGTAGACTTCACCACGATGCGGATATAGCGCACCGGTTCCTGAGACAAATCGAATGTAAACTCATGGCCGGCTTCAGCTACCCTGAGGTCATCATCGGTAACGGTGCTTGAAGTCCCCGAAGGCTTTGCAATTTCGGTTTCTTTGATCCTGGTCCACTCCTCCCAGGCCCCACTCTGCGAGGGCGCTGTAGTGCGTACATATAAATCAAATGCGCGGGGGTTACCCCAGTTATAATAGCTGTCGCCATAACGTCGCTGAAAGATCACCAGGCGACTTACTTTGGCTACTACTCCCAGATCGATCGTAAAGGGAGCAGGAAGCGAGGAGGAAGGAGAGTGACCAAAAGAGCTCCGGTCATCATCGATCATCTTTTGATCGGATCCCTCAAAGTTGGTAAAATTCTGATCATTGGCAAGCCTCATAATTCTCATGCGGTTTTTGGCCAGCCGCTCTTCATACAAAGGTGTTATGAGTCTGCCTGCGGGGAATATAGTGTCTGAGCGGTTTCCGAAGTTATCTTTCACCACTACTCCAAACGCCCTTGGCAGGGGTTTGTAGCCTCTTAATGACTGCAATCCATCCAGCAGCTGCGAATTAACAATCCGCACCAATGCCATTCTGCCTAAAGAGTCAGGTGTGAAGAACTCAAAAGTAAGAGGCGATTTAAACTCATTGGCCCAGCTATACCTGGCCCCGCCAAAATCGCCCTGGATAAACATTGTTTTTGACACGAGGCTTAGCGGAGACTCCAACGGATGAACGGTGCAACTAACAGGCTCAGAAGCTTCCTGCGCGCGGTTTACTGTGTAGAGCAATACCTGGTGGGGTTTCTCGTCATTAAAACCAACCACCGTGATTTTATTTTCGTAAATGGAAGCAGTAGCTTCCATCTTCTTCCCTGACTCCAATGTATAAGTGGCTTTCACGCTAATAATATCTTCCTGGTTAGGGATGCGATAGCTAATCAAAGCACCGCCCGCCCTATTTTCTACTTTAACTTCAGTTACCTGCATAGGTTTGCCCAAACTCTTCGATATGGGTTCATTTACTTTTTTAGTACATCCCCATACCCAAAACAACCCGAACATGAATAAACATGAGTATTTCATACGCAATATTTTAAAGGCTACCAGCCCGGATTTTGAATTAATAAAGGATTCTTAATCATTTCTGACTGCGGAATAGGTGCGAAATAATCGCGGTAGGTAAATTGTTGAACATAGACGCTTACCAATGTGTAATATTCTTCAGCTTCCCTTCCATTAACATTCCACCCCATAATGGGCCGGTTCTGTTCAGTTAACGCGGTTTTCCAGCGATGGCTGTCCCAATAATAACTGCTTTCACAAGCAAGCTCTATTTTCCGCTCCTGCTGTATGATCTGGCGCATGCCTTCCTTCGAAAGGGGCTTGGATGGCTGGTTAGAATGGCTGGCCCAGCTTTCGACAACCCCCTTTAAACCCGCTCTTGATCTTACAGAATCAATATACAGGTAAACTTCCTGGTCTGGCGCCGACTTTGACTCATTGAGTGCCTCGGCACAAAGCAGCAGGAGATCTGCAAAACGCATATCTGGATAAGGATAGGTTTCTTCTGAAACGCTATTCGCATCGCGCCAGGTGGTGTTCATAGACACCAGCTTCTTAGCCCAATACCCGGTAGCATTATACTCGCCCGGGTTAAATACAGAAGAGTACTCACCAAACCGGTTCTTAGGATAAGGTGTTTCACTCTCGGCGGATGTACGATAAAAGTTACCATACCATCTCCCCCTGTCAAAACCCAACGTTGAATAAAAACGTGTCTCCCGATCGAAGTTGAGCGCAGCTGTTTTTTCTCCCGACGCTATCAAAAGATTGTGGGCAGCATCTCCTACCCGGATACTGTAACGACTTCCGTAAGGATAGGAAATATCTTCGTTAATAGGTACCCCATTATTGGAATAAAATAATTCAACAGTAGAAAGTGGCACGCTCAATGTACCCGTCATACTAGAGGGAGTTGAAGTGGCCGGCTCCAGCCTGGGCAATGAGATCAGCTGAAAGATCCAGTCAGCCGGATAGGAAGAATTCCCCCATACCACTTCAGGATTCCATCTCTGTGTAACCGCGCTTCTAAGCGTGTTGATCAGCAATGTGGTATCCGACATTTGCCTGGCGTTAACGGCCTGGTAGTCTGATCTTTTATACAAACGGATACCCGCTTCGGTACATACATCTATAGCGCGTTTACAGGCGCTGGCAGCACTATCCCATCTTGCCGCATTATATTGCTGATTGAAAAAAGGCTCGTTATCATGATTAACAAAACCACTATAATCACGATTACCATTAAATAGCGGACTTGCCCAGAACACGAGCACTTTTGCCTTTAGCATATGTGCTACCGGCGCTGTAAAACGACCCAGTTCCGCATTCCTGTTTTCAATATTTAAAGGTAAAGCGCTTGAGTTAATTACGTCGTTTATCAGTTCCATTACATAAGCAAAGCAATCATCCACCTTTTCCCGTTCTGCCCTGATCCCTGCCGTACCTTCATTCACAGGCGTATTCTCGCGCAGAGGCGTCATGGGCCCATAGTATTGTATCAGGTAAAAGTTAAGATAGGCTTTTATGAGCTTTACTTCTGCCTTCATGCGCGCTTTTTCATACTGGTTAACATCCTGTACACCGTCAATCCGCTCCAGGAACGTATTACAATCGCGCATGCCGGCATACAAAGACCGTACATAATTGGAATTATTGCTCCAATAATTTACCAGCGCCAGTGCAGCGCTGTTCTCCGAAAGCCCAAAACGCATACCGGCCTGGGTTCTATGATCCCGGTTGAAGATCATTTCCATAGCGCCGAATATGCCCGGGTTTTCATTCCAGCCGGCGGACTTAGGGATGCCCCAATAGCAAGTAGCTAAAAACTTGATAGCATTGTACCTGTCTGAAAAAGCATTATCAACCGTTGGAATATTGTCTGGAACAATGTCCAGGTATTTACCACAGGAGCCCAGCCCTGTAGCTATTAAAATTATAATAATTATAGTATAGATTTTTTTCTTCATGGCACCTGTTTTTATAAACCGATATTAAAGCCTACGTTAAATACTCTTTGAAGCGGATAGTCGAATCCGGATCCGGCCATCTCCGGATCCCATAGCTTGAAGGCGCTCCAATGCAGGAGGTTCGAGCCGCTGAAATAGATCCGGAAATCGGAAACTTTAAAACGCTTCAACATCGATGGCGGAAAACTATAGCCAACATCTACAGACTTCAGTCTTAAAAAACTTCCGTTCTGCATAAACCAGGTACTGGTTTGCCGGTTGTTATCGACATTGTAATTAGCAAGCCGCGGCCAGAAGGCATAAGAGTTGCGGTTGCTTTCTGACCAGTAATCGCTTGCAATGGCCTGCAGAACGGCGTTCTGCCCTACCCGTCCATCGCCGCCGTCACCGTCTATAAATGGTGTAACATTATCCTGGTTTAACCAGAAAGACTCGCGGGCCATTCCCTGGAAGAAGAAATTAAAATCAAAACGCTTATAACTCACCGAAAGGCCGAACCCATATATGATCTCCGGCGTTACAGGATGCCCGATCGGTACAAAATCCAGGTTATCAATTTTTCCATCACCGTTGATATCTTTATACTTGATGTCTCCGCCTGAATAAGCACCAAATTCCTGTCTTGGCGAATTCTTTACTTCAGCTGAGTCGATAAACAGCCGTTCAGCAACCAATCCCCAGGTTTGTCCCAGGTTCGTACCGATTCTCGACAACCAATAATTATTACCATAGTCGGGTTCTTCCCATTTGATGACCTTGCTGGTTGTATAAGTAAAGGTACCCCGGCCGGTAAACTTCAGGTCTGTGCCAATTGTTTTATCGTAATTCAGTTCAATATCAATACCTCTGCCCTCGGCTTCGCCTACATTCGCTTTTACTGCCGGCAGAATACCCGCTGTGGCCGGCATGATCCGGTCCTGCAGGATATTTTTTC
>JBQGCI010000586.1:0-2236 GCA_052038405.1 Acinetobacter pittii
CGGTTGATCAGCCAATGCGGGCTTTCGGGTAATAGCAGAACACCCGAAAGGAAAAGGAGAGCAGGAATAGCCCCCAATCCCACCATCCACCGCCAGGCTTCAGTGCCTTCATTGCGTAAGCCATAATTAACCAGGTTAGTAACGAAAATGCCAATTACGACTGTCATCTGGTTAATAGCCACCAACCGGCCACGCATAGGTGCCGGAGCAATTTCTGCAATATACATGGGAGAAAGTACGGAGGCGATACCCACTCCAATACCGGCAAAGAAACGGGCAGCGATAAACGCCGTACTGCTGTGGCTGAAGGCCATGGCTAGTGAGGAAAGGAGAAAAATAGTTGCCGATAACATCAGGCCTTTCTTCCTTCCATATTTGTCAGACAAGCTACCTGCAATAACGCATCCTGCAATGCAGCCTATTGCCAGTGTAGCAGTAGCAATACCTTCCTGCACTTCATCAAAATGAAATTGTTCTTTTAAAAAGGGGAGCGCTCCTGCAATAACGGCGAAATCGAATCCAAATAAGTATCCGCCCAATGCCGATATAAATGAGATCCCGATGATATAGCCGTTGTTGAATTTCTGTTGGTACATAGCAATTGTATCGTTGATGCAAAAATGATCATAAATAATGAGTGACACATGGATTCTATATTGAAAAGCATAGACATTTTTATGATCTGCTGAATTTTTTCAAAAATCTGCTGTAATGCAGTATCGGCGATGGTTTCAGGAGGATAATTGTGAAAAGCGCATTTAAAATTTGTTAAAATAAAAAAATACGATATTTTTGTCTACTAAAATAATAGACTAATTGCTGTTAACCACCAACAGCAGGAATCTAAACTAAAAAAAAATGAACCAGTCAGGAAACTATGTGTGGTACACAAAAGGCCGTCTTCTTCTCTATAAGATGGCTTCGAATTCATCGGTGTTAACAGCTACTTCATCTGCTAAAGATTGTTGTTGTAGATAACTGTTTTTTATCACTTCCATTTTCATTATTGTAAGTAAGGCTATCCTACGCTGTACTTCCGTTGCTTCGGGTTGAATTAACGAAAGCGAACGCGAATATTCAGGGGGGATTTTTTGCAATCACCTTACTGCAGGTATTTAATTAAAACGTGCATCAGTTGCCGGCAGGACCGCTATGTCTACAGGGATGCGGCGCAACCAACTATTCAAACAAATGAAACAACAAAAGACTATTTCCTTGTATCGTATACTTCTATGTGTACTGTTATTTTCAATCAACCAATTATCAAAAGCGCAGAATGCACCAACGGTTAATTCTATCCTGGAAGGAACCGTTGCGGACGAAGTTACCAACCAACCTCTGGAGGGCGCTACTATTGCTATCGAGGGTGTTACCAATCAAACCACCACTGATGCAAAGGGCCACTTTGAGCTGCGTACCGGGCAAAAGTTTCCTTACAATATTATTATAACTTTTATCGGGTATGAAAAGAAAATTGTTTTGGCAAATGGATCACCGGTACATATAAAGCTAACCCCTGCTAAAAGCCAGTTGGATGATGTAGTGGTAGTAGGTTACGGTACTCAGCGCAGATCTGATGTGGTAGGCTCTATTGCCAAGATCAATGCGGGCGAAGTAAACAAAATTCCTGTAGCCAGTTTTGATGCGCAGATACAGGGTAAGGCTGCGGGCTTGCAGGTGATTACCAACTCGGGCGTTCCCGGGGAAAGTATTTTCCTTCGCTTACGGGGCACTACTTCCATTAATTCAAGCAGTGATCCTTTATACATAATTGACGGGGTGTTCTTAAATAATACGAGCTTGCAAACTACCAACCTGGGCGGAAGAAGCAGTTCACCCTTAGCGGATATCAATCCCGCAGATATAGAATCGATAGAGTTGCTGAAAGATGCATCGGCTACTGCTATCTACGGGTCACGTGGAGCCAATGGCGTAGTGATTGTTACTACCAAAAAAGGGAATTACGGGGGTAAAACCAAGGTAGATATCAATGTGTCCAATGGTTGGGTAGAAGCTGATAAGTCGGTATTGCCCGACCTGATATCCGGACCCGAAGCGGCAGCCCTGGTGAACGAGTATTGGGTGAATTCGGGCCAGGCCGCTCAAAGCCCGTTCAGGCCTGTGTCGCAGGGAGGTTTGGGTGCCCCCGAAGAACAGCAAACCTATGATCGCCTGGCGTTTTTATTAAGAAAAGGATATATCCAGGATTATAATATTGGCATCCAGGGGGGAAGCA
>JBQGCI010000587.1:0-45537 GCA_052038405.1 Acinetobacter pittii
ATATAATTTATCTGCCATGTCAAAGTCGGTACTTACTGTTTCCGGGTTACAGTTCATCATAATAGCTTCGTATCCCGCTTCTTTAATTGCCAGTAAACCGTGTACGCAGCAGTAGTCAAACTCAATGCCCTGCCCGATACGGTTGGGGCCGCTACCTAATACGATGATCTTTTTCTTTTCAGAGACCCTGGATTCATTATGCGTTAATCCATCACTGCCGAAAGAAATACTCGGACTGTCGAACGTGCTGTAGAAATAAGGTGTTTTGGCTTCAAATTCAGCGCTGCAGGTATCTACCATTTTGTAAACACGGTTAATACCCAAGGTTTTACGTTTGGCATATACTTCATCTTCTTCTGCTCCGATCAATGCTGCAATTTGGGCGTCACTGAATCCGTTCACCTTGGCATCGCGAATCATGTCGGCGGTAAGGTCTGCCAGGCCTAACTCGGTCAATTTCTTTTCAATAACACACAACTTTTGTATTTCCGAAAGAAACCAGCGATCGATACCGTTGGTTGCTTTAGAAATAGTTCCTACAGACACGCCGGCCATCAGGGCATCCTTGATTCTGAAGATCCTGTCCCATTTCGGTGTCTTAATATATTCCAGCAACTCTTCGCCGTGCATGAGGCTTTTGCCATAATATCCTAAGCCAATGGCGTTATTTTCAAGGCTCTGGCAGGCTTTCTGTACGGCTTCGTTAAAGCTGCGGCCAATGGCCATTACCTCGCCCACACTTTTCATCTGTAAACCCAGTGTGTCATTGGCTCCTTTAAATTTATCGAAGTTCCAGCGGGGTATTTTTACAATTACGTAGTCCAGTGCCGGCTCAAAGTAGGCTGAAGTGGTTTGGGTGATCTGGTTTTCCAGTTCATCCAGGTTATAACCTATAGCCAGTTTAGCTGCAATCTTGGCAATGGGGTATCCCGTAGCTTTAGAAGCCAGCGCCGATGAGCGGCTTACGCGCGGGTTGATCTCAATGGCAATGATTTCTTCTGTGGTCGGGCTCATTGAAAATTGAACGTTACAACCACCGGCAAAGTTACCCAGGTCGCGCATCATCATGATCGCAGTGTTACGCATTAGCTGCATGCCGGTATCACTCAGGGTCATGGCCGGAGCCACGGTAATGGAATCGCCCGTGTGAACACCCATCGGGTCAAAGTTCTCTACCGTACATATAATACAAACATTATCCGCGTTATCGCGTAATAACTCTAATTCAAATTCTTTCCATCCCAATACCGCCTGCTCTACTAATACTTCATGGATCGGAGATGCCTGTAATCCGCGGTTTAAGGCTTCATCCAGTTCATCTTTATCATGTACAAATCCGCCACCGGTACCACCCAGGGTGAATGAAGGGCGAATTACCAGGGGAAAGCCTATTTCCTGAGCAAATTCTTTTCCTTCCAGGAAAGAGTTGGCCGTTTTGGCTGTTGCCACAGGCACCCCTAACTGAATCATCCACTGACGAAACTTTTCGCGGTCTTCTGCCTTATCGATGGCTTTAATATCCACACCAATCAGGCGTACATTATATTGCTGCCAGATGCCCAGCTCCTCCGCTTCTTTAGCCAGGTTCAACGCTGTTTGCCCGCCCATGGTAGGCAACACAGCGTCAATATCGTTCTCCTTCAATATCTGTTCAATACTTTCTACCGTAAGCGGCAACAGGTACACCTTGTCGGCCATCATCGGGTCTGTCATAATGGTAGCGGGATTACTGTTAATCAGTATCACCTTAATACCTTCTTCACGTAAACTGCGGGCTGCCTGTGTGCCGGAGTAGTCAAATTCACAAGCTTGTCCGATAATAATGGGGCCGGAGCCGATAATCAAAACTGATTTGATGGATGTATCCTTGGGCATTTTTTTATTTTCCTTTTTACCTAAAAAAACAAATTGCGCAAAAGTACGGGTTTGAAAGGAAAGAGGGGATAAAAAAATAGCCGGGAAGGCCAAATTTTTAGAAATTTCCTACCAGCGCCTGTGCAGGTGGCGTCGACATGGCGTCCCAAGCACTTCTATTGCGGTGCATGTGGCGGCAGAACCACCCTTATTGATACGCCATCGCCAGTTTTACAGCATTGGCCGCATTTACAATTTTTCCGGAGGAGCAAAGTTCGCCAAGAGCTACCCACTTCTGATCATCACCAGGCTTCATCACCTTTTTAGAGGGGTCGGTGCCCGAATCTTTTATAATACTGACTACTTCAGCAGCTGTCAGATGGGGAAAATAAGACCGGAGTAATGCCCCGATACCAGCTACTATGGGTGATGCCAGGCTCGTGCCGCTGGATATTTCGGTGTTCCCGCCAGCAATAGCACAGCGGATCTGCAGGCCGGGAGCAAACACATCGACGGTTTTTTTGCCGTAATTACTAAACGAAGCCACCAGCCGGCCCAGGCTTTCGTCACCGCTGGCGCCTACCTGTATTACATTGGGCAGGAGTTTGCCCCGGATAGTATGCGAGCTGGGATAATGGTCTGTAGCATCGTTGTCCGATGCATCATTACCGGCTGCGTGAACCAGCACAACATCTTTCGACAATGCGTATGCGATGGCTTCATCTACCCAGCGTTTGTCGGGCGAAATGTATTTGCCAAAACTCATATTAATCACCTTAGCGCCGTGGTCCACCGCATATCTTATTGACAATGCTACATCCTTATCAAATTCATCTTTGCCTAATATTCCCCGTATCATCATAATTTTTACGTTATCGGCGATGCCGTTTATACCTTCATCGTTATTACGTACCGCGCCAATAATGCTGCTTACGCTGGTGCCATGATAGCCGCTGTGGGTACTTAAATTATGATTGCCATAATGAATCGTGTTCATGTCATAGCCATTGTCTTTTAATAAATGATTGCGGACTTCACCGGGCGGTGTCGTAAGCTTGATCAAATCGTCTTCTAAACTTTGCTTATAATTACGAAAATCCTTCATCAGTGCCTGGTTATTGCCAGATGGCTGCTGCCCCAATAGATCGCGCCATAAGCTGATCAAATCTTTTGTGACAGGCTCTGGTTTCAGGCTGTCAACGTCGTTGAGATAAAAAACTGTTTTGCCGGTAAGCTGCTGCATGACGGAGTCGGCATTTGATATCAAACTGAAATTCCTTCGAACAGGGGCGATGATCTTTTGCGCTTTATTAAATCCATTTTCCAATCTTGCTTTAGCTCTGTTCCATTCCCTGAACTGCCAGTGCAGTGAATCCGGAATTTGCTTTGTTGTTTTGTTCTGAAATTTTTCTTTAAAACGGTAATAGGTGCGGTACTCCTCACTGATACTCATGGCGAGGTTTTCGCCGTTGGCCGATCCTAAGTAGTTCCAGCCATAATAATCGTCAACGAGCCCGTTGCCATCATCATCTATTCGGTTATCGGGGATCTCTTTAGGATTCTTCCAGAGAACAGGTTTCAGGTCGGGTTGTAAGGTGTCTATCCCGCTATCAATAACGGCAACAATAACAGGAGTGCTCTTTTTATTTTTGAGCAGGTCATAAGCTTGTTGCAAACTAATGCCCCGATATCCGTCGGTTTTATAATCCAGGTAATGCCAGTCATGTGCAACAGGCCTGGCCGGCTGGCCCATAACCTTCAACGTATATAAAAGAAAAAAACAGACTTCAAAAACCCGCATGATACCTTAAATTTTAGTTGGACAAAACTATTTGTTAAGATGTAAACATAAAGTTATTACACAGTAACCCCGTGAGGCTATTTAAACGGTTTCGTTATTTTTGGCGCATGTCGAAGAAAATTTTACTGCCCTTTATATTATTAATGACAGGTTTTGTGTCTTTTGGCCAATTGTATCGGAAACCGGTGTATCCGCAGGGATACTTCAGGTGGGTAACCAATCTGAAGCCGGATATCGTGGCTAATATGGGCGAGCTCAGGTCTAACCACTGGCATATGGGACTGGATGTGCGTACCAACCAGGCGGTGAATCAACATGTTTATGCGGCCGCGGAGGGTTACATCTCCTTTGTGGGAATTGAGCCGCTGAGCTGGGGCAGGTGGATCATCATCACGCATCCCAACGGGACTTCTACTTTATACGGTCATCTGAACGATTTCAGAGATGACCTGGAACGATATGTAACCGAACATCAATATGAAACAGAGTCCTGGAAAACAGCGCTGACCATTCCTCCCGGGCGCTTTCCCGTAAAAAAAGGCGATTTTATATCCTTTAGCGGCACCACCGGCGGTTCCCAGGGGCCACATGTGCACTGGGAGGTAATGGATACCCGCTCCGGGCGCAGGCTAAATCCTACCCTGTTCGGAACTCCTATCGTTGACAATATTGCGCCAACGATTGTTAAACTGGCTATGTACGACCGGAACAATTCCGTGTATGACCAAACCCCGGCCCAGTATAAACTAACCAAAAGCGGCGGCACTTATTCCGTTACGGGAGGTGTTATCCATACCAGTTTAAATAAACTGAGTTTTTCCATACAGGCTTACGATACCCGGAATGGTACCGGCAACCAGGATGGAATTTATAGCGCCAGGCTTTTTGTGGATGGTGTAGAAAAAAGCAGTTTTTATATCGATAGTATCGATTACCCGGATAGCCGGTACATGAACTGCCAGGTAGACTATAAAATGGTAAGCACCGGTGGTGGCTGGATGCAGCATACCTCTAAATTGCCGGGTGATTTAAGCGGCGTATATTACGACCTGGGGCCCAATAACCTCGTATCCCTTAATGATACGCTTACGCATACCGTACGGATAGATGTAGCAGATGCCAATGGCAATCAATCTACCATCCACTTCAACATCAGGAATAATGGTGTTGCTGCACCGCCGGTAAAGTCATACGAGTGGCAGGCCGGAAGACCCAACCAGTTGAGGAAGGCTTCATTTGAAGTGAATATGCCGTTGAATGCCCTTTATGATAAAATGAATGCAGGATACTCCAGCTCCCCTTCAGCTTCTTTAAACAGTGTTTCGGCAAGGCATCAATTGGGCGAAACCTATATTCCTGTTCATAGTAACTACGAAGTAAGAATAAAGCCGGATAAATACATTAGTCCCGAAAACAGAAATAAGATTGTGATCAAATGTGTAGGTAAAAATACAACAGTGCGCAAAGCAATATGGAACGGAGAATGGTTAACAGCGCAATTCCGGGATTTTGGGACTTTTGAAGCTTTCATTGATAATGCACCGCCGTCTGTTAATGCATTAGGAAGCGGCGATGTTGTAAACCTTAACAAGGCCACCCGGATCTCTTTTACGCCTGCAGATAACTATGGGATTAGTGATTTCCGGGCAGAAGTGGATGGTAAGTGGCTTCGTTTTACCAATGATAAGGGGAGAACATGGATCTATAATTTTTCTGAGGGCAAGATCAGTTCCGGACAGCATGAGCTTACTGTAATCATAACGGATGTTGCCGGAAATGTAACACGCAGGAGCTGGCAGTTTGTGAGGGGTGTAAATCCTCCGGCGGCGGCAAAGGCCTCTTCCTCTAATTTTTCAGTGGAAAAGGAGCCTGCTCCTGTTGTTAAAAAAACGGCAGCTACCGCTACAAAAACAAGTACCGGCAGGGCAGGTATAAAAACTACAGCTGCTAAAAAAACGGATTCAAAAAAGGCAGCCACAACTGCTTCTAAAACATCAAAGACAACGGCAAAAACACCCGGGAAATCTCCGGCTAAAAAAATATCAGCGACAAAAAGCAGCGGTGTAAAAAAAGAAAGTACAACAAAACAGGCAGCAAAGAAAACGGCAGTTACTTCTTCTAAACCAGGTGAAAAGAAGACCGGTACTAAAAGTAGTTCCACGACGGCAGGCAGCACAACCAAGAAGAAATAATATCATCAACCAGCAATAAACAAATCAGCAATCGCTTCATGGCTACACATTTAAAAGAAGGGCAAAAGGCCCCGGCATTTACGGGCAAAGACCAGGACGGCAACAAAATATCTTTATCACAATACAAAGGGAAAATACTTGCGTTATATTTTTATCCGCAGGATCTCACTCCAACCTGTACCGTCCAGGCCTGCAATCTCCGGGATCATTTTGCGCTACTCCGCCAACATGGTATTGAAATAGTTGGCGTTAGTCCCGACGACGCAGCCAGGCATAAACGGTTCGAAGAGCGTAATTCCCTGCCGTTTCCGCTGGTTGCCGACACGGATCATAAAATATTAGAGAAGTACGGCGTATGGGGAGAAAAGCAAATGTTTGGTCATCAATACATGGGGGTACATCGCACCACCTTTTTAATTGATGAAAAAGGGATCATCAAAAAGATCTTCCTGAAGCCTAAAAGCAAACAGCACGCAGAAGAGATTATTGAAAGTACAGGAGGGTAGGCGGTTGCCCTTGCAGTCGTTCCCCATTTTATCATGCATGTCCGGGCATGCATCGCTACCAATGCTCGCCTTGTTTACCTATGCGCTGGGCAGGCTGCCACGGCGGGCAGTATGGAGCCGTGGAGATCAAATGGCTGCAACACGAAGGATCGCTGCACTACCTGTTTTTTCTGATTACAAGAAATACAATGCAGGCCAATGCCACCAACATAGATAATACGGTGGGTATGCTGTTCAGTTGCCTTGATTGCGCTTCTATTGTATAGTCATCGTTCAACAGGCGGGTTGCGTCCAGCTTCCAGATCAATGTATCGCCTTTATGGCTCCCATTAGTACTCAGCAGCGTGCCGGGCATGAGTAATTTGTAACGAAGCGAAAAGTTATTATAATTACCCAGTTCTGCCATTAACGGGGGATTGTTCAGCAGTTTTGCTATCGGATCTTCCTCATTGTTGAGTAGCGAAAATGCCGTAGTATGAAAATACGTGTTCAGCACTTTGCCCAGCCGGAAAGCGATGATGTCTTCTTCAGCCGGCAGGATGAGCTTTTGCAGTATACTGTCTTTGCCTTTTTGCATTTGCTCAGCGGTAGGGTGGCCGGGGAAATGCTGCAGGTGCTGCATCAGTATTTCGTACTGTTCTTCCCACATATTGTGTAATAGCCACCGGCGTGATTTTCTTCCCAGGGTGCTTAGGTAATCATTCATTTCATTTCCATTCATTCCTTCGCAAAGATTGGGTACACCGGTAAGCCAGAAAGAAGATTCGCTCCCGGTCATGTAAGTGCTTAACGGAACTTTCAAGTGCACTGGAAGTTTGGGGTATCTTTCAGCGTATTGATAATAAGTATAAAACCATCTGAATTTTTTTCTGAGCAGCGGCGTTGTTTTGAATTTGTGCCAGGCAATGCGTTTTGAAAACCGGAAGGAGTCAGCCATTTCCTCAACAGAGCGATAGCTGCGTGTGGCAATTGCAGTTACAGCTGCCGTGTCATCCGGTTGTTGAACGAAGTTCTTTTGAGGCCAGCTATTGAATCCCGATTGATGATCACGCGTCCATTGCACCTGCCATCCGGCGTCAATGTCCACCGGGAACGGATTGTGGCTGGTGTCTCCTGCAATAAAAGGAGCATCTGCTTTGGCACTCAATATTCTTACACAGCTCCCGTCTGACCGTAGAACGGTGGTCATATCTGCAGGTTGGCAGGAACAAAAAATAAAGGCAATAAGGGTGATGAGTACGTATGTTTCTTTCATTTTGTTTGCAGGTTTTGATAAGTAATAGTAAGGTTTTGCGATAAAAAGTAGGATAACAGGCGGTTGCTGCGGTATGCTTCCTGCTCCAGGTCGTTCATATACTTTAAACCCGCTGTCAGCAGATCTTCCCGTACCGGTTGATGCACCGCGCCGTACCATTGTTCAGAAGCGTATGTATCAGGAGAGGACAAGGGTCGTATCGGTTCATCATTCCATGTTTGCAGTATGAAGAACGATACGATAGCTGCGGCTACCGCTGCAGACAGGTACCGTAACCCGATGATTCTTCCCGTTTGGGCACCGTGGTTTGGCTCCGCTCTGATCGCTGTAATGATCTTGTTGCTGGTTTCCTGGGCTTTTGTTTGTACAGGTTCTGTTTCTTTCAGAAACCGGAGTAATTCGTCGATATTTTTAGTATGGCTCATTGTTTGAGAATTTGTTTAAAAGTATTTTCATCCGGATACGTGCCACGTAAAGATTGCTTTTGATTTTTTTGGGGCTTAGCTGTGTAATAGCCGATATCTCTGCTATTTCCAGTCCTTCCAGTTCTTTCAATATAAAAACGGCTTTTTGCTTGTGGGGTAATTTATGGGTCAGCATATGTATGACAGCGCCGATATGTTTGTTAGAAAGAGCCTGCTCAATATTCCCCCGGTGGCTTAATGCCAGGGTCTCTTCTGTATCAATGCCTGCAATAATATCAGGCATTCTTTTTCGTTTTCTTAGCATATCATAGCAGCAATTGGCCGCAATACGGTAGATCCAGGTATTGAAACTATAGTCGTGCTGGTACTTAAAAATACCTCTCCAGACATTAATGAAAGTATCCTGCACCGCATCGTTGGCATCCTCCTCGTTACAAAGCATTCTGAACGCAAACACATAGATCTTGTTTTGATAAACCGACATCAGTTCCCTGAAAGCGCCTTCATCTTTTTGTTTGATCTGTTCAATAAGCTCATCTGTTTCGGTTGGCCGCATGGCGAATACGATTTATATCTATTAAACGGTAAAATAATAAGGAGGTCGAATTTTTAAGCTGTAAATTTTTTGTGGCCGGCGCGGACAAAAAAAATATCCGCCCTGTAAGACGGATATTTGTATGATTTATGATGGAGTGGATGCTACGTTACACCAGGTTGTTGGCTACCAGGTATTCGGCTACCTGAACCGCGTTGGTAGCAGCGCCTTTGCGCAGGTTGTCGCTCACGATCCACATATTTAATGTTTTCGGTTGCGTTTCATCGCGGCGGATACGGCCTACAAAAACCTCGTCTTTTTCGTGAGCATCCATCGGCATCGGGTATTGCTGGTTGGCCAGGTCGTCTACCACTACCACACCCGGAGCCGTCTCCAGCAGGTTTCTTACTTCTGCCAGTTCAAATTCGTTTTCAAATTCAATATTTACGCTCTCGCTATGACCTCCCATTACTGGTATACGAACCGTAGTGGCGGTTACTTTAATATTATCGTCACGCATAATTTTCTTAGTCTCGTTCACCATTTTCATTTCTTCTTTGGTGTAACCATTGTCGGTGAACACATCAATTTGCGGGATCACATTTAAGTCGATAGGATATTTGTATGCCATCGGGTATTCGCTGGCCTTGTTTCTTTCGCCCATCAGCTGATCCACGGCCTTAACACCCGTACCCGTTACGCTCTGGTAGGTAGATACTACCACACGTTTGATTTTGTAGACTTTGTGTAAAGGCTGCAGTGCAACCACCATCTGGATGGTTGAGCAGTTGGGGTTGGCAATGATTTTGTCATTGGTAGTAAGAATGTCTGCATTGATCTCAGGTACGATCAATGGTTTAGACGGATCCATTCTCCATGCAGAAGAATTGTCTATCACCGTAATGCCTGCAGCGGCAAACTGAGGCGCCCATTCGGTAGACGTGCCTCCGCCTGCAGAAAATAATGCTACAGCAGGTTTTGCCGCAATACCGTCTGCCATGCTTACCACTTTATATTTCTTTCCTTTAAACGCTACTTCTTTACCCACGCTCCTCTCGGAAGCTACCGGAACCAGCTCCGTAACCGGAAAGTTTCTTTCAGCCAGTACCTGCAACATTTTGGTGCCCACAAGGCCGGTGGCGCCCACTACTGCAACTTTCATTTTTTTATTTTTTGTTTTTAAATATAAAAAAGCCTTCCGCAATTACGGAAGGCTTGTTAAAAAATTTATGTTATACAAACAAAAACTACCACCTTCCGTTACGGATGTTTCTTAATCTTTGTATGTTTCTTTATTGTCATTGGGTTGCAAAAATAGAATGATGACTGAAATCAACAAAATATATTTTTATTGCGTGAGCGGTGGCACATTTCCCGGCAATCTTGTTTCACGCACTTCAACTGTAGTTCATCAATATGAGATTAAAATCGCGCATCAGTTCCGCTGCCGGGAGCCGGTGTGCCATCATTAACTCTTTTATTTTGCCTTTACCGGAATGAAGGGGGATGTTTTGCGAGCCGCAGCTTTATGGGTCAGGAACCACACAATGGTAAAGGAAGGAATGATGTCCGTACCAGGCATGATCTCCTCAATAAAGTTGAAAATACCGCCGAACACGCCTTTGGTTCCTCCAAAAGTTTTGGCAAAAATGATGGCTGATACCGGCGCCCAGATGACATCTGAAAATTCTCCGATACCGGGTATGGCAAAAGACAGGTAGCCAATGGCATCCATAATGATGCAAAACAACAGGGACGGAGATTTTTGAATAGGGGTCATTTTTAAATTTTGTTTTAAGTAAGATATCAAATGATAAGCAAACGTTGTATGGCGCAGGGTTATTCACCGGTCTTTTAAGCATTTGTACCGGTAAAAAAAAGGCGAGCTTTGAACGCTCGCTTGGGGTATATATTGTTTGCAGATCGGGCTAGGATAATTCTGCCTGGTAGTTCGTTAATTCCCTGAACTGCAGAACTCTTTGATTAATATCTTCTTTGGTGATCTCTTTGAGGCGGGTCGTGCCAAATTTTTCTACACAGAAGCTGGCTAAAGCGCTTCCCACAATAATGGCCGTTTTCATGCTTTCAAAAGAAATATCACCGGTTTTAGCCAGGTGGCCGATAAATCCGCCTGCGAAAGTATCACCCGCGCCGGTAGGATCAAATACTTCTTCCAAAGGAAGCGCAGGTGCAACAAATACCTGGTTTTTATCGAACAATAAAGCCCCATGCTCTCCTTTTTTAATGATCAGGTATTTAGGGCCCATGGTAAGGATCTTTTTCGCTGCTTTTACCAGTGAGAATTCTGCAGTTAACTGGCGTGCTTCGCTGTCGTTTACCAATAAAACATCAATCTTGCTGATCACTTCTTCCAGTTCCGGCAAGGCAATGTCCATCCAGAAGTTCATCGTGTCCAGCACGATCAGTTTTGGTCTTTTAGTAAGTTGATTAATAACACTTAACTGCACCGACGGCGCGAGGTTGCCCAGCATTAAAAAATCGGCCCCCTGGTAACTTTCGGGAATAACAGGTTTAAAATCTCCTAATACATTCAGCTCGGTAACCAATGTATCGCGGGTATTCATATCCAGGTGGTATTTACCGGCCCAGAAGAAAGATTTTCTATCCGCTACTATTTCCACCGCTTCTGTTTCAACCCCGCGGCGGCGTAGTTCTTCGAGCTCTTCAGCCGGGAAATCGTATCCCACCACCGATACCTGTTGTACCGGCTGTACAAAATAGGTGGCAGCATAAGCAATATAAGTACCGGCTCCACCAATTATTTTATTCGATTTCCCAAAAGGGGTTTCTATATCGTCAAAGGCCATAGAGCCAACTACTATAACAGACATACTTAAATTATGATTTGTGACCTGTTTGCCGACAGGCAGGTTTACGATTGTAATAACGGCCGCAAAAGTAAGGTTAATATGGAATGATTAAAGTTTAAAATTCTGGGGTTCAATATTTAGAATCCGCTTTGAATTTTAAACTTTAAATGCGTTATACCAATTCCTTCCTTAACCTGGCGACAGGAATATTTAATTGTTCGCGGTATTTAGCCACGGTACGGCGGGCAATATTATAGCCTTTGTCCTGCAGCAGCTCGGTTAGCTTTTCATC
Organism: Acinetobacter pittii; assembly: GCA_052038405.1. GTDB lineage: Bacteria > Bacteroidota > Bacteroidia > Chitinophagales > Chitinophagaceae > Niabella. Next base: position 11,692 of record JBQGCI010000587.1, read on the forward strand.
ACTGAGCGGGTGTTTCTTGCTTTCCGATTCGATCATGTCGCTCAGGATCTTTTTTACTTCCCGTGTAGAAACCTCCTCTCCGCTATCGGTGCTCAGAGATTCGCTGAAAAAGAATTTTAGCCGGTAAGTACCAAATTCGGTTTGTACAAATTTGCTGTTGGCTACGCGGCTCACGGTTGAAATATCGAGGTGTGTTTTTTCAGCGATATCTTTGAGGATCATGGGCCTGAGTGAGGTTTCATCTCCTGTAAGGAAAAAATCTTCCTGGTGGCTCATGATGGCGCCCATGGTATCCAGTAAGGTATGCTGCCGCTGTTTAATGGCGTCGATAAACCATTTGGCCGCATCTATTTTCTGTTTGATGAAAAGTACGGCTTCTTTTTGCTGTTTATCTTTTTTAGTACCACGGCTATACTCCTTCATCATGTCTTTGTAGCCCTCGCTGATGCGTAGTTCGGGAGCATTGCGGCTGTTCAGGGTTAACTCCAGCTTGCCATTGTTATTCAAAATAAAGAAGTCGGGTACCACGTAGCTTTCTGCTTTGTTCACAGAGCCGATATTGCCTCCCGGCTTGGGATTCAGGCGAATGATCTGCTGCATGACTTCTTTCAGTTCGCCATCTTCGAGCCCGAGGCCGCGCTGTATTTTTTCGTAATGCTTTTTGGTAAATTCGTCGAAGTATTTTTCAATGGCGGTAATGGCGATGTCTACATCTTTTCCTTCGGCCTTCAGCCTTCTTAATTGCAGCAGCAGGCATTCGGGGAGATCTCTGGCTCCCACTCCGGGAGGATCAAACTGCTGAATCTTAGCAATAATATCATCTACTTCTTCAACGGAGGTTTCGATGTTTTGCCTGAAGGCCAGGTCATCCACCAGGGCGGGGGTATCCCTTCTCAGGTAGCCGTCTTCATCGATGCTGCCAATGATATGCTCTGCAATTCTTTTTTGCTGATCGGTTAGGGCAAGCAGTCCCAGCTGGCTCACCATCAGGTCGTAAAACGAAGCTTCGTTTTTGATGGGTAGCTGGCGGTTATCATCATCGTCTGAATAATTATCCTCGCGGGTTTTGTATTCTGCTATCTCCCCGTCGTCGTCGTGCAGGTACTCGGTCACATCTATATTGTCATAGTCTTCTGTGCTGCCATCCTGTTCTTCGTAATTATCTGTCTCTTCTGTATTGTCGCTAAATTCATCTGCATAGGGATCCTCGTCTTTATGAGCTTCCTCATCTACTTCCAGGGCAGGGTTTGCTTCGAGTTCTTCTTTGATTCTTTCTTCCAGGTTTGCAGTGGGCACCTGTAGCAATTTCATTAACTGAATTTGCTGGGGAGAGAGTTTCTGTAAAAGTTTTTGTTGTAGGGATTGTCCTAGAGCCACCGTTCAAAAATTTTGTTATCAAAAATCGAGCCTAACTTTACAAAGATAACTATCCGAATCACCAAAAACGTTTTTTTTAACTATTTTATTAGCGTATATTTTTTTGATTCATTGTGCGATGACTCTTAAAACCGTTCCTGATCCTCTATCCGCCTAACGTACAACAGTAAAATTGTGTAGCCTGTAAGTTACCAGGAATAAGGCAAAACAACTCTTGTATGCCTTGCCTGGCGCGGTTCCCGGCAGCTTCAGGGCCTTATACGCAAAGAAAATGCTGAAATCCGGTAGCATGAGATTTGAGAGTTGATTAGTAAATAGTCACGTCTGGAATTTCCAGCTCAAAAAATGCCGTCCTGCCCACCGTCAAATTATTTTAACGTATTTTTTAATAATGTACTAAAAACACATTAACTTTGTATTAACTAACGGTTGTTGGCATTATTGCTTTGCTGTAACCGTATTTATGAAAACTGATTTCTTTATTAATTTAAACTCTAATCTTTAAATGAAAGGCTTGCAACTCAGGAGGGAGTTACCTCTGCGCATCCGTACCCGTAATAGGGTCAGATTGTTTTTGTTTTTTCTGATGATCTTTTGCTGCAGCGCCGGTTGGGCGCAAACCACTGTAAAAGGAAGTGTGATGAGTGATGCTGGTTCGGCCCTGCCTAATGTATCCGTTCAGGTAAAAGGTACTGCTACGGGTACTGCAACGGACTCTTCCGGTAACTTCAGTATTGTTGTGCCCGATGGTAATGCTATACTGGTTTTTTCATCGGTTGGTTATACCGAAAAAGAGGAGGCAGTTAACGGTCGCACAGAACTGGCCGTTGTGCTGACGGCTGCTGCGCAGGACCTGGAACAGGTAGTGGTAATTGGTTATGGTACTGCAAATAAACGGGACCTCACCGGTTCGATTACCCGCATCGATGCAAAAGACATAGCGGACCGGCCGTCGGCAAATCCTTTGAATCTCCTTCAGGGAAAAGTATCAGGTGTATCTGTTGTGGCTTCAGGTAGGCCGGGTTCTGAACCGGATATCAGAATAAGAGGAACAAATAGTATTAACGGTGTTAAACCTGTTTATGTAGTTGATGGAATTCTGAATGACAATATCAATTTTTTAAACCCTGCCGACATCGAGTCTATCGAAGTTTTAAAAGATGGTTCTTCATTGGCGATTTTTGGTGTTAGAGGTGCAAACGGAGCCATCGCCATTACCACTAAAAAGGCAAAATCAGGCCAGCTAATGGTTAACTTCAATACTTCTTTTGGTATTAAAGATGTTCAGAGGCGAATTCAGGTAACGGACGGGCCGACATTCACAGAATTGTACAATGAGCAAATGGCCAATATGGGTACGAGCTTTAATAACGCTGCGTATTCAGCGAATACCGACTGGCAGGATGAAATTTTTCAAAAAGCGTTGGTGAATTATAACAATATAAGTATCACAAGCGGCACTGATAAAAACAAATTCTATCTCGGGCTTGGATACATCACTGAAGAAGGTGTTATTAAAAATGAAAAGTATAAAAAATACACCATCAATTTCAGCGATGAATTAAAAGTGTCTAAGAACCTGAAGTTTGGGGCCAATTTTAGCGGCTATTATGCCGAACCTACATTTGAACAAAACGTGGGATCTGCTGTCATTGCAGCGCCTATTGCACCCGTTTACGATCCCAACGGATCCGGATTACTGCATTCACTACCCGCGTTTCAACGGGCACAGGTAAACAATCCACTTGTATCTATTGACCTCTTGAATGGGACGAGAATAAATAAAGAGTACAGGGTGGTTGGTAGTGTATTCGGGGAACTTAACTTTCTCAATGATTTTACGTTCAGGGCACAATTGTTTGCGGACTATGGGTTTAACAGCAACAGGACCTACAACCCCATCACTACCGTGTATAACCCTGACATAGCCGGAAGCAGCAAAATAGATTCGCTGACCAGATTTTCTTCTATAAACCAAAGTCAAAATAAGTATCCTAAAACTCAAATGGATTACCTTCTGACTTACAAAAAGAAAGTTGATAAACATGATCTGACCGTTTTGGGGGGTATAACTACTTATTATTCTGCCTTCGAAGGTGTGTCTTCTTCTGTTCAGCAGGGTACTGCCAGTGTAATTCCTAATGATCCCCGTTTCTGGTACGTAGACGGCGTTGGAGATCCGGCTACCAGATTGGGGTCTGGAAGTGCGTGGGAAGATGCATCCATATCTTACCTGGGCAGGGTGCTCTATAATTTTGACAGAAAGTATCTGGTAAACGCATCTTTTAGAAGAGATGGCAGTAGTCAGTTCTATAAAATTGGTAACCAATGGAAAAATTTTGGAGCCGTAGGTCTGGCCTGGGTGGCCAGCAACGAGCCATTTCTTAAAGATGTTCAGAATATCAGCAATCTGAAAGTAAAAGCTTCATGGGCTGTACTGGGCAGCAAGAATATTCCCGATGGATACCGATATCCGGCCTACCCGGTTTTAACCAATGCGAATGCGGGTGTCTTTGGTGAAAACGTGGTGAACGCATTGCAACCTTCTTATATAACTTCCAACGATCTGAACTGGGAAACAGTAAGAACTACGGAAGCTGGTTTCGAGCTGGGCTTATTCAGAAATCAACTCAATTTTGAAGTCGTTTATTATAATAAGAAAACAGAAGACGTTATTACCCTGGTCAACCAGGGATCGGGTTTACTGCCGCTGCTGGCGAATCTGGGAACGATCCAAAATTCAGGTTTTGAGTTTTCTTCTTCATGGAATAAAAACCTCACTGAAGATTTGACGCTATCTCTAAATGCAAACTTCACTACCGTAAAAAACAAAGTGCTCAAACTTAACCTGGAAGGCTTTGACATTGTAAATGGTCCTGCGAGAACCACTGCCGGTTATCCGATCGGATATTTTTATGGGTATGAGCACGATGGAATATACCAGTCTTATGCGGATATTTTAGCAAGTCCTAACAGCACAATAGCCTCTGTTTTGCCGGGGGACATCAGATACAAAGATGTAAATGGTGATGGAGCTATTACAACAGCCGATAGAACAATTATCGGAAATCCTACACCGGATTTCACTTATGGTGGCGGTGCCAATCTTTCTTACAAAGGATTAGATTTTGGCGTTGACTTTCAAGGTGTATATGGCAATGAAATTTACAGAACCTGGAACCAGGGAACATTTGCCGACTTTAACTACCAGGTACATCGCATGGACAGATGGAGAGGAGCAGGTACATCCAATTGGGAACCTATTTTACACACTGGGCGAGCGAATAACTACCAGAACTCTGATTATTGGGTGGAAGATGGCAGTTTTTTCAGAATCCGAAATGTGCAATTAGGCTATCGCTTTAAAACTGATATGTTAAACAAAATTAAGGTTAAGTCGCTCCGAGTTTATCTGAATGCGCAAAACCTCGCAACATTTGCTAATAATACTGGCTATACACCAGAGATTGGTGGATCTGCAACAAGTTTTGGTGTGGATAATGGAACCTACCCCGTTCCGGCAATATATACTATTGGTTTAAATCTTAATTTTTAAATATTATTAATATGAGCAATAAATTGCGTTATAAAATCTCATACATGCTGTTATTAGTAATATTAACAGGCGTGTTTGTTTCTTGTAAAAAGAATTTTTTAGATCGTCAGCCGCTCGGCAGATACACAGAAGATGATGTTTCAATCGGAGCCCTGGATGGTAAAGTTTTTGGTATGTATGCTATTTTAAGGAGAGCGGGATTTAATGCCAATACTTATTTGGCTATACAGAGTTTCAGATCAGACGAAGCTCAGAAAGGTAGCACTGCCAGTGATGGCTCAGACTACGGGTTAATGTATGATGACTTTCAATACGTAGCTACCAACGGGGCTTTGTCAGCTTATTGGACCGATCACTATGCTGCCATCTTAGCAGCAAATGATATTATCGAAGATGTCGACTCCATTGGTACAGCCGCCGACCCGGCTACATTAATAAACAGGGCTGAGGCGCAATTTATCAGGGCCTTTTGCTATTTCGATCTGGCCCGCACTTTTGGGAGGGTTCCCAAAATAGATTTTACAGGAACAGGAGCTGACTTGAACATCCCTAAGGTGGCTAATGTAAGCGAAATATTTGCATTGATTGACGCCGATCTTCAGAATGCAGTTGCTTTGTTGCCGGCCGACTGGGAGACACGCTTTATGGGCAGGCTGACCAGAGGTGCTGCGCTTGGCTTACAAACCAGGGCTTACATGTGGCGTAGTAACTGGGGCGCTGCTTTAGCCAGCGCGAAGGCTTTAATAGCATTAAACAAATATAGTTTGGTTACTAATTATCGCAGCCAGTTCACTAAGGAAGGAGAGAATGGTCCTGAATCTATCTTTGAAATTCAGGCCTATTATGTACCAACGAATGATCAGGGCATAGAATACGCAATGGTACAAGGTGTCCGGGGAGCCGGCTCATGGAATCTGGGCTGGGGGTGGAACACGCCCACCAGCATATTGGAAAATGAGTTTGAGCCCGGTGATCCAAGGAAGGCCGCAACATTGCTGTATTCCGGACAGGCAGACCCCTATTATGGTTCGGTTTTACCACCGTATCCGGCTACGATAGCTCAGCCCTACTGGAATATGAAGGTATACACAAATCCGGCAGACAGAACTTCGTTAAATAATACATTCGGAAAATGGATGAACCATCGGATTATACGATATGCGGATATTTTACTTCTCGCGGCTGAAGCCGCCAACGAACTGGGAGGCGCACAAAATACTACAGATGCCCTGGCCTACCTGGAGATGGTAAGAGCGAGAGCGCGGGGCGGCAATACAAGTATATTACCACAAATTACCACCACTAACCAGGCGCAATTGCGTAACGCCATAAGACATGAGCGCTTTGTAGAGTTAGGTATGGAAGAGCAACGATTTTATGATATTGTAAGGTGGGGGATAGATGTTACTGTGTTGCCAGCCGCAGGAAAAAGCGGATACCAGGTAAAACACCGTTTGCTGCCTTTGCCACAAGGAGAGATCGATAAATCTAACGGAGTACTGATTCAAAATCCAGATTATTAATTTTTTAAGTGATTACAATGAAAATAATATTTTATAGTAAGCTGATAGGCATGTTGGTCATAGTGATGGCGTTAAACGCTTGCCAAAAAATGGATCGGCCGGTATTAGGAGATTATCCAAAAGATGCCAGCGAGCCGGGAGGCCCTTTGAAGTTTTATGCAGCTTTTGATGGTACTTCTAATAATCCCCAAAGAAACGCGGTTGATAGTATAAGAGCTAATTTCCCATCCAACAACCCACTTTCTTCCATAGATGGTGCCGGTAGCAAGGCGATACAGGGCGAAAAATATAAGTACGTCAAGTATACCACTGCAAACGATTTTGCAGCGACCGCCGGTAGTTTTACAGTGGCCTTTTGGCAAAAAAAGGGGCTTTTAAGAACTGAGCATATTTTCAGTATGCCGACCGCGGATACCTATCACTGGAGTGCAGGAAGCGTCTTTTTACTGGAAGAAGGTTCAGTCGCCGCGCCAATCGTAAAATTTTTTGTAAAAGATGCAACTGCGGAAAAATGGTTCGAATGGACCGGAGCTAATACAGTTAGTGGCTTATACGATGCTCAATGGCATCACTTAGCTTTCGTTTACGATGCTGGTACCTCTAAAATGACGCTGTATAAAGACGGGGTAGCGCATAGCTTTGTTCCCGAGTGGACGGGCCATGGTGCAGTAAAGTTGGAGCCATCGAGAATAACGGGTTTAAAAATTGGCGCTGGCCCACAGGAGTTTAAAGCCGAAGAAATAGCCGCAGGGACTGCAGAAGATTGGCTTAAAAACTCCTGGACCGGGGGCATCGACCAATTTAGAATGTATAGTATCGCCCTAAGCCAGGCACAGGTTAATGAGCTGTTTACGTCAAAAAAATAGTATTAAAGATCACAAACTTAAATGGGCTGCAAACAACAGCCCTTTTTTTCTTATGGCATATCAAAACGTAAAGGCGTGTATTTTAATTTTAAGTATCGGATTAGTGGGTGCCTGTGGTAGCAAGGATAAAGCGTTATCGCCTGTAAAAGAGCCGGCAAAAGCACCGGTTCTAAATTCAGTGGCGGTGGACAACAGAATTTCCGACAGCTATTTTCTTAACAGCTCGGTAAGGCCTGTTATAAAGCTTCGTTTTTCTCAGCCAATAAAATCTTCTTCGCTAAATGCAGTAACCCTCAGCAGCACACACGGAACGAATATCAATTTAAATGCTACACTTGCCAACGGAGACTCCGTAATAGTGGTGCAGCCGGTTAGCTCACTTTCTTTTCTTTCACGTTATACCATATCTGTCGGCACATCGCTACAATCTACGTCCGAGGGTGTATTACAATCACCGGCTAGCAGAGATTTTATCACCCAACTCGATTCTTCCCGTAAATTTCCCTTGCTCACTAACGACCAGCTTTTAGACAAAATACAGCAGCAAACACTTAAATACTTCTGGGACTTTGCACATCCTTCAAGCGGCATGATCAGGGAGGGCAGTAAACATCCGGCGGACATCGTAACCAGCGGTGGTACCGGTTTTGGCGTAATGGCGCTGGTAGCAGGCATGGAAAGAGGATTTATTGACAAAACGCAGGGACTGAACCGCATAAAAATGATTGTTTCATTTTTAAAAGATAAAGCTCAGCGCTTTCATGGGGCTTTTCCGCACTGGATGAATGGTGCTTCAGGTGCCACAATTCCTTTTAGCGCCAATGACAACGGGGCAGATTTGGTAGAAACCTCTTTACTGATGATGGGACTGATAACAGCCCGCCAGTATTTTTCCGGAGCTGATGCTGCAGCCGTCAGCCTGCGAAATGATATCAATAGCTTATGGAATGCAGTGGAATGGGACTGGTTCAGGCAAAACAATCAAAATGTGCTGTATTGGCATTGGAGCCCGTCAGCGGCCTGGACCATGAACCTTAAAGTACAGGGATGGAATGAGTGTTTAATCACTTATGTACTGGCAGCATCTTCAGCCACGCATTCCATTACAAAGGATGTGTATGATAATGGCTGGGCCAGGAACGGCGCCTTTAAAAACGGTGCCACCTATTACGATTATCCGTTGCCTTTAGGTGAAAATATGGGTGGCCCGTTATTTTTTGCGCATTATTCCTTTATGGGCATCAATCCTAATGGATTAAGCGATGCTTATGCTGATTATCAAACACAAACAAAAAATCATACACTGATAAATTATAAATATTGCAAGGCCAATCCCAAAGGGTACTATGGATACAGCGATTCGGTATGGGGATTAACGGCCAGTAATATAAAAGATGGGTACACCGCGTCCTCACCCACCAACGACCAGGGATTTATTGCGCCGACAGCTGCTATTGCTTCCCTGCCTTACACGCCGGCCGAATCGATGGCCGCATTAAAATTCTTTTACTATGTGCTGGGAGATAAGTTGTTTAAGGAATATGGTTTTGTGGATGCCTTTTCTTTGGATGTGGTAAAAAATAACGAAGCGTGGTTTGCCGATGCACATTTAGCTATTGATCAGGGGCCCATTGTGGTGATGATCGAGAATTACAGAACAGGCCTGTTGTGGAATTTGTTTATGAGTGCGCCCGAAGTTAAGGCGGGGATGAAAAAACTGGGTTTTAGCGCGCCTGGCTTGTAGGAGTTACAATTCACCATTCAATCCTATCTTGGCAACTTTTATTCGGGACTGAAGGTCTGGACGCATCACCGCGGAAGACACTTCATATTTTTATTGACAAAACGTAATTTATGAAAGTCAGAAAGTACTTTTTACCCATTTTTATTTTTTTAGCCGCCGCACCTGTAACAGTAACCGCTCAAAAAGCCACTACTGCGAAACCGGCAGGCATACCTTCTGCTCTTAAGATAGACAAAAACATCTCGGACTCCGCTCTTGTCGACCTGGTGCAGAAACAAACCCTGCGCTACTTCTGGGATTTTGCACACCCGGTTAGCGGCATGGCGCGCGAAAGAAGCAATACCCAGAACTACGGTCATGAAGTAGTCACTACTGGCGGAACGGGCTTTGGCATTATGGCCCTGATCGTGGGCGTTAACCGGGGATGGATCGAAAGAGATACCGCAGCCCGGTTTATGTTGAAAATGGTGCAATTCCTTTCCAAGGCAGATGCCTACCACGGCGTGTTCCCTCACTGGCTGGATGGCGCTACAGGAAAAACTATTCCCTTCAGCAGGAAAGACGATGGCGCCGACCTGGTGGAACACTCATTTCTGTTCCAGGGCTTGTTAACGGCCAGGCAATACTTTGATGGTAACAATAATGTGGAGCGTGACCTGCGCAACCGCATTAACGGGCTATGGAACGATATCGAATGGAACTGGTTTACCAATGGCGGCCAAAATGTACTGTACTGGCATTGGAGCCCCAATAACGGCTGGGCGATGGATTTCCCCGTGCGTGGCTTTAATGAGTGCCTGATCATGTATGTGCTCGCCGCATCCACCCCCAACGAAAAATACCAGGTTCCGGCTTCCATCTATCACAGAGGGTGGGCGCAAAGCGACTTTTTTATAAATAAACGTAAATTTTACAATTATACATTGCCTTTGGGATTTGATTATGGCGGACCTTTATTCTTCTCTCATTATTCTTTTCTAGGACTTTCTCCTAAAGGATTAAAAGATCGCTATGCTGATTATTGGGAGCAGAATCAAAATCACACGCTGATCAATTATAGCTATTGTGTAGATAATCCGAAAGACTTTAAAGGTTATGGGGAGAACTGCTGGGGACTTACGGCCAGCGATACTTACAATGGGTACGATGCCCATTCACCTACCAATGATCATGGTACTATAACGCCCACGGCAGCACTGTCTGCATTTCCATACACACCGCAACAGTCGATGAAAGCGCTGAGGCATTTTTATGTGGACCTGGGCGATAAAATATGGAGCCCTTATGGCTTTACCGATGCTTTCAATAAAACGCAGAACTGGTATGCAACATCACATCTGGCCATTGATCAGGGCCCGATTGTTGTAATGATAGAGAATTACAGAACGGGCTTGCTATGGAATCTTTTTATGAGCTGCCCTGAAATTAAAAACGGATTGAAAAAGCTGGGTTTTACAAGTGCGTATCATCAGTAAAAATAAAATTCAAAAAACTAAAAAGGAACAATTGAGCGATGAAGCTTTGCTGGAGCTTGTTCAGCAACGCACGTTCCGTTATTTCTGGGATTTTGCAGAGCCTTATTCGGGCATGGCGCGGGAACGCAACCGCGACACATTCCAGAATGTGGTCACCTCCGGCGGTTCAGGCTTTGGCGTGATGGCAATGATTGTGGCAACGCAACGGAAATGGATTACCAGAAATGAAGCGGTTGCCCGTTTGAAAAAGATTCTTACGTTCTTATCCCATGCAGACCGCTACCATGGCGCTTTTGCCCATTGGATCGACGGTAACACCGGCAAAACCGTTCCTTTTAGCAAAAAAGATAACGGAGCCGACATAGTCGAGACATCTTTCTTATTCCAGGGCTTGTTAACAGCCCGTCAGTATTTTACTAAAAGGAATGAAGATGAAAAATGGATAAGAGAAACCATAACCCGCCTGTGGGAGCAGGTAGAGTGGCAATGGTTTACAAGAGGCCTTGATGTTTTATACTGGCATTGGAGCCCTGAGCATCAATGGAAGATGAACCTGAAGATTGAGGGATATAATGAAGCGCTGATCACCTATGTGCTGGCGGCAGCATCTCCTCAACACGCCATATCCGGCAATGTATACAACACCGGCTGGGCCCGGAACGGGGATATGAAAAATGGCCGAACTTTTTATGAGGTGCAACTTCCATTAGGACCTGATTCAGGCGGCCCCTTGTTTTTTGCACATTTTGGTTTTGCCGGGTTAGATCCACGTGGTTTAAAAGATAGTTTCGCTGATTATGGTAAACAGAACCAGGCACATGTAACAATCAACTACCGCTATTGTGTTGCTAATCCATCGGGCTTTAAAGGATACGGGAGAGAGAGCTGGGGATTGTCCGCATGCGATTACAAGAAACGATATCATGAACAATCACCGTCAACTGATAATGGCACTATTTGTTGTTCGGCGGCATTGGCCAGTATGCCTTATACACCCAAAGAGTCGCTGGCAGCATTGCGCTATTTCTATGAATCGTTGGGTGATAAGATCTTCGGGGAATACGGTTTTACCGACAGCTTTAACCAAACCCGTAACTGGTATGCCGGTTCTTACCTGGCTATTAACCAGGGTATCACTATTTTAATGATTGAAAATTATCGCACCGGTTTACTTTGGAACCTCTTTATGAAAGATCCTGACGTAACAAACGGTTTATTAAAACTGGGTTTTAAAAGCCCCTGGTTAACAAAATAGTTTTTATGATATCAGCTTTAACAATCCATAAAAAGAAATTTGCCTCAACAGCCTGCCGGCGGGGCAGGCTTCGTATAATGTGCTTGTTATTATCATCATTTTTGTTGCTCACATCGGGGGCTCAAACCAAAAACGAAAATAAGGCTAACACCTATTGCAATCCGATCAATATCGATTATGGTTATACACCGATACCCAATTTCAGTACCTGGGGAAGGCATCGTGCAACGGCTGATCCGGTGATCGTTAATTATAAGGGCGATTATTATTTGTTCAGCACCAATCAGTGGGGGTACTGGTGGAGCAATGATATGCTGAACTGGCAATTTATATCCAAAAAATTTTTGCGTCCCTGGAATGCAGGTGTGTATGATGAATTGTGTGCGCCTGCGGTGGGTATTATTGGCGACACTATGCTCGTGTTTGGTTCTACATACTCCCGTAACTTCACCATCTGGATGAGCACCAATCCCAGGGCCAATGAATGGAAGCCCCTGGTTGACTCTTTTGATATCGGCGGCTGGGATCCTTCTTTCTTTACAGACGACGATGGCCGCCTGTATATGTACAATGGCAGCAGTAACAAGTTCCCTATGTATGGTGTAGAGCTGGATAGAAAAACGATGGCGCCGCAAGGTACCCGCAAAGAGATGTATTTGCTGGAACCCTGGAGGTTTGGCTGGCAACGTTTCGGTGAACATATGGACAATACTTTTTTAGACCCATTTATCGAAGGAAGTCATATGACAAAGTACAAAGGGAAATACTATTTACAGTATGGGGCGCCTGGCACCGAGTTCAGCGGCTACGCTGATGGCTTATTGGTCGGATCGAGTCCGCTTGGCCCTTTTGAAGCACAGTCTGATCCCTTAAGCATTAAACTGGGAGGCTATGTGCGGGGAGCCGGTCATGGCGCCACTTTTCAGGACAATTATAATCGCTACTGGCATGTGTCCACCACTGTACTGTCTGTAAAAAATACATTTGAACGCCGCCTGGGTATCTGGCCTACCGGCTTTGATGCCGATGGTACCATGTGGTGCAATACGACTTTTGGCGACTATCCGCATTATATTCCGTCTGGAAGTATTCAAGAAGGCTATGGGCCCGATGGCTTATCTCCCTATTTTACGGGTTGGATGTTGCTTAACTATAACAAGCCGGTACAGGCCTCTTCCGTATTAGGAAGCTATGTTCCCAATAATGCCGTAGATGAGCTGATGAAAACTTACTGGAGCGCTACAACCGGCAACAAGGGAGAATGGTTTCAAACAGACCTTGGGAGTGTTTCTACGGTGAACGCAGTTCAGATCAATTATGCTGATCAGGATGTAGCCGACGACCGCTTGGGCAAGTTCAGTGGTCAATATCACCAGTATAAGTTGTATTACTCATCAGACGGTAAAAGGTGGAACTTATTGGTTGACAAGGCTGCGAACAAAACAGATATCCCGCATGAGTATGTTGAATTGCATAAGCCGGTACAGGCCCGTTACATCAGGCTGGAAAACATACACATGCCAACCGGGAAATTTGCGTTAAGCGGATTCAGGATATTTGGCAAAGGAAACGGCCCCCGGCCCGATGCAGTAAAAGATTTTGTGGTACTCAGAACTGAGAAGGATAAACGCAGTGCCTTTATAAAATGGAAGCCGGTAGATCATGCATTTGCGTATAATATTTTTTATGGCACGCATCCTGATAAGTTGTATACCAGCATTATGGTGCATAGCAATAATGAATATTGGATGAAAGCGATGGATTCTCAAAAAAACTATTATTACTGTATACAGTCAGTTAATGAAAACGGGGTGAGTGAGAGAAGTAAAGTCATAAAAGCAGAATAACGCAGGTAGATCCTGTTTGAGATGTCCTCGCCTCAAACCCTTAAGCTGTTGCCCCTGGCGATATAAAAAAATAAACGATGACTTACAAATGTGCAGATGGTTATAAGATCGGGGATCAAGGCGGTTTATATTTTATGGCTTTTAACGTTGAGGGATGGATTGATCTTTTTACCAGAAAATGGTATGGGGATATTTTTATTAAGAATAGGATCTATTGTCAAAAGGAAAAAGGATTACGGGTTGGTGCGTATGTGTTGATGAGTAATCATGCTCATGTGATCTGGCATTCTTTGCAGGGAAAACTAAGTGATACGATCCGGGATTTTATGTCTTACAGCACAAAGCTTTTTATTGAAGCTATCAATAAAACGGGAGAGAGCCACAAAGATGGGCTACTGCATATGTTTAAGTATTATGCAAAAGAAACCAATCAAAATAAGAACTACAAATTGTGGACTAATAATAATCATCCTGAAGAAATTAGATCGGAGAAATTTCTCAAAGTTAAATTGAATTGTATTCATTATAATCCGGTGAGGGCTGGTTGGATAAAAGAGCCAGGTGATTATATATATAGTAGCGCATCTGATTATATTAGTGGAAAGGCGATTATGGAAATAGATTATTGTTGTAGTGTTTGTCGCCATGAGGCGACAACATATTGATCCGAGGCGACGACGCCTCGAATAGTGTAGATAGCGTAGTAAAGTCAGTTAATGAAAATGGGGTAAGTGAGAGAACTAAAGTCATAAAAGCAGGCTGATGTAGGTACATCAGTATATAATACAAAAATTAAAATTTGCTATATGGTAAAGAACGCGTTGTTATCTGTTGTTTTTCTTTTTGTACTGGTAGGTACAGGGCATTCACAAAGTGGCGATGCTGCTATGAACAGCTTTATTACCGGTTTGATGAGTAAGATGACGCTGGACGAGAAAATTGGTCAGTTGAATTTGCCCAGTGCCGGTGAATTCACCACGGGCACAGCTACCAATTCCGATATCGGGGTAAATGTAAAGAAAGGGCTGGTGGGCGGCCTCTTCAATATCAAAGGTGTTGAAAAAATAAAGGCCATTCAAAAAGTAGCAGTAGAAGAAAGCCGTATGAAAATTCCTATGCTGTTCGGAATGGATGTGATTCATGGTTACGAAACTACTTTCCCGATTCCGTTGGGTTTATCCTGTACCTGGGACATGAAAGCTGTAGAACAATCTGCCCGTATTGCCGCTGTAGAGGCCAGCGCCGACGGAATTGGCTGGACGTTCAGTCCTATGGTAGACGTTTCCCGCGATCCGCGCTGGGGTAGGGTTTCCGAAGGTAATGGTGAAGATCCGTATCTGGGATCTCAGATTGCCAAAGCTATGGTAAAAGGGTACCAGGGCGATTTAAGATCGAATAGTAATATCCTGGCTTGTGTAAAACACTACGCTTTATATGGTGCGGGAGAAGCCGGAAGAGACTATAACACGGTAGATATGAGCCGCATCAGGATGTATAATGAATACTTCCCGCCTTATAAAGCTGCTGTTGATGCAGGTGTAGGAAGTGTAATGGCTTCTTTTAATGAAATTGACGGCGTTCCTGCTACGGGTAATAAATGGTTGCTGACCGATGTGTTGCGTAAACAATGGGGCTTCAAGGGCTTCGTGGTAACGGACTATACCGGCATTAACGAAATGGTGGATCACGGTATGGGGGATCTGCAAACCGTATCGGCGCTTGCTTTAAAGGCGGGCGTAGATATGGATATGGTGGGCGAAGGCTTTTTAAAGACGCTCAAAAAATCTTTGGCAGAGAAGAAGGTAACAGCCGCCGAAATCGACCTGGCTTGTCGACGTATGCTGGAAGCAAAATACAAACTGGGACTATTTAAAGACCCCTATAAGTACTGCGATGAGGCTCGTGCTAAAAATGAAATTTTTACCGATGCAAACAGAAAAACAGCCAGGCAGATAGCTGCAGAAAGCTTTGTGCTGCTGAAGAATCAGGGCAACACCCTGCCTTTGAAAAAGTCTGGTAAGATCGCTTTGATCGGACCACTCGCAGATGCCGCCAATAATATGGCCGGTACCTGGAGTGTGGCTACCCAACAGGACCGATCGGTCTCCGTTTTGTCAGGATTACAACAAGTATTAGGTAATAAGGCGGAAGTACTGTATGCCAAAGGAAGTAATCTTACATCTGATGCCGTATTGGAAGAAAGAGCCACCATGTTTGGTAAGGGGCTTAACCGCGACAAACGGGGTGAGGAAGAACTTGCTCAAGAGGCATTGGAGATAGCTGCAAAATCTGATGTTATCGTGGCTGCTATGGGAGAATCAGCCGAGTTTAGCGGCGAAGCCAGCAGTCGTTCTGATATTAGTATACCTGAAACCCAACAAAAGCTGTTGAAGCAATTATTGGCAACCGGAAAGCCTGTAGTATTGGTATTATTTACAGGTCGCCCGCTTACTTTAAGCTGGGAGGAAAAAAACGTGCCCGCCATCCTGAATGTTTGGTTTGGCGGTAGTGAAGCGGGTGCTGCTATCGCAGATGTATTGTTTGGCGATGTAAATCCCTCCGGTAAATTAACCATGAGCTTTCCGCAGCATGTGGGACAGATCCCTGTTTACTATGCTCATAAAAATACCGGTCGTCCGTTGGCGGAGGGTAAATGGTTCCAGAAATTCAGAAGTAATTATATTGATATAAGTAACGATCCCTTGTATCCTTTTGGATATGGTTTAAGCTACAGTTCTTTTAACTACAGTGATATAAAATTGAGCAGCATATCTCTAAAAGGTAATCAAACTTTAAAGGCCACTGTCACTTTAACCAACTCCGGTAAGTACGACGGCAAGGAGGTAGTGCAGCTCTATATCAGGGACGTGGCAGGTAGTGTAACAAGGCCGGTAAAAGAATTGAAGGGATTTCAAAAAATAGCGCTTAAAGCCGGCGAGTCCAAAACCGTTACCTTCAACATTACACCTGAAGACCTGAAATTCTATAACAGCAACCTGAAGTATGACTGGGAGCCCGGTGAATTTGAAATAATGATGGGTGGCAACTCCAGGGACGTAAAAATGCAAAAGATAAACTGGTCGAAGTAAATCCCAAAATTAAATAGCTCACGGTTTAAACCGTGAGCTATTTAATTTAATATTACATTGGCCTACCCTTTCTTCACATACTTGGTAAGAATAACAATAGTTTGGTCATTGATCTTTCCCTCAATCTGTTCGGTATTATCAGGTACCAGTCTGATTCTCTTTACTACAGTTCCTTTAGCAGCGGTAAAGCTGGTGCCTTTTACATTCAGTCCCTGGGTAAGTGTTACCGTATCGCCGCTCTCAAGGGTGTTGCCAAACGCATCTTTGTGTACCTCGGCCACTTCAAATGCACTAAGCGCCCATTGTGTTACAGGTTCTTCCAACTCCACAGACTGTATCACATCATTAGCCCAATCGTTGTCCCTGCAGCTATATAAGAGCCGGTAACTTAATGCCTGCACTACAGGTTCCGTACTCCATATACTGCCTTCCAGGCATCTCCAGTATTCGCTTTTATCTTCATTATTAATAGCATCGAGGCAACTGTCGCAAAGGGCTACCTGGTTGTTAGCTGACGCATCATCTTTAGGGCTGAGCGTATATTCACGCATTGCTGGTAAGGTTGAGCAAAGTTCGCAGGTTCCACCACTTCGTTCCGCTAGTTTTGTGTTGATTGACATAATGCTTTCTTTTAAGTGCCGCAAAAGTAATATTAATGGAATTACAGCGTTAATAAAATTGACGGTACTCTTATCGGTGCATATAATGAAACAGGATCAGTTTTTATGAACGACTGTGCCAAACGATATCGTATTGAATTGTGAGTATTGTTCTGAACGCTATACACTCTTTTTAATGCCTTATACACCCGTTGATCACCACCCCATTCTGGTTCACCAAATCAGATAGGCCGCTACAGGAAGGCACAACCGGGGCAGGGGCGTTTACTGGCATAGTGTATGCTTGTAAAATGAATTACTTATATTTGTTTTGACGCTTGCTTGCATCATGCACGAAGATATATTGCCCGATAACGTTTTTACTGAGAAATGGAAGCACTTAATTGCCTCAGGCAATGAAGCAGCTTTCAGGGAGATGTTTAATGCCTATGCTTCCCGCCTAACTGCATTTGACTTCTCCATTACCAAGAACCGGGAAGCCTCCGTTGAAATAATGGATGAAGTATTCATTAAGATATGGAAACATAGGGAACAGCTGAAGCAGGTCACTAATATCACTACCTACTTATATACGGCCACCAAAAATACGGCCTTGAATTTCCTGTCCCATAAAAGCCGCGAAACCCATTTTCAGGCTTTCGACTTTATCAATATTGAGCTTATGGAAGAGGAGCGTCCTGATCAACGATTGATATCTTCTGAAATTTTTTCAAAAATTAAAAAAGCGGTAGAAGAACTTCCTCCCAGGTGTAAAGTGATTTTTAAGCTGGTTCGGGAAGACGGCCTGAAATACAAACAGGCGGCCGAAGTGCTGGGCGTTTCGGAGAAAACCATAGATGCACAAATGGTAATTGCCGTAAAACGTATCGGAGACGCTGTTGGCAGGTATTTTGATTGCTTCCCGGCCAGGTTTCAAAAAAAATAGAAATTTCTTTAGGGTCATCTTTTCTTTTGGCTGTCTATTATAATAGAGCAGCTATATGAAAGAAGAACTGGCCATACTGTTATCCCGTAAATTATCAGGGGAGGCTACGCCCGAAGAGTTACAACAACTCGCCGAATGGATCAGGGATAATCCCCAGGATCATTATATTATTGAGTCGGTTCAGTTGTATTGGCATAATATGCCGGTGCAAGACTTTTTTAATATTTCTGATAATGTGCATTTTGACCGGATACTGAATAAAGCTGATACGGCGATTGTTCCACCGCATAAGTTACAAAATAGCGGAAAAAAATACCGGCCTCTATGGTTGAAATGGACTGCAGCCGCTATGTTTACCGGCTTCGTTGTGGTAGCTGCCATCATGTTTAACCAGCAACAAAAAGGCGACGGAGCCAAAAACGATATCGTAACTACCCGCGGAACGAAGTCAAAGATCATTTTACCCGATGGAACCAAAGTTTGGCTGAATGCTGATACCAGGCTGAATTTTGATAAAAAATTTAACGGAGTGCTAAGAGAGGTTTACCTCGATGGGGAAGCTTTTTTTGATGTTGCCAAAAATAAAGACCGGCCTTTTATTGTGCATACCTCCGATATTGATATAAGGGTGCTGGGTACCGCATTCAATGTTAAGTCGTACAAAGAAGAAGCGACGATTGAAGCAACCCTGATCCATGGCTCCATACAGGTAACCAAGCAGAAAGAGTGCATTCCTAAAATCATACTAAGCCCTAATGAAAAGCTGGTATTCAATAAGTTAAATGGGAGGGTGGTTGCATTGCCGGGTGAACTGGCGATGGCTAAACAAAAAGAACCCCAGTACCGGGTTTCAAAAATTGCCGTCAACGAAGGCAATGATTCATCGATTGTGGAAACTGCCTGGATCCACAACCGGTTATTGTTCGATGGAGATTCATTCAGGGAACTGGCGATAAAAATGGAACGCTGGTTCGACGTACAAATAAAGTTTGAGAGTACAGAAGTAGCCCATTACCGTTTGCGCGGAGCATTCGAAGATGAAACGATTGAGGAAGCCTTAAAAGCCTTGCAACAAATAGCCGATTTTAAATTTATTATAAGAGATAAAACTGTAACGATAGCTAAATAAAAAAACCGGGGAATGCTGCAACATTCACCGGTGATAAGATAAACGGAATGCCATTTTACCGAAGCAATTCCTATTGTTTAACTCTAAAATCAAAAGTATGAAAAAAAACGTACTGAAGGGCTACCTATTCCCTTCAGGGGCGCTGCTCAAAACCTTGCTTGTTATGAAGCTTGCTATTGCAATTCTGTTGTTTACTGCTTTTCAGGTGCAGGCCGGCAATGCCTCGGGACAGGGTATTTCCATCAGCTTGAAAAACACCGATGTTAAAACCGTGCTTACCGCTATAGAAAAAAGCACGCGTTACCGCTTCATTTACAACTACGATCTAAGCGGGTTAAAAACCCAGTTAGATTTTAAAGCCCGGGACGCCTCTTTAACTGAAGTATTGAATAAACTGTTGGAGGGCAATAACCTGGCCTACAAAAAACTCAATAAAAATCTGATCGCCATCGTTTCCACCATCGAAGGGGAGCAAAGAAAAATTCAGATTACCGGTAAAGTATCCGATTCCAAGGGCGACCCCATACCCGGTGCATCCATTACTGAAAAGGGAACCAGCAATGGTGTGGTTACCGACAATAACGGAGACTATAAAATTACGGTAGGCGACGGCGCTGTATTAGTAGTGAGCGCTGTGGGCTTCCAGCAGCAGGAGATCATTGTGGGTACGCAAACAGAGATCAACGTAGCGCTCGAGACTTCCGTGTCCAGCTTAAATGAAGTGATCGTGATCGGCTATGGAACGCAGCGTAAAAAAGATCTTACCGGTTCGGTAGCGGTGGTCGATATGAAAGAATTGAAAGCACAGCCCGCGGCGAGTCCGCTGGAAGCGCTGCAAGGTAAAGCGGCCGGAGTGCAAATCGTAAATGACGGATCTCCAGGCGCTACGCCACAAATTCGTATTCGTGGTTTTAGCACCATAAATAATAACGATCCTTTATTCATCATTGATGGAATGCCTTACCAGGGCAAACTGAGCTGGCTGAGTTCTAATGATATAGAAAGTATGCAGGTGTTAAAGGATGCCTCTGCGGCTTCTATATACGGATCAAGGGCTAATAATGGTGTGGTGATCATTACTACCAAAAAGGGAAGATCAGGAAAACCCCAGGTAAACCTGGATGTGTATTACGGCAGTCAAAATCCAAACCGTAGCAGGTTTCCTACTTATCTGAATCCCCAACAATTTGCCGATTATTTGTTTACGGGTTATAGAAATGCAGGGTTGGATCCAACGCAGACCGATTATTACGGTACCAATGCTAATCAACCTACATTGCCGGAGTACTTACTGGCAGGCGCTGTTAACGGACAAAAGATCACGTCTGCCATGGTAGATCCATCCCTTTATAAATATACAACCAGCCAAAGCACTTTTTACCAGATTACCAAAGCCAACCAGCAGGGTACCGACTGGTTTAGAACCATTACTCAAAATGCACCCATGCAGAACTACCAGCTTACCGTAAGCGGGGGCACCGAAAAATCCAACTACGCGGTAAGCGGCGGCTATCTCAACCAGGAAGGTATTGTCAAGCATACAGGGTTTAAACGTTATACCATAAGAGCCAATACCAATTTCACCGTGTTAAATGACCGGTTGCAATTAGGCGAAAACATCCAGTATTCGAGAAGCCAGGGTGTTGGCTTTGCCACCAATGTAAATACACCCGGCAGCTATATGGGCGAAGGCTCTCCTATAGGTTGGGCCTACCGTATACAAACCATTATACCCGTATATGATATCATGGGCAACTTTGCAGGTAGCCGGGGTAACCTGTTGGGAAACGCAGAAAACCCTTTGGCAGTTCTGGTGCGGGGAAAAGATAATTTAAATACCAGTAACCAGTTTTTCGGAAGTGCTTTTGCCGATCTGAAAATCCTGGAAGGACTTCATTTAAGAACTACCTACGGTGTCAGATATGAAACATGGAACGGGGTTTCCGTAACTTATCCTAACCCCGAACGCGCAGAAGGCAGTTATGATAACCATTCCTTTAGCGAAAATATGGGCTGGGGTACCGACTGGACATGGTCGAATACACTAACCTATAAAAAGCAGTTCAATGAAAATCATGAGATCACCATTTTGGCAGGTACTGAGGCCATTAAAGCAAACGGACGGATTTTAAGAGGTTCCGCCAACGGGTTTTATCTCATGGGTGATATGAACTACTATTATATGAATACAGCCAACTCCTCACCGGTGGCAGGTAATGATATCATACAACCCAGTTCGCTATTCTCTATATTGGGTAGGGTAGATTACAACCTCATGGATAAATACCTGGTATCGGCTACGTTACGCCGTGATGGCTCCTCGAGGTTTGGCTCCAACAACCAGTACGGGAATTTCCCTGCAGCCAGCGTGGCATGGCGCCTTTCCAATGAAGAATTTTTTAAAAGAGTTACCTGGTTAAATGATCTGAAACTGCGTGCAGGCTATGGCGTTACGGGTAACCAGTCTATTCGCGATTTTGAATATCTGAAAAGACTACAGGCGTCTCTGAACAATTCATTCTACCCCATTAACGGCAGCCTGTCCAGCGGTGTATGGATCGCCAATTACGATAATCAGGATGTGAAATGGGAGCAGGCCCAGTCTTTGAATTTAGGTATAGACTTTACTTTATTCAACAATAAATTAGGTGGATCATTTGATGTGTATAATAAAAAGACCAAAGACCTGTTATATGTTTTGGATCTGCCGGCGCAGGCCATCGGGGGTGGTCAGTCGCCCTTCGTGAACCTGGGCAACATGAGTAATAAAGGGTTTGAAGTGGCATTGAATTACAACTACACAAGTCTTTCTCCTGCCAATCCGTTTTCACTGGATCTGGGTGTTAATTTGTCCAGGAACATCAACGAACTCACCAAGCTGGCCGATGGCGTAAAAAGAACCTTCCTGTTAAGCAACCGTTCTGTACAGCCATCTGTGCTGCAGGCCGGTCTTCCGTTTGGAGCCTTTTATGGATACAAGGTCGAGGGCATATTTAAATCGGCCGATGAAATAGCCGGTGCCGCTACCCAGCCAGGCGCGCATTTGGGCGGTTTCAGGTATGCCGACGTATCAGGGCCCAACGGTGTGCCTGATGGTATCATCAATGATGATGACCGCACTTTCATTGGGAATCCGCACCCCGACTTTATTTACGGGTTCAACGTAAATGCCCGTTATCATAATTTCGATCTGGCGCTATTCTTTAACGGGTCGCAGGGTAATGACCTGTTCGACATGACCCGCCTTTACACCGACCTGAGTTTGTTCGATGGGTCTGTAAGCGACAGAATGCTGAATGCATGGAGCCCCAGCAATACCAGTAGCAATATTCCGGCTCCTTACAGAGACCGTCCGGCCATCGAGATGCTCTCCAATAGCTATTTTGTACAGGACGGAAGCTATCTGAAATTGAAACTGCTGCAGATAGGCTACAATTTTAAATTCAAGGGTATGATGCAGGACAAAGTAAAAAACTGCAGGCTCTATGTAAGCGGTACCAATTTATTTACGATTACTAAGTATACAGGTTTAGATCCGGAAGTGACTTCTTCACCCGGCACCTGGGCCGCACCGGGTGTAGATATGGGTATGTACCCGATGTCGCGCCAGTTTCTGGTAGGCTTAAATGTTACATTCTAACCCCTGATCTTAAAAATAAACAACGATGAAAAATTTACATAAATCTATTATTGTCCTCTGTGTGCTATTCATTGTTTACTCTTGTGGAAAAGGTTTTCTGGAACAAAAGCCGCAGGCGATACTCTCGGAAGAACAATTGAAAGGGACCAAAGGTGTAGAATCTGCATTGATAGGTGCCTACGGCATCATGAATGGGAACATCAGCGGCACCTGGGGTAACTATTCCAGTTCGCCCAGCCAGTGGTTGTTTGGAGAAGTGGGTTCTGATAATGCGCACAAGGGAAGTAACTCGCTCGACCAATCGCCCATGAACGATATTGAGCTGCATCGGGTTGATCCCTCGAATGATAACCTGCCCACTATGTGGCGCGTTTATTACGAAGGCATTGGCCGCTGCAATTTAACGCTGAGCCTGTTGAAAGCGGTACAGGAGGGAAGCGGTGAGAAATTGAGCGATCAGCGGGCCAAAGAAGTGGCAGGCGAAGCCAGGTTGCTCCGGGGGCATTATTATTTTTTCCTTGCCAGGGTGTTCCGGAACATTCCTTATGTGGATGAAACCATGAGTACCCAGGACGCCGCCAAAGTAAAAAATGATAAGGATGTTTTTCCCATGATTGAGGCCGACTTTAAAGCCGCCATCGATAACCTGCCGGCAGATAAGCCACAGGGCGATGTGGGCCGGGTAGACAAGCGGGCGGCACAGGCTTATTTAGGAAAGCTGTACCTCTATCAGAAAAAATATGCTGAAGCCTTACCGCTGTTCCAGGAAGTGATCAATAATAAGCCGGCTTTAAGTACGCTTGCTTTTGATGCAAATTTTAATATCAAAACCAAAAACGGACCCGAAGGCATACTGGTTTCACAAAGCATCATCAATCCCGATGGCAGCGGCGATAACGGAAACGTGGGCGATATGTTGGGCGGCCTTTACGGCGGACCCATTAACTGTTGCGGCTTTTTTCAGCCTACAGTAGACCTCGTGAACGCTTATAAAGTAGATGCTAATGGCCTGCCGCTCCTGGATGGCAGTTACAGAACGAATCCTTATATATCCGATCAGGGTTTAACCGGCGCTGCGAAAGACAACTATAAAGTTAATACCGCCATTGCTTTCGATCCCCGCCTTGATTATACGGTAGGGCGGAGGGATGTGAATTATCGCGACTGGGGAGTGCTGCAAGGCTCCTGGATCCGCGACCAGGCTTTTAGCGGCCCTTTTGTGGGCGTTAAGCAAATGATCAACGTTGCAGATATGGACGGCAATGTTTCCCCGGGTGCCAGTAATATCACCGCACAAAATGTGAACATCATCCGCCTGTCTGATGTATACCTGATGGCTGCCGAGTGTGCGGTTGAAACCAATGCACTTCCACTGGCCCTGAACATGGTTAACGCAGTGAGATCACGCGCCGCGGGTTTGCAGGCAGTAAAAGCAAGCTCGGGTGCAACGGCCGCACAATACAATGTAAAACCCTATGCTTCTTTTCCGAACCAGGCTTATGCCCGTAACGCTGTCAGGTTCGAAAGAAGGCTGGAGCTGGCACTGGAAGGCCACCGGTTTTTCGACCTGGTACGGTGGGGAACGGCCAAGTCGGTATTAGAGCCATTCATGGAGTTTGAGAAAAAATATGTAGCTGCATCGCGTACGATCACGTATACGGATAAAAACAATTATTTACCTCTGCCACAGGAGCAAATAGACCGGGCGCAGGGAGCCCTGACTCAAAATCAATAACCATTCTACCTTCTAAAGAAAATTCCCACCTGTTTTTCAGGTGGGAATTTTTATTATTGGTAATGTATCTCTGCCTAAAAGACCTGGTAGGTCAAGGTTAGCTCCCGTTAAGTGGCGCTGGTGAACTGCTTTAAAAACCGCACATCATTTTCACTAAACAGGCGGATATCGTTAATGCCGTATTTCAGCATAGCCGGACGTTCTACGCCCATTCCAAAAGCGAAGCCGGTATATTTCTCGGGGTTGATACCGCAGTTCTGTAATACATTAGGATGAATCATGCCACAGCCTAAAATTTCTACCCAGCCGGTTTTTTTGCAAATATTACAACCGGTACCACCGCAGATAAAACAACTTACATCCATCTCAGCGCTTGGTTCTGTAAAAGGGAAATAAGAAGGACGGAATCGTACACGCACATCCTGGCCATACATTTCTCTCACAAAGAAGTAAAGTGTTTGCTTTAAATCAGCAAACGATACATGCTCGTCTATATATAACCCTTCTACCTGGTGGAAAAAGCAATGACTTCGGGCGCTGATGGTTTCATTACGGTATACACGACCGGGGCAAATCACACGGATCGGTAATTTACCCTTCGCCATTTCGCGTATTTGTGTGTTGCTGGTATGCGTACGCAGTAACCAGTCTACGGCGCTATTCTCACCTGCCTCCACATAAAAAGTGTCCTGCATATCGCGCGCCGGATGATGCTCCGGCATATTCAAAGCGGTAAAGTTATGCCAGTCATCTTCAACCTCCGGACCTTCTGCAACTGCAAATCCTAATCTCTGGAAAATAGAGATGATCCGGTTGCGCATTAAGGAAATGGGGTGACGGCTTCCCAATGGGGTTTCATCTCCGGGGAGGCTCAGATCTACTGAATCCGACAGGCTTTCAGCGCCGGAACAGGCTGCTTTTAATGCCTCGAATTTGGCTTCGGCAAACTGTTTAAATTCGTTCAGGATCTGTCCTGCTTCACGTTTCTGTTCACCAGGTACATTTTTCATCTCACCCATTGTCCCCTTAACAAGCCCCTTGGTACCCAGCCATTTAACACGAAACGCTTCAACCTGCGTATTATCCGCCGCAGTAAAAGCTTCAATCTCGCTTTTATATGCGGCTATTTTTTGTAACAAATCCTGCATAGGCTGCAAAGATAAAGCAATGTAGGATGGAAAATATTGAATCTAAGCGAAAAATGAAGGTTCAGGCGCCTGCTTCGGGGCGCTCAAGTCTGTATTCTATAAAGTTACGATATTTTATTTATCTGTCTTTTATAAAGCTAATCGTAATTTTGCACCCTAGAAAAAACTTGAAATGAAGGTAATAGATCATATTAACAGGGCAAAAGAAAGGAATGAGACTCTGATCTCTTTCGAAATACTCCCACCTCTCAAAGGAAAGGGAATCGAAGGATTGTATGAACATTTAGACCCGTTGATGGAGTTTAAGCCTGCCTATATTAATGTTACCTACCACCGCAGCGAGCACGAGTTTAAAAAAAATCCGGACGGGAGCTTTAAGAAGGTGACCATTCGTAAACGTCCGGGCACAGAAAGTATTTGTGCCGCTATCATGAATAAATATAATGTAGATACGGTGCCTCATCTGATCTGCGGCGGATTTAGTGTGAACGAAACAGAGGACGCCCTCATCAACCTGAATTACCTGGGGATTGATAATGTACTGGTATTAAGGGGAGATGCTGCCAAAAATGAGACCGCCTTCATTCCCCAGCCGGATGGTCATTTCTACGCCGTTGATCTGCTAAAGCAGGTTGTAAATCTCAATAATGGTGTTTATTTAGAAGAAGAACTGCTGAACAGTCGCAAAACTTCCTTCTGTATCGGTGTGGCAGGCTATCCAGAAAAGCATTTTGAAGCGCCGAATATGCAAACAGATCTGGCTTATCTGAAAGCAAAAGTAGATGCAGGGGCCGACTATATTGTAACGCAAATGTTTTTTGATAATGCAAAATATTACGCATTTGTGGAAGCCTGCAGGGCCAATGGCATCAACGTTCCTATTGTACCCGGATTAAAGCCCATCTACAATAAGAAACAACTAACGATGTTGCCGAAAATATTTTCAATAGATCTGCCAGAGGAGCTGTCTAAGGAAATTGCAGCTTGCAGGAACAATGCAGAAGTAGAAAAAGTTGGCGAAGACTGGTTGCTGGCACAGAGCCATGACCTGAAGAGAAACGGTGTTCCGGGATTACACTATTATACCCTGGGTAAACCCGGCATTGTAGCCAATGTGATTAAAAGACTATAGTAAGCAATTAGGTACGATGTTGGAAGGTACGATGGATGTACCTTGTACATCGTACACAAATAATAAATCGTACAAATATTGGCTCGTAAAAAGAAAAACATAGTACTCGAAAACGTATTGATTGAGGATTATGCGGCTGAAGGGAAATCACTGGCTCGCTTAGATGGAAAAGTGATTTTTGTTGAACAGGTAGTACCTGGCGACGTGGTAGATATATGTCTTACCAAAAACAAAAAAGATTGGGGTGAGGGATGGCCCATGCGTTTTCATTCGTATTCTGACAAAAGGGTAGCTCCGTTTTGTACGCATTTCGGAACCTGTGGTGGTTGCCAGTGGCAGATGCTTCCCTATGATCTGCAACTGCAGTACAAGCAGCAACAGGTGCATGATAACTTAAAGCGAATTGGAAAGGTCCGGTTACCGGAGATCTGGCCCATTGTGGGTGCAAAAAACATTACACGCTATCGCAACAAAATTGAATATACTTTCGGTACAGACGAGTTTCTTACCAGGGAAGAATTTAACCGCCGTAAGGCGGAAGCGCAGCATTCCCCCTCAGGTGCGGGGGGCGGGCGCAGCACCGGGGCTGCCGGCTTTCATGCCAAAGGATCCTGGAGCAAGGTGGTAGATGTACAAACCTGTCATTTGCAGGCAGAACCTACCAACGATCTCAGGCTGGCGATAAAAAAATACGCATTTCAAAACGATCTTAGTTTTTATAACCTGCGGGAGCAGCATGGTTTTTTACGTACGATGCAGGTGCGCCTTTGCGAAACGGGCGAGTGGATGGCCAATATCATGGTGGGAGAAGATGATCCGGAAAAAATAGAGCAACTCATGCAATTTGTGCTGCAGCAATTCCCGGGTATTACTTCTCTGCTGTACACGGTTAACACAAAAAGAAACGATAGCCTGTACGACCTGGAACCGGTAGTGTACCACGGTAAGGGCTATGTAATTGAGCAACTGGAAAACTTCCAGTTTAAAATAGGGCCTAAATCTTTTTTCCAGACCAATACCCGCCAGGGCGAAGAACTATACCGGATCACACGCGATTTTGCTGAGTTAACGGGTAAAGAGACGCTATATGATTTGTACTGCGGCACAGGAAGCATCGGTATATTTTGTAGTCAGAATGCTGGCAAAATCATAGGAGTAGAAATGATCGATGCGGCTATTGAAGACGCCAAAGAAAATGCAGCACTCAATAACCTGGATAAAACTCATTTCTATGCCGGCGACGTGATTAAGGTTTGCGATGACGATTTCTTCGCCAAACATGGCCGGGCAGATGTGATTATTACGGACCCGCCTCGGGCAGGCATGCACGAAAAGCTGGTACAGAAAATAAATGAAATGGCGGCTCCTACAGTGGTGTATGTAAGCTGTAATCCGGCTACCCAGGCACGCGACCTGGCTTTATTGGATGAAAAATACGAAGTAACCAAAATTCAACCGGTAGATATGTTCCCGCATACATTGCATATTGAGAACGTTGTACAACTAAAGTTGAGATAGTATACAAACAAGGTATCGCTTACTAAAGTGTACTTTTAATAAAATAGCCCGGAACAGATGTTATCTATCGAACATTTGTTCCGGGCTTTGTTTGTAACTACGTATTGCTAAAAAATGCCCATATCAGCCAGCTCTGCCTTCATGAGGAAAACATTATAAGGCATCCACATCGACATCAGGAAATACAGGTTATCGCCTGTTGCTGATAGCGGGTGCAGGTACGAGCCATATAGTTGCGGATACACGGTGCCGGCAGCCAGTTCATAGGGGTTACTCCAGGGCCCGGTGATATTTTCTGCTGTTCGCAGGGTAATGTTGTACCGGTCTTCACTAAAATAGGTAAGCATCCATTTTTTATGTGTCGTATTGTAAACAAAAGAAAGCTCACCTACTTTTTCGTTAATGAGTATACCGGCAGCCGACTCGTTACCGGTTATCCATTGATTGCCTGAACCGTTCCAGTATTCATACTTGCCTTGGTTTTCGATATCGGCTTCTTTAAACCGGGCTAAGTAAGCGGGGTTATTTCTTCCGGCATGGGTACCCATCATGTACACATACCCATCTTTTTTAAAATACCCGGCCATACCAAAATTGCTGTTGGCAGAAAACAATACGGTTTCACATTTTTTCCAGGTTTGCCCATTGTCTGTCGATTTAAACAATCCGGAATGATTCGTGATCCATCCCGTCCAGTTCCGGATATTGAAATAATGAACATAATCAGCTCCATTAACCCTGATAGCCGCAGAAGGTATAGAGGTCAGGTTGCCATTGCCTGACTGATCTTTTCCCCCGGGAACCATTTCACGCGCATTGCCTGACGGGTCTGTTGCCATCCCGCCAAATGTAAGCCCATCTTCTAATTGGCTATCGTTCGAAAATGCCAGCACATTAGAGCGCCAGCTGCCGCCGTTCGGACCGGGATTGCCTGCGTTCGGAACAAAGTCCTGCCCGAAAGTATCGCCAAAAAATATCCCGTACTGGTTAGGTTCCATCTCCCATACAATGCCCAGGTCGGTGCCGCCTACATTCCATTTGCCGGCCGTATTATTAGGATTGGGGAAAGATTCGTTTCCTATCGGCTTGCCTGTAACCCTGGCCACACGCTTCATACTCCGTATAAAAAACCCCCAGCGATTGTCCACGTCCAATGCAAGTGTGTTGGATACATTCCCGTCTTTATAATGTGCCTTTAATAAGAGTTTGAATGACTGGGGATCTGTGACCTGAATCGGATAAGTAAAGGTATAAGAAGAGGCAAGCTCAGCCCGGTTTATTTTATTACTGTAACTATTACCCCCGCTTTTGGTAACCGAAATGTAATCTATAGCATCCAGGTTTTTAAAGCTTAAAGCAGCAGAAACTTTTTTCGTTTGCTTATCCGGGATAAGGAGGGTTTGGGTTGCTATCAACTCGTCGGTAGGTACAAACACCTCCTTCTCACCATCCTTTTTACAGGCCAGGAGCAGGCAAAGAAAGCACACCCATATAGTATGGGCTATGGGTGTACTTTCCTGATCCAACATCATGTATTTTCTAACCATTAGTATCCTGGGTTTTGTATGTAGTTGCCTTTTGCCCAATTGATCTGAGGCTGTGGTATCGGGAAAAATTCATCGCGCCCTGATGTGAATTTCGCAATGTTCATCCAGGCAAACCTGGTTTTTTCGGTGGCGAAGTAGTCATTCATCGTTTTCTCTAAAATTCCCCAGCGCTGTAAATCAAAGAAACGGCGTCCTTCACCGGCCATTTCTAAACGGTTTTCCCATTGCATGGCTTTCAGGGCGAAATCTTTGGTCCATGTACAGTTAATACCCGGTTTGTACGTTTCAATACGGTAATTCAACACAGGCTGACCGTTACTTTTTACCAGCCGGCCGGTACTATTCGCCGCTCTTTGCCGGATCTTATTAATCGGCTCCAGGGCTTCCATATGCCTGTCCAGCTGTATTAAAATTTCTGCCTTCCATAATAGCACTTCATCATACCGGATCATTCTTTTGTTCATCGAATTAAATTGCCACCCATCATATAATAAGCATCCGCAATTAGGACGCGGCAATTCTTTTATCGATTTAAAATAGCCATACTCTGCGGCGTTCCGAACGCCTTTATTTTCAAAGATCAGGTTGGGATCGTATTTCCAGGGAAGGCCAGGCGCCGCAATGGTATGGCTAAATCGGGGATCAAAACTATTAGCGGTAAAGTAAGTAGCGGGGTTATCCATATAGCTGCCGTTATTATAAGTGTCGAACAGGGGTAGGCCATCGGCGCCGGTTTTAAATGCGTTACCCATAGCATAGCTGATATGATGAAATCCGCAGCAGGTAAAGCCTCCCCAATTGAATGGATGATTCAATCCTTCTCCACGGTTTATTTTTCCGCCCGTAGAGCTGCCATCGTTAATGGAATACTGGATTTCCCAGATAGATTCTTTGGTTTTATTATCAAACGCCACTTCAAAATTGTCAGAAAAGTCAGCTTGTAAACCCACTTTAGCGCCTTCCTGGCAGGGGATATTATTAATATAAGTTAGTGCTTCCGTCAGCTTTTCTTTGTTGATGTTAACGACCTTGTGCATATCGTCCTGCTCGTAGGCCATAAACATCAGCGTTCTCGCCACCATGGCAGTGGCAGCGTTCTTGTCTACCCGGCCTTTGTCCTCCTGAACTTCCGGCAGGCGGTTTTCTGCATCTTTAAAGTCGTTCAGAATTTTTTCCCACAGGTACTGGTCGTTAGGGTAGTTTTTATCCCTGTTGGGAACCGCTTCAAATTCAGCCGTAGATCCAACCACATTTTCGTCGATATACGGAATGTATTTGAAGAATTGTTTAAGCCGGAAATGTACAAAGGCACGAATGAACTTCACTTCACCAATGCGGGCATCCCTTGACGGATAAGATTCGGGGCTGATCAGTTGTAATTTCTGTATAGCTGTATTACAACGTTGAATGATCTGGTAAGATACATACCAGGGGAAGTCAAGCGGCCATCCGTTGGGATTCAAGCCCACAAAGGTTTCCATGTTGTGCCAGCCATCGCCATCCCAGGTTCCGCCACCACCTTTATACGAATCGTCAGCGCGCATGGAGCCCGACCACCAGGGAGAGAAAGGCGAATCAAAAGATGGGATATCGGTCATTCTCGCATAAGCTGCGGTAACAAAACCATCCATATCTTCAGGCTTTGTCAATAGCCCTTCATCCAGCACCTGCTTGGGTGCCACATCCAGGTATTTGTCACAGCCTGTAAAGAATAGTGTTAATAAGGCGGATAATAAGAAATATTTATACTGATTCATTGTAAAATAATTTAGAATGTAACGTTAAGTCCCAGGGTATAAAAAGCGGGTGTCAGGTAACCATAGCCCGGCATCTCCGGATCGAAACTGGTGAACCGGCTATTTTTAATGGTCAGGATATTCCTTGCCGATGCATACATCCTCAGGTGTTGCATCCGGGCGCGTCCTGATATTTTTTTAGGCAGGGTATAACCTAATTCAATATTCCTCAGTTTCAGGTAAGAGCCATCTTCTACGAAGTAGCTCGACATACGCAACTCCGCATTTTGATTGGAGTTAGAGATGGCGGGAATATCAGAGTTTTGATTGTCGAAATACCAGCCCCCTAAAATACGGGTGGGGTGATTTTTATGCGCCGGTACACTTATATTCCATAAATCCGATTCATATTTCCAGGAGTTCAACACTTTGTTGCCGAAAACTCCCTGGAAGAACAGGTTCAGGTCAAAATTCTGATAGCCCAAATCAAAAGTGATACCGCCAAAAAATTTGGGATCTAATACGCCTATATAAGTTCTGTCGTTTAGTTCTTCTATTTTACCGTTACCATCTAAGTCTTTATACCGGATACGCCCGATGGCTTTTCCCGTTTGCTCCGCATGGTTATCCACTTCTTCCTGGGTTTTGAAAATACCGTCAGCTACCAGGCCGTATAAGATATTGGGGCTTTTACCCACTACATTATCTTCCTTCCCATTTCCGGGGTACTTGTTGATTACATTTTCCGGGATACTGAGAATTCGCGTTTTGTAAGTTCCAATATTGGCTGAAACCCCATATTGAAGGCCGTATCGGGTTTTGTCTTTATAACCTAACTCCAATTCGAGACCTTTGTTATTCATAGCAGCACCATTGATCCAGGGTTCGCCGCCTTCACCCATCGCTGCGATATACGGCGTTTGCACGAGAATATCTGTGGTCTTTTTGAAGTAATAGTCAAAGGAACCATTCAGGCGATAATTAAAAAGACTGAAGTCGATACCCAGGTCTGTCTGTTTGGTAGTCTCCCATCTCAGATCAGGATTTCCCAGCCAGGTTCTTCTATATCCTGAAAGCAGGGGACCCGTTTCATTACCCATTATAGGGTACGATGTACCAAAATAGTCTGTAGTAAACGGCGTAGAGGTATAACCTCTAGGCAGGCCTTGTACACTACCGTTCGCACCCCAGCTGGCTCTTATCTTCAGGTCTGAAATAAAACTGACATCTTCCATGAATTTTTCCTGGCTGATTCTCCATCCGGCAGAGAACGCGGGGAAAACAGCGTACCGGTGGTTAACGCCAAAAAGCGACGAACCATCTCTTCTTAAGGTAGCCGATAAAAGATACTTCTGGTCGAATGTATAGTTGGCTTTTGCAAAAAGGGAATAGTACACATATTCATCGGCTGAACTACCCAAAGAGTACTTGTCTCCTGTAGTAATTCCAAGATGCGCAAAATCCCTGTCTTCCAGGTAAACGCCCTCTCTTCTGGCGCTAAAGCCTTCCTGTACAAAGCGGGTGTATTCAATACCTCCGACTGCGTTAAAACTGTGTTTACCCTTATTCAGATTATATCCCAACGTATTGGTCCATACATAGCTGAGTGCGTGCGATTGCGTATTGCCTACGTAGTTTTCGCCGTTGCTGCTGCGGCCACCGGTTTCCGACCACTCTTTATCTAAAGCACGGTTGTAGGAGTTCCCGTAGTCAATTCCAAACTGTGTGCGGGCAGACAGGCCTTTCCATATATCGAGATCTGCAAAAACGTTACCGATAATTTTAACGAAATGGCTGATATTATCCTTGTTGTCGGTAAGTACGCGCACGGGATTTGTAAAATCATCGAAGCCCGCTGCGCCGGCCCAGCCTCCGTTGATGTCGCGAACGGGAACCGCCGGCGGGTTAATTAAGGCCCAGCGCAATTCATTGGCATCGCGGTATTGCAAATAGGAGATAGCCAGGTTTTCACCAATTTTCAACC
>JBQGCI010000588.1:0-4774 GCA_052038405.1 Acinetobacter pittii
TCGGTTCAGGAGTAGCTCCAAAACAGCTATCCAAACAGGAAATTTTCAGCTTTGTTGAATCGGAGTTGAATGCTATTGACGGCGATTTAGCCGCACCCAGAACTAATGAGGTAGGACGCGTAGACAAAGCAGCTGCCTGGGCATTATTATCACGCTTATACCTGAATGCAAACGTATATACAGGTACTGCGAAATACTCAGAATCTCTTGCGGCTTCTAAAAAAGTAATAGAAGCTGGATACAGTCTGCACAACGATTACACACAGCTGATGCTGGCCGATAACCATACGCTTACCAACGAGTTTATATGGACTATCCGGTTCGACGGAACCAACACACAATCTTACAGTGGTACTACTTTTCTGGTGCATGGTCCTTCGGGGGTATCCGGAGCTGTATCCGGTACGAATGGTACCTGGAATTGCATCCGCATTACTGAAGATTTTGTAGATAAGTTTAATGCAGCTGATATCAGGGGACAATTCTGGACCAACGGTCAGACAAAATCGGTGGCTAGTTTGCTGGGCGATCCTACAGCAGGATATGCTTCCAGTAAATTCAGGAATCTGACACGCACGGGCGTCCGCGGGCCCAATACCGATGCAGGCGGAACTTTTGTAGATACCGACTTTCCGGTATTCAGATTGGCAGAAGTATACCTGAACTATGCAGAAGCGGTTTGGCGGGGCGGCACTGGTGGAGACAATGCAACCGCGCTGGGCTATTTGCAGGCCCTGGCCCGGAGAGCAAGACCCGGCGACGCATCAGCGGGAACGGTACCGACGCTTACTGAAAATTATCTCATAGATGAGCGCGGGCGTGAACTGTTTTGGGAGGGGCACCGGAGAACTGATCTGATCAGATTTGGCATGTTTACCACCGGTAAATATTTGTGGGACTGGAAGGGAAATGTTAGGAATGGTACTGCAGTTGATGATAAGTATAACGTCTATC
The DNA here is from genome assembly GCA_052038405.1 of Acinetobacter pittii. Taxonomy (GTDB): domain Bacteria; phylum Bacteroidota; class Bacteroidia; order Chitinophagales; family Chitinophagaceae; genus Niabella. The sequence continues at coordinate 955 of JBQGCI010000588.1, forward strand.
CTATTCCTGCTATTGACAGGTCTTCCAATCCGTCTATCGTTCAAAATTCTGGTTATTAAAAACGTACTGATATGAAAAATGTTATAAAAATTGTTTGTCTGGCCTGGTTGTTTGTTGCGGGTTGTACAAAAGAAGATAAGCTGGTGGTATTAGAGGGCGGCACAGCTCCGGTGCTGTCGAAAAGTAATAACCTTCCTTTTGTACTTACGCAAAATGCAAAGGATAATAATATTCTTACGCTAACCTGGACGAACCCCAACTATGTGTTAAATACAGGATTGAGCTCTCAAACGGTTAGCTACCTGGTGCAGATTGATAAGGTCGGTAGTAATTTTTCGAGTAGTCTGTTACAGGAAGTAAGTGTGTCTGGCGATCTTGGGAAAACATTTACGGTAGGCGAATTGAATTCTATAATGAATAAGATGGAGCTGGATGCAGATGTAGCGCAGGAGCTGGAATTAAGAGTGAAAAGTTCATTAGGTGCAACAGCTGCTCCTTTATATTCCAATGCAGTTAAGGTGACAGCTACACCTTATCTGGATGTAGTGGTGCCATTGCCATCATCGGGTAGTTTGTACATTACAGGAGGTGCTACTCCCGGTGGATGGCAGGCTGGTAATGGTGACCCAGCTCCTGTGGGACATACTTTTACACGTGTTAATGCTACAACATTTGAGTTGATAGTTACATTAAAAGCAAACGATTCTTATCTGTTTCTTCCGGTTCATGGTTCCTGGTCTGCCAAGTATGGGTTTACCGGAGCTAATAATCAGAACAACGTAAATGGCGATACATTTAAAGCTGATGGTGGAGATATTAAATCGCCCGCAGAAGCAGGCTTGTATAAAATTACCGTTGATTTCAGAACAGGAAGATTTACTGTCGTAAAACAATAACCCCACTCATAAATTATTGGTATGAAAAATATTTTCAAATTTTCTTTATGCATATTTGGGGCGTTATTGTTTTTAGCGTCCTGCGAAAAGGCGGAAGACCTGCCTTCTTACAAAGAGAGCGTTGCAACGCAACTCTCTGCCTCGGCGAGCGCCGTTATTGTAACGGCGGCTAATGCCAATCAGGATGTACTTACATTTTCATGGACGGACGCGGTAATGGCTACCGACTCTGCCAACCAAAAATATATAGTAGACATAGCTCCCAAAGGCAGCAACTTTGCCAATCCCATATCCTATACAGTTTATGGCGTGCAGCAAGTTTCTGTAAAAGGTGTTGATATTAATAACTACCTGGTAAAACTGGGAGCTAATTACGGTGCTGCTACTGAGCTGGAAGCCCGTTGCATCTCTTCTTACCGGAATAATAATGACCGGAAGGTTTCCAATATTGTTGGGCTGACCGCCAGCGCTTATGCAGTACCATTTACAGTAGCAGCTACTGCTACAGGGCCTTTTGAACCTGTAATTGCCACAAAAGACAACGAGTTCACCAAACTTACCTGGGCTGCGCCCAACTATGGATCGAGTACGCTTTCCTACACCTTAGAATATGTGCTTAGTGGGGCCGGATTCGCAAATCCTAAATCTATAGCGGTAGCAGTTGGAAAATTGGAGAGAGGATTAACGGGCATGGATCTGTATCAAATGGCAAACACGGCAGGAGTGCCTATGAACAGTACCGGCAAAGTGGATGTAAGGGTTAAAGCAATGGTAGCGGTTACTAATCAGGTATCGTATTCGAATACACTCACTTTGGGCATCAAACCCGTTGAAATGACTTTATACATATACCTGCCCGGGGATTACCAGGGGTGGAACCCGGGGGATGCGCCGCGGCTGGCTTCAACAGATGGAATTAACTACGAAGGCTATGTGTGGGTGCCTGTCGGTGGTTCGGGAGAATACAAAATTGCATCGCAGGCAAACTGGAACGGGCCTAATTATGGTTATGGAGGTACAGGGTTAATCAGCTCGGCTTCGGTGAACAATCCCCAAACGGGTAATGACAATTTAAAATGGCCGGCTGCCGGAGCTTATTATCTGGTTAAGGTAAACATGAGTACGCTAACGCTGAGTGTAACCCGAACCGACTGGGGAGTGATTGGCAGCGCAACGCCTGGCGGCTGGGATAACTCAACTCCCATGGCTTACGATGCTGCAAGCGGTACCTGGAAGGTTACGATTGCTGCTTCAGCCGGTGAATTTAAGTTCAGAGCTAATAACAGCTGGGATATCAATTTCGGAATGGGTAGCAGCGCTGGTACGCTGCAACTGAATAGCCCATCTAATATACCGCTGACTACAGGGACCCAAACGATCACGCTGAACTTAAGTAATCCTTCAAAATATACCTACACCATTCAATAATATCATTGGAAATAATACATCGAAAGGCTGCCGCAAGGCGGCCTTTTTAATTATTTATAGCTTAATCGGAAAAGATATTTCCTAACTCCACCCCAATGCTGCAACCGGTAGAAAGTTCGAAAGGGTAGGGTGTATTAAAAGGTTGCAGTACATATTTATGGTCCTTGAGCTCATAAATTTCTATTTCCTTTGTATCAGTGTCAATAATCAGGTAGTATCTAATTTGCTGCTGTTCGTACAGCTGGTACTTGGTATTGCGATCTTTCAGAGCAGTGGAGGGCGATAAAATTTCTACTACCAATGACGGAGCGAAGTCGAGGTAGGGTTTTTTAATTTCATCACATACAATGAGTATATCAGGTATTAAAATGGTGTCGTCAGTTATTTTATAATCTATTGGCTGATAAACATTGCAGGTCTTGCAACCTGAACTACGCAAAGCTATTGTGAATTCTGTATTTAATTCTGCTGCTACCCTTTGATGCCTGGGCAGGGGAGACGGGCTCATGGCATAAGGAATGCCATCGATCAGTTCCCATTTGCCTTCCCAGAGTTTCCACTCATTATAAGTATAATGAGGTAATAATTTATCGGTACCGCTCATAATATAAAGGTATACTTAATTATTCGGCAGGCCATCGCCTAAAGCCGCGTAATATTTAACCCAAAGACGAAAGGAGGCGGCGGTTCTTCAAAATTGAAATTTCACTCTGGTATCATAAGGACGCATGGGCGATATAACTGGTCTCAGTATGCAAAACTTTTAAAAAAAACACCTCGCCAATACGCATTTGATGGATCGATTTAAAAATAGAGACAAAAATTTTATTGAAAATCAATTTATTGCAAGGGTGCCTTCAAAAAATAATGCTGTTTTTGTTCCTTTCTTGTAAGATACTGCCTACTTTTGCACTCCCAATTCCGATTGGTTTGGAAGGGGCCGGGGGATAGCCCGGTTTTTTATAACAAATAGAATTTAAAAAAATGAGCAAACAACATTTCACCACGAAGCACGCGAACGAGGCTACTGTGCAGCGTAACTGGTACGTTGTAGACGGTACTAATCAAACCGTAGGTCGTATGTGTTCCCGTATTGCCGCTATTTTACGCGGTAAGCACAAGGCGTCTTACACTCCACACGTTGACACAGGCGATTACATTATCGTTACCAACTGTGAGAAAGTTAAATTAAGCGGTAATAAAATGGATCAGAAAGTATATGATACTTTCAGTGGGTATCCTGGTGGCCGTAAAGAAGAAGTGGCAAGCGATTTACAAAAACGCCGCCCTGAAGTAATTATTGAAAGAGCGGTAAAGGGCATGCTGCCTAAAAACCGTTTAGGTCGTAAAATGTACAAAAAATTATTTGTATACGCCGGTGGTACACATCCCCACACTGCACAACAACCTAAAGAACTTAAATTTTAATTAGTACAAAGTATATAGAATTTAGTATTTAGATGTCAATAATTTTTTATCTAAAATCTAACTACTAA
>JBQGCI010000589.1:0-2914 GCA_052038405.1 Acinetobacter pittii
GTTTTCTGCGTCCCCCGCTGGTTCAGTTGATGCATAGCAAAAATATCCTGATACAAGGCGTTACTTTCCGCAATTCTCCTTTCTGGACCATTAATCCCGAGTTTTGTGATAACGTCACCATTCATGCGGTAACGGTATTAAATCCACAGCGCTTGGCCCCTAATACCGATGGCATCAATCCTGAAAGTTGCAGCAATGTGCGTATCAGCGATTGTTTTATCAGTGTGGGAGATGATTGTATCACTATCAAATCCGGCAAGGATCAACCAGGCCGGGCCAAGGCTAAACCTGCAGAAAATTATTCCATTACTAATTGTACGATGTTGAGTGGCCATGGCGGTGTGGTAATCGGAAGCGAAATGAGTGGTGATGTTAAAAAGATCACCATCAGCAACTGCATATTTGATGGTACCGATAGAGGTATCCGGCTTAAAACAATGAGAGGTCGCGGTGGCGTGGTAGAGGATATTCGCGTTGATAATATCATCATGAAAAATATAAAGGACCAGGCTATTGTAATGGACATGGAATATGGAAAGGCTGCGCCCGAACCCGTTACAGAACGCACGCCCAGGTTCCGTAATATACGTTTAAGCAATATCACCGCTTATACCAATGAGGCTATGTATATCAATGGCATTGAAGAAATGCCGGTGAGCGAAATTAGCCTGCACGATGTAGTATTTGAGGCACAACGTGGTATTACTATCAGGAATGCAAAAGATATTCAATTACATAATGTAAGAGTAAATACAACATTAGGAAGTTCTTTAAAAGCTGATAATGTGGAGCGCTTATTGGTGAATGGGGTTGAAACAGCTAAGCCGGTTCAGGATAAGTCTGTAATCGTATTGAACAATACCAAAGAAGTGTTACTTCAAAATAGCTGGCCTTGCAGGGATACCCCAAAATATCTTGAAATAACAGGTGCGGACAGCAGGGATATCAACCTGAGAAATAACCTTTTTACCAATGAGCTGATACTGGTAGGAAAAGAAGTAGACACAAAAGAAGTTAAACGTCATTAATAGAACCGTATGCCCGCTAAAATATCTTTTTTAAAGTTATCTGTTGGTTTGGCCCTTTCGATGGGATTTACAACCATTAATGCCCAGGATCACGGCCTGACTTTATGGTATGATAAACCCGCCACCAAGTGGGTGGAAGCATTACCAATAGGCAATGGAAGAATCGGAGCCATGGTATTTGGGGGCGTTAAAAATGACCGGGTACAGTTCAATGAAGAAACGCTCTGGACAGGCTATCCGCGTAACTATAATAAGCAAGGAGCTTACAGATACCTTGATACCATACGGGGATTGCTGTTTGCAGGAAAGCAGAAGCAGGCAGAAGAACTGGCCGGCAAAGAGTTCATGGGCCTTAAATCGAATGAAGGAAACAGGGAGGCATGGTTAAAGAAAGTACAGGCCATCCTTCAGCTAAAAAACAATCCTTCGCAACCAGGATATAATGACGCGTCCTGGAAAACAATGGCAGTACCGCATTATGAGGGTTGGGAAACGCAGGGTTTTGAGGGAATGGACGGAGCAGTATGGTTTCGCTATCCATTCAATTTACCTGCTCAATGGAACGGGAAAGATTTGAAGCTGGATATTAATAAGATAGCAGACCAGGATTTTACTTATATTAATGGTGTCCTGGTGGGATCGCAGGCGAATGCAGATGCACGTAACTATGTGATACCAGCTTCAGCTTTAAAAGCAGGTAAAAATACCATCGCTATACTGGTAATCAATTTTGCCGGCAAAGGAGGGGTAATGGGCTATAAAGATGTATCAAATCACATGGGTGTGTACCCGGTAAATGAAGCGGCTTCACAAAAGTTATCACTCAATGGTCAATGGAAATACTTTATCCAGGATACCGATGTTCCGGCCGTAGGCCAGTACCAGGCAGCTTATCAGCCTTTTGGAGATTTGAATTTCATATTTAATATAGATGAGTCTGCGGTTACAGATTACAAACGTACACTGGACATAGCCAACGCGGTCGCAACCACCAGTTATAAATACAAAGGTACAACTTTTTCCAGGGAGTACCTGGTAAGCGCACCCGGCCAGGCGCTGGGCGTGCACTTCAAGGCCGATATTAAAAAGAGCATCAGCTTTATAGCTGAATTGAGCAGTCCCCATAAATCAAACGGCGTAAAGAGGGTTGATGGTAATACCCTGAGGCTCGAAGTGAGGGTGAAGGATGGCGCATTAAAAGGTGTTAGCTATTTGAATATACGTGCAAAAAGTGGGTCGGTATTGGTTAAGGATAATAAAATTGTAGTAACCGGAGCAGATGAAGTCACCGCCTGGCTTACCGCTAATACTAATTATAGAAATTTTAAAGATGTAACCGCCAATCCTTCGCAGTTGGCATTGGCCAGTCTTAACAAGCTAAAAAATAAAAGCTGGCAGCAGTTTAACGGCGCGCATGTTAAAGAGTATCAAGGTTATTTTAACACGTTTTCGATTAGCCTGGGTCATAACAACACCGGCCGTTCAGCCCTTACGACGGACCGGCGTTTGAACGAATTTGCATTGACCAATAATGACCCGGATTTTGTAGCCTTGTACCTGCAATATGGTCGCTATCTACTCATCAGCAGCTCACGTCCCGGTACACGTCCGGCTAACCTGCAGGGTATATGGAACGATCTGCTCTCTCCGCCATGGGGCAGCAAGTATACCACCAATATCAACGCTGAAATGAATTACTGGCCCTCTGATCTTTTGAATTTATCAGCAACCCAGCAACCTTTGTTTGAGATGATCCGCGAGCTCTCTATTGCGGGGACTGAAACGGCGAAACAATATTACAACGCACCGGGATGGGTACTACATCACAACACAGATCTATGGAGAGGTACTGCAGCTATCAATGCCTCCAATCATGGCATTTGGGT
>JBQGCI010000590.1:0-1983 GCA_052038405.1 Acinetobacter pittii
GTCCTTCTCTTTTTGCGTGATGCCCCCAAACACTGCAGCCACGCGCGGCGTTAAAAAACTGCTTCTTTAAGATTACTCTTTTGTTTTCCCATACAGTTTTGAATCAAAAGACAGCCTGCCGCCACCATAAACAAGAAGATAGAACAGCAGCAGGGTTAAGGCAAAATCAGTTCTATATTCATGAGCCATCATCCAGAAGCCTTTCTCGTTGAGCGCAGGCCATTTGGTTGTAATAAATGCAGTCAACATGATGATGAGCAAAGGTATGGAAGCCATCCTGGTAAACAGTCCCGCCAAGATGAACCAACTGCAAACTATTTCAAAGCAAGCAGTGACATTGGCCCAAAAAACCGGGTGATCAAACCCGATCTTTGCAAAGCGCCCGGAACCCAGCAATTCAGGAAACAGGAATTTCTGTACCCCTTCTGATAAAAATATCAGGCCGACTACCAAACGGATCATGAGTGTAGGAATATTACTTGTTCTCAGTAAGTTTTTCATAGCTGCTGCACTTTAAAAACTTGAGTAAAAAAGGCGGTATCCCTGGGATTCGTATATTCTTAAAATCATGATTGGTTGCATGATGGCAACTATTGGTAGTTGCTAACGGAATGAATCCGGCCACTATTATATTCTTTGATGCCATGCAATTTTTTCATTTCACCCATTTCAAAATTAATCAATTTCCGGTTTTGCGCCGCACAGGCGGCCAAAGCTTTTTATGAGGCACCTGAATGCTTCACATGCATGCACAAAGACGGTTTATATGCTTTATTAAGCCGGTGGTGCCTGCTCTCAATTGATAACCCGGAACCATAGGGAAACCGCGGGCGAACAGCATTGAACAGCTATTGCGGGATGTAAACTTTAAATTGCGTTTATGCTGTATCAACCCCCTACCTAGGCATCAATCGCGTTGGTTTTATCATTTATATCCTTAATGGTATTGTCCAGCTCGTGGGCTACATTTAAAATATGCTGTAAGGCCTCTGCGTTGCTGATGTCAGCAATATCTTCAAGATTGAAAAGGCTTACAAGCCCCATGATGGCGGCCACATGGTTGCGCACCTTATGCGACTGGATCCAGGCTATTTCCCGCAGCCGCTCGTTCTGTTTTTCTATTTTTGATAAATACTTTTTTATTTCTGTTATATCACGGCTAAAACAGCTTACGCCAATAATAGCATCCTTATCACCGTGAACAGGGTTAAATCTTGTTTCGCTAATTTTAGGTACACTATTTAATTCATACTTTTCAATAATATTAAAAGCTTCTCCTTTTAAGGCACGCTGATAATACTGCTCCCAGTTATCTACCTTACCGGTCCTGGCTAACTTGTCCAATACACTCTCTCCAATACGCTGATACACCCCGGTGAACTGTTGTTTCGTATCTATATAAGAGCGATTGGCCGCAGTAAGCTGCAGCCCGCTATCCACCGACCAAATCAGATCATCTGTATTATCAATTAATGCCCTGAGCCTGCGTTCACTTTCTTCTATCTTTTCTCTCAGCAACCGCTCTTCTGTACGGTCGGAAAAGTAGATGGCAAGGCCATGCCGGGTAGGATAAACAGAAATTGAAAACCATTTTCTGGAAGCAAGCGGTTGCCCTTCGGATTGAACAAATGCCCGGTGCTCCATCGCCTGCAACAGATCTTCATAAAAAACGGATTGTTGTAAGCGCGGAAACACGTTCCAAATGCTTTGGCCAATAGCATTTGACCTTTCGAGGGAGAACATTTTCTCAAATGCCTTGTTGATATAGGTAAAATGCCAATTGGTGTCGATAGCGCAAAAGCCGTCAGTAATGCTTTCCAGGATATTCTCAAGTTCTTCAGACTTGGCTAACAGCTCACTTTGATATCGTACCATATCTGTAATGTCGATCGTTAACCCGCTTAGGGTATCGGGCATATGGCCGTTACCCTTCTTCAGTACCGCATTTCCTTTCAAATGCTTAACGGATCCGTCTTTGTGAAG
>JBQGCI010000591.1:0-6613 GCA_052038405.1 Acinetobacter pittii
GAAGCCAAACTGAATGCTATCGGGCACGGCGGTTACTTCAAAGCGTATACGCTGCCGCTGAGCGTTAAAGCTAAATGCGGCTGCCGTATCGCGCACAAAAAGAGCAAGGTCCTGCCGGAGGGGCTGCAGCGGCATCTTAGCCGACTCAATTTTGCGAAAGTCGAGGAACTGGTTGATCAGAACCAATAAACGCTGCGCATTACGGTACATCACATTATAATGTGCCATTTCTTTTTCAGAGGCGTCTTTTCGGTTTATCAAAGATCGTAACGGATCAACGATTAACGTAAGCGGGGTTCGAAACTCGTGCGAAACATTGGTAAAAAAGCTTGATTTCAGCTGATCCAGCTCCTGAGCCTTTTCTGCTTTGAGTCGCTCGGTAAGAATTTGCCGGTGGTAGTGCTGCCTCACCTGCACCATCCGGAAAGTAATGTAGAGACCAGAAAGGCATAACAACAGGTAAAGGCTGTAAGCCCACCAGGTTTTCCACCAGGGGGGTAAAACAACGATCTCCAGGGTGGCAGGTACCGGATTCCACACCCCGTCGCTATTGGAGGCGATCACTTTCAGCAGGTATTTGCCCGCTGACAGGTTCGAATAACCAGCTGCCCGCCGCGATGCATCAATGTACACCCAGTCCTTATCCTGGCCTTCCAGCATGTAAGCATATTGGTTCCTGGCAGGATTAGAAAAATGTAAGGCCGAAAATTCAACCGAAAAGCTTTTATCCTCGTGGGTAAGGGTAATTGTTTTAGCCAGATGCAGGGGTGTGGAAAGAATCACACGGCCGTTGACGGTGTCGCCCACCTGAACCGTCTTATTTAACACCTGCAAATTAGTAAAAGTGGTGACCGGTAAAAACGGGTTATCAATAATTTCATCCGGATTGAAATGAACAAAACCCTGCGTGGTGCCGTAATACATTTGCCCTGATCTGCGATCCCAAAATCCCGAACCATCCATGAATTCGTATTCCTGCCCGGGCTTCTTAACCGAATAGTTTTGTATATGGCCGGTTTTTATATTAAATTTAGACAGGCCGTTCTTATGAGCAAACCATACGAATCCGGGATCCTGTGCCATTACCTGTGTAATATAGTGATCGACCAGACCATCTTTTATCGTATAGGTTTTTGATGTTCCGTTGCCGGGGTTAATGCGGGTTAGTCCGTTAGCGGCGCCCACCCAGATCATACCGTCAGAATCTTCTGTAATCGCATATACTCTTTCATCCGGCGAGCGGGAATCAGAGGATATGGTGGTATACAAAATGGTATCGCCCCATGCATGAGTAGATGGATTTCTCTTTAATTCAATAACGCCTGAGTATTCTGTGCCAATCCAAAGATTATTTTTTGAGTCAAAAAACAGGCAACCCGCTCCCGAACGGCCATAGGCAGCAAGCGGCTGCTCTTTTAAAACCCGGGAACGGAGTTCATACTTAAGAACACCGTGGTAATGGGAAAACCATAGATCATGAGTGAGCGGGTCTTCAGCTATAGCATAAAAGCGGCTTTTGTCAGGATCTGAAGAAGAGGCATAATAAGAAGTAAGTTGCTTTGTTTTAGGATCGTATTTATCCAGGCCAGTTCTTTTACCAATCCATATGTTTCCGCTATTATCTTTAAGCAATGCCCTGATGTTTTCGTTAGCAAGCTGCGGTAACACATACCGATAAGCTCCCGTTAGCTTATCCATATAAATAAGGCCGTTGTAATCAGACCCCAGCCAGACGCCCTCTTTATCTACCCACATAGACCGTATGGCGGTACCTACATGGGGCCGGCCCGGTTCGTAGATGATTTTGCTTTCGAACTTATTGGCGCTGAGATCTGCCTTATTAACGCCGCCAGAGCGCGTTCCCACCCAAAGTATATGCTCATTATCCAGGTATACGGAATTAACGTTATTATCATTCAGGCTACCATGCCCATCCACGGGTATTTCGAAAAAAATACTCTCTTTACTCTCAGAAAGATGGAAGGGACCGATCACGTTGCGGATAAAGTCTTTGGAGTGTGTGAATATATCCAGGCTCCTTAACCGGTTCACCGAATCTCTAAAGGGCAGCGGCAGCGAAGAAAGCCTGAAGCGGGTAAAGTCATCGGTAGCATAGTTGTAGCGGCATACGACCTGGTTAAAAGCAGATGCCCATATATTGCCGTCTTTATCTTTATATAAATAGTGGATACGGCTGCTGGAAAGAGAAGTGGTATCACCGGGTATCGTACGATAGATTTTGAGCGTATAGCCGTCATACCGGCAAAGGCCATTCCAGGTACCAAACCACATGAAGCCATACTTGTCTTTAACAATACCCAAAACGGTACTTTGCGGAAGACCATTCTTCGCAGTTATATATTCAAAAGTTACCGGTTGGCTGATGGCATTGATGACGCCAAATGCCATCAACAGTCCAATTATTACGATCCTGTGAACAGCCATGTGCGATGAATATACGAACATCCCGTTACCCAACCCTGGTTGTAAGCGGCAAGGGTATTTATTCTCCCAGCAAAAACGATTTTAACGCATCGAGGGAGGCATTAATTTGTATAGATTCTTTGCGTTGCGTCATCATTTCCTTCAAAGCATCGGGTATTGCCACCTTTTCACCGATAGCCGCTTCTACCGCTTCGGGAAATTTAACAGGGTGAGCAGTTTCCAGTATAAAGCCCTTTTGGCCCGGATGCCGGTTCAGGTATTTTTCCAGCGCGAGGTAAGCCACTGCGCCATGCGGATCTAAAGTATAGCCCGATTCTTTATACACTTTAGTTATCGTCGCAACCGTATCCTCATCGTTGATGGTATCAGCTGATAAGTTATTTTTAAGATCAGGGAATTGTTGGCGAAACAGTTCAATGATCCTTATAAAATTGCTGGGATTACCCACATCCATCGCATTAGATAAAGTGACTGTAGCTTCTTTTGGCTTCAACTCCTGCGTTTGCAGATAATGCGACACGATATCATTGACGTTACAGGCCGCTATAAAATGCCCGAGCGGCAGGCCGGTAACCTTTGCCAGTAGCCCGGCGCATATATTTCCAAAATTACCACTGGGCACACATACTACCGGCTTTTGCTCCTTCTGCTTCCATTGTTTGTAAGCCAGGAAATAATATACCTGTTGAGGCAGCCAGCGCGACACGTTAATGGAATTAGCTGAAGTAAGGAATTTCTTTTGGGCAATATCTGCATCTGCAAATGCCAGCTTTACCATTTTCTGGCAATCATCAAACGTACCATCTACCTCAAGTGCTGTTATATTTTTACCCAGAGTTGTCAGTTGCTTTTCCTGTACCGGGCTTACTCTTCCTTTGGGATACAGGATCACTACGTTTACGTTCTTGACGCCGTAAAAACCATTCGCTACGGCACCACCGGTATCTCCCGATGTGGCAACCAGCACCGGTACCTCTCTTTGCTGATCCTTTAAAAAATGTCCCAGACAGCGGCTCATAAAGCGCGCACCTACATCTTTAAATGCCAATGTAGGACCATGAAACAGTTCTAGCGAAGAGATACTTTCCGTAACAGGTTGCAACGGTATTGAGAAATGGAGCGTTTCCTGCAAGATCCGGTATAGTTCCTCATTATTCAACGCCCCTGCTACATAAGGCTTCAGTACCTCAAAAGCAATATCAACATCCGGCATGGTTTCGATGCGGTCTATTAACCCGGGATCAACCACAGGCAGGTATTCGGGGTAATACAAGCCCTTGTCAGGCGCCTGGCCTAATATAGTGGCTTCTTTAAAAGATACTTTTGGAGACTGTTGATTAAGACTATAATAATTCATGATTCTGGATAATAGATATTGGATATTTTGATGCTGGATGCTTGATATTGGATGCCCGTTTTTTCGTACGAGATGTCCGAGACGATTTCGGAGAATTTATCCTACTTACTCCTACTCCCCACTCACTACTCCCTATTCACTACTCCCTGCTCACCATTTACTACTCGCTCACCCGCTCCACCCCATTCTTGCCAATAGTGGTAACATAAACGTAATTTTCAATACCAATACCGTCGTATATTTTCTTCATAATATCGCCTACCATTTCAGCTGTGGCCTCGTTTTCACTCAACATAAAGATAGAAGGGCCTGAACCGGAAATACCGCCACCCAGCGCACCTGCTTCCCTGCATTTAGCTTTTACTTCGTCGAAGGCAGGAATCAGAATACTACGCACAGGTTCTATAATCACATCTTCGAGAGAACGCCCTATCAAGCCCCGGTCATTAGTCATAAAGCCAGCCACCAAACCTGCGATATTTCCCCATTGTTTAATGGCATCTTTTAAATATACCTGCTTACGCAGTATTTGCCTGGCATCTGCCGTGCGTACTTCTATCTGCGGATGCACTACCGTTACAAATAAGTCGGGACTTGCAATAGGCACAATATCCAGTGGATGTATGGAACGGATCAATGTAATACCTCCTAATATGCAAGGTGTGATATTGTCGGCATGTTTTACACCAGTTGCCAGTTTTTCGCCGATCATGGCCAGCTGCACCAGATCTTCGGTAGAGAAAATATCTCCCAATAAGATATTAGCTCCAACCGCGGCGCCCGCAGCGCTTGCCGCACTGGAGCCCAAGCCACTGCCGGGTTTAATATGTTTTTCTATTGTTACTTTAATGCCCTTATTGAAGCCAGCCTTTTCTATTGCTGCCAGCAATACGACCCCTGCCACATTCTTTTCGGGTTCTGTAGGTAAATTATACGCATCCCGGTTTTCTATTACAACACCCGGCTGATCTGTTATTTCAAACTCCATGATATCATAGGGCGCTTTCAACGCAAGACCTAATATATCAAAACCACATACCAGGTTAGCAACGGTTCCGGGAGATTTTATTTTTACTTTCATATTATATGCTTCATCTTTTAAATACTGGCGGCCCTTACAATATCCGCAAATACACCGCTGGCCGTCACGTCGGCGCCGGCCCCGGCGCCTTTTACTACCAACGGCTGTAGCGGATAACGCAATGTGTAGAACAATACCACATTATCTTTCCCATACAAATGATACAGGTCATTTTCCGGAGCAATATGTTGCAGGCCTACCGAGGCTTTGCCTTCGTTAAAAGTAGCTACAAATTTCAATTTACAGTTTTGCGCAACGGCTTCATCCAGCAATTTCTTAAAATGGGCTTCGTAGCGGTGCATGCAGGCATAGAAGGCTTCCACATCTCCTTCCATACATTCTTCGGGCAAAAAGCCATTATTACCGATGTCTTCCATTTGCATTTCGTATCCTGCCTCCCGGGCAAGTATGAGTATTTTTCGCATCACGTCAGTACCGCTTAAATCCAGCCTTGGATCAGGTTCTGTATACCCCTCTTCCTGGGCCTGCCTTACCACATCCGAAAACGGCCGGCTTCCGTCATAATTGTTAAATACGAAATTTAACGTTCCACTTAATACGGCTTCCAGCTTTTTCACTTCATCACCACTGTACACCAGGTCATTCAAAGTGCCAATAACCGGCAATCCTGCTCCTACGTTGGTTTCAAACAAAAACTTACAATTAAACTCGCGGGCAAGATCTTTCAGTCGCTTATAGTTGGCATAATCAGAAGAAGCCGCTATCTTGTTGCAAGCTACTACCGAAATACTTTTTTGTAATAAGCGGTCGTAGATAGCAGCCACATCGGGATTAGCGGTGATATCTACAAACACAGAGTTTCGCAGATTTTTATTGATAACATGATCAACAAACAAAGGCAGGGATGCTTTTTCGCCCTGTTTCAGTTCCCCCTCCCAATTATCCAGCGCAATACCCTTTTCATTTAACACCATGGTACGGCTGTTACTGATACCGGTGACGTTGATCTTTATTTTAAGATGCTGCTGTAACGAGGAGAGCTGCTTTTCTATCTGCTGCAGCAACTTGGAGCCTACATTGCCTACTCCGGCAATAAACAGGTGCACCTGTTTGAAGGTTGTTTCAAAAAAATCTTCATGTAATACATTAATGGCCTTGCGCACATCTACTGTAGAAATAACAGCGCTTATGTTTTTTTCAGATGAACCCTGGGCAATAGCCCGCACATTCACACCGTTGCGGCCCAATGCGCTAAACATTTTACCGCTTACACCCGGATGACTTCTCATCTGTTCCCCTACCAAAGCCACGATGGAAAGATCGGCTTCTACTTTCAGCGGCTCTACTTTCTGCAACGCCAGTTCATTGGCAAAGGCCTCATCTATGGCCTGTTTAGCTGCATCTGCCTTTCCTGCGTCGATAGCTACACATATAGAATGCTCCGAAGAGCTTTGTGTAATCAAAATAACGTTGATTTGCTCATTACTCAGGGCTTCAAATAATCTTTTTGAAAATCCGGGAATACCCACCATGCCACTTCCTTCCAGGCTTAGCAAAGCCAGGTTGTTGATGCTGGAAATACCACGGATAATATTACCGCCTGATTGAGCTGCAGAGCGCTCATTATTGAGGACCAGTGTGCCGGCATCTTCAGGTGCAAAAGTATTTTTGATCCACACAGGAATATTGCGTGTCATCACTGGTTGCAAAGTAGGAGGATAAATCACTTTGGCGCCAAAATGAGATAGTTCCATTGCCTCGCCATAAGA
>JBQGCI010000592.1:0-5984 GCA_052038405.1 Acinetobacter pittii
AAATTAGTCTTTAGCAAATGATAAATGGCCGGCTCTTTAAACTGAGCCCATTCCAGCCTTCCTTCTTTTTCCGCCTGAGCCAGCCTGCTCCCCGCCCCGTTAAGAGATGCTGTAACCTGGTCTCTCAGGGTTTCTACCTGCGGCGTGTTCTTATTATCCACAAACCCCAGCGCTGTTGAGTCGATCTTTAAGAGTTCCATCAGCGTTTGCTCCTCTGGTACCGGAACTTTTACACCAGCTTTAACCAGTTCATCCGACCAGATATTTCTTTGCAGGCTATCTAACCAAAACTGGTAAATGGTTTGCCCAACGGAATTGGGCCCGGCTTCGAAATCCCATTGCTTAATAGTGTTGAAATAAGTACTTGCTTCCGCTGTCAACGCGCCCTCATCCGTATGGTACAGGAGTATGGGCAGCATCTGACTGGCCAGGATATTATAGTTATTATTTTGCAATGCCATCATATCCTGTACATCGATTCCGTTCATACGACCCAGGAAATGTTCGATGGCATTAGCTCTCGGCGTTATGTAAGAGCCTGGTATAAAATAGGGATAAGTGTCGTCAGCCGGTCGCTGATTGGCGCTTTCCAGAAACCCGCGCTCCGGATTTAAAGCATGCGGATTTTCTGCTTGGGGAATAAAACCCTGCCAAAGATAGCTGCTGTCTTGCCCGGGCATAATATATTGTCCCTGCCCCTGCCACCTATCCGGAAATTGGCCTTGTTGCCAGATAGCGATATCTCCCGACCGGGACGCAAATACAAAATTCTGCCCCGGGCACTCAAAATCTTTTATTGCCGACACATACTCATTATAATTGCCCGCCCGGTTCAGCTTATAAAAAGCACCTCCATCATCGCCTGTATGATGTGCCGTCCATTTAACGGCCAGCGCATCCTGACGGGTAACGGTATCTGCGTATGCCCCGTCATAGATTACAGGTCCGAACAAAGTGTAAGCAACGGTATCGAAAACAGGAGCCTGCCCCTTCACTTTAATTTCTTCAATTCTTTGCTGGGTAGGCTTCCAGGCATTATCAAACCAATATTCTTTTTTACTTCCATCTTTAAACCTGATGGTGTAATAATCTTTTACATCTCTCTGGGCATTGGTAACACCCCAGGCGATCGAATCATTGAAGCCAATGATCACAAAAGGGCTGCCCGGCAAAGTAGCTCCGTACACGTTTGAACCCGGAGTTGCCAATTGCATTTCGTACCATATAGAAGGAAGTGATAATTCCAGATGCGGATCATTACAAAGAATAGGCGCCCCGCTTGCTGTTTTACTGCCTGCCACTACCCAGTTATTACTTCCATTATCTCTATCCTCACGATACCGGGCTCTTGCCGCCACCGCTCTTTGATGGCGGAAATAAGCTGAATCAACGTTGGCAGGTAGCAAATAATCATGCATAGCTTTAGGAAAGACGGTTCCCTTAGGCACAATAGGTGACAAAGAATCCGGTACCTGCGGATACAAAAGATTGAACTGCTCTGAAGTAAGAACAGCGCGAAGGCTGGTATTCTCTAAATCATGTTCTGTTCCGGAAGACAGCATCCTGGCCATCATTTTCAACAATAACATAGTTCTGAGGTTCGTCCATTGCTCTGGTTTAAAGTTGAGTATTTTATATTCAAGCGGTAGGGCTCCCTCCGTTAAGGTGTTAATGTACGCATTGATCCCTTTTGTATAAGCGGTATACAGGGCCAAGGCTGACGCATCCTGTTCTACCACCCGCAAGGTGTTTTCTGCAGCGAATTTCATGCCCAGGCGCCGTTGCTCCTTATCGTAATTAATAGCAACAGGGCCCGCTATTTCACTGGCCCGCCCTTCTGCAGCTTTGGTTTGCAGATCCATTTGAAACAAACGGAATTTAGCATGCAGGTAACCTTGTATAAAATAGAGATCTTCGTCGTTCTCTGCAAATACGTGCGGCACCAACCTTTCATCAAAATACACTTTTGCATTCCCTTTCAGGTCCGATTGCTGAATATCGACGCTATAGTTATAAGCGGTATCTTCAGCGTTCTGCCAGAAACCTGTTTGCGGACTGAGAAAGCTACCCAGCGGCATCGGTACTTTACTGCCTATCGGCCGGTTAAGGATGAATATCAGCAAAATCGTTATCAATAAAGAAAAGCAGAAGGGCAGCAGTCTCATATCGATCTTTTAGGAAAGATAAACCATTTTTTGATAGCCCGTTTTGATAAATATCAGAAAATAGCGATACTAACCGGAACAGCAGGCATGCTATTGATTCCATTCAAAGAAAAACCGCCATTGCGGCGGTTTGATATTTTTAATCAAGTCCTATTTCAAAATGCCGTTCAGGAATTTCCACATCCATGAAACCCTTTTTTAGTAACCGGTTTTTGAAATCCAGCTGTACATCCGGCTCCCCGTGCACCAGGAACAATTTCCTTACGGCGCGCGGATCCTGGCACGCCAGCCACTGACTCATATCTTCATAATCGCCGTGAGCACTCATACTGCGTATCTGACCTATCTCGGCGTTCACCTGCCTTTCAGTACCAAATATGCCCACTTCTTTCATACCAGATAAAAGTCTTGCCCCTAAAGAATTCGGCTCGCAATACCCTGTCATCACAATCGCGTTTCTTGAATTCTCTACTGTATTGTATATATGATGCTTCACACGGCCTGCATCCGCCATACCGCTGGCCGATATGATCACCATAGGACCGCTTCTGAAGTTGAGCGCCTTGGAGTCCCTTACATCTTTAATATAAGTAAGACCGGGGAACATAAACGGATCATCATCATTCTTCATTACCTGCTGAATGCGTTTATTAAAATATTGCGGAAAACGTTTGACCATATCGGTGGCTTCAATACTCAGGGGGCTGTCAACAAAAATGGGTATGCGGGGCAGCCTGTTTTCAAGGTCCAGCTGGTTTAAAAAATAAAGGATTTCCTGTGTACGGCCTACGCTAAATGCCGGTAAAATGAGCTTTCCCTTTCGATCTACGCACACGCGCTGGATCCATTCCAATAGCTGATCGGGTGTACCTGTGATGTTATCATGCAGGCTATTACCATAGGTCGATTCCATAATGATATAGTCTGCCTGCGGAAATACCTCCGGGGAGCGCAAAATAATATCGCGATACCTGCCCAGGTCGCCGCTAAAAGTAATCTGTCGTTCCTTTCCGTCTTCCTGAATTTTAAGATGTACACATTGGCTGCCGATGATATGCCCCGCATCGGTGAACATACAGGTTACACCTTCTGTTACATCAAACCATTCGCCGTATTCCCGGGGCGTAAAAAGCGGAACCGAGCTTTTAGCATCTTCAATCGTATACAAAGGTTTTAGTAGTTCGGGCAACCCTGTTACCCGCTTCTTTTCCATAAACCTGGCATCGCTTTCCTGGATCTCCGCGCTATCCATTAACAATATAGCTGCCAGCTCCTTGGTTGCAGGAGAGCAAAAAATATTTCCATTAAAGCCCTCAGATACCAGTTTGGGTATCAACCCGGAATGGTCTATATGCGCATGCGATAAGATCATCGCATCCACCTCGCTACTTACAAAGCCAAAGGTGCGATTCAGCAATTCTGTTTCATCGCCCATACCCTGAAACATACCACAATCCAGTAGTATCTTTTTACCGTTCTTTAAAGTTATTAAATGTTTGGAGCCAGTCACTGTTTGCGCTGCGCCGTGGAAAGCAATTTTCATAGCATTTATTATTTTATCCTTTTTTGATACTTAGAGCCTGTTTAAAAATTTTTCTTTTACCAGCCACTGCTGCAGTTCGTTCATCCAATCGCCGGCTTCTTTTTTGTTGTGCATACCGAACCCATGTCCTCCCTTTTCAAATAGTTTTACAGCAGCCGGCACTTTATTTTTTTGTAATGCCTCATAATATGCGATACTATTACCAAAAGGAACAGCCTCATCGTCCTTGGCATGCACCAAAAAAGCGGGAGGTGTTTTTTTATTAACCAACAGTTCGTTGGAGAACTTATTTATTTTATAAGGAGCCGCTTTTTTACCGATCAGGTTATCGCGGCTACCCATATGAGCCAGACTATCCGAAAAACTAATTACAGGATATACCAAAACAGAGAAGTCGGGACGCAAAGAAATATGCTTATGGTTTTCTATTACCTCCTGGCGGTACCTTGTTGAAAGAGATGCAGCCAGGTGTCCTCCTGCCGAAAAGCCCATCACTCCTATCTTCCTGGGGTTTATACCCCACTGTTTGGCGTTCTGACGAATGAATTGAATGCCTCGTTCTGCATCCTGTAAGGGGCCGATGGTTTTATCCATCATCGTTTTATCGTCAGGTAAACGATATTTTAAAACAAAAGCCGTTACTCCCCACCTATTGAGGGCTTTGGCAACATCATGGCCTTCGTGTGTAATTGCCAGAATACGGTAGCCGCCACCCGGGCATATTAATACCGCAGTGCCGTTAGGGTTTTCAGGCCGGTACATAATCAGTTCGGGCGATACGACCTGGCTTACCCGGGTAATACCATCAGCAGCCGTCTCACTCTTCTCTGTTATATCGGAGGGTTTGCTGTTGGGAACAACATCGTAAAGCTTTATTGTTTCCTGAGCCTGTAACATATTTGAAGCTAATATCAGTAAAAATACAAGTCCCTTTTTCATTTGGCATCTTTTTAAAGTGCAGGACATGAAGATAGTAAACCTGATAAAAATAAGGTGAGAAAATTTATCATTCGAATTGAGCTTTAACATCGCTCCAGAAAAGATCGAGTTGTATCATCCGCTCTTTAAAAAAAGAGATGATGGCAGGCCAGTGTTCTTTATTGAAAACACTTACACCTTCCAGTGTTGTAAAAATCCGCGAAGCGCTGCTGCCATCTTCATCATAAAATGAAGGTTGCCATATCCAGGATTCTCCAAGGATTTGCTCCAGGTAGGGTTTTAACGATTCCAATTGCCCGTATGCCGTCAGCCGGGCCGCGGTATCAGGATGTTTAACTTCAATAGCAATGGTTGCGTCTCTTTTGGCAGCATCCATTCTAAAATAAATATGCCGGATACCGGTTTTATAGTTAACCCAGTTAATGGTAAGCTGTTCAGCGTTTTTCACTGGCTTCATGTACATGCCAAATGTAGTCCAGAATTCCTTTTTTAAGTTAGAAGCTTCGGATTTGCTGTACATGATAAATAATGAGTAATCAATGATGAGTGAAGATGGGTGTTCATTAAAGATCTACATACCCTTTGTTTCCACCCTTCTCCGATAATTTTTAAAAAGACTTTGCCAGCGAAGATTCAATACACCCAGTATACCTTCCTTAACAATGCCCTTATTCATTTTAGATTGCCCTTTCGTTCTGTCCTGGAAAATGATAGGCACTTCTTTTATTTTAAAGCCCAGCTTCCAGGAAGCGAATTTCATTTCTATCTGGAAGGCGTAGCCAACAAATGTGATACGGTCCAGATCGATGCGCTCCAGCACTTTGGCTGTGTAGCACATAAAACCTGCTGTAGGATCTTTAATCGGCATCCAGGTGATAATACGGGTATAAAGCGACCCACCTTTGGATAAAGCGATCCGATCGGCCGGCCAGTTAATAACACCGCCGCCTTTTACATAGCGGCTACCTATTGCTACGTCGGCGCCCTGGTTTTTACAGGCATCGTATAATCTGATCAGGTCTTTAGGGTTATGAGAAAAATCAGCATCCATCTCAAAAATAAAACCATAGCCGTTTTTTAACGACCATTTAAACCCGTGAATATAGGCAGTACCTAAACCCAGCTTCCCTTTTCTTTCTTCCAGGAAGAGCCGGCCTCCGTAGTTTTGCTGCAACACGCGTACAATATCGGCAGTGCCATCGGGGGAACCATCGTCAACAATCAATACATGAAAACCGCCCTCCAGCTCAAATACAGCCTTTAGAATGCTTTCAATATTTTCTTTTTCATTAAAGGTTGGTATGATAACTATCTTATCCAAGATCAATCATAATTAT